>CAJCIS010000211.1 GCA_903970435.1 Acidobacteriota bacterium | reverse complement strand
TTTTTTTCAAAAAAGAACTAATTCTTCTTCCTACTCTGCCGCCTCCTCCAGCAAAGTCCGCAAATAAGCAACATGTCGCCGAAACGCCGCCCGCCCCGCCGGCGTGGCCGTCACCCGCGTGCGCGGCTTCCGCCCGACAAAATCCTTTTCGATCGCGACATAGCCCGCCGCCTCCAATGTGGTGAGATGCGCGCCCAGATTGCCATCCGTCGCGTCCACCAGGCTGCGCAAGCGGATGAATTCGATCATTTCGCCCGCCGGCAGCGGATTGAGCGCGGCCATGATACGCAACCGCAGCGACTGGTGAATGACCTCGTCCGGGCCGCCAAGGCTCGTGGCGCTGCTCATGGCCGCCTCAGCCAAACGCCGCCCAGCACCAGTCCGCCGCCGCCCACCGCCGCCATCCAGGGCAGGAACAGGTTGCCGAGCGTAAAGAACCCGCCCAAGGTCAGCGCCGCCACCGCCGCCCCGATAATCAACAGCCGGGTGGCGCCCATCGCGCCCATGATTCCGTAGCCCGCAGCCACCACCAGCGGAAAGAACGCCGCCACCTGCCGCGGATCGTGCGGCGCCATCACCGCGAACGTCCCGCCTACGAAAATCACCGCCGTCGCGAACAGCACCACCATGCCCTCGGCACGCACTTTCTTCTTTCCGTCGGCCATGATGGCGACGATGTCCGCCGCCACGCCCAGCACCACCAGCGCGGGC
The DNA here is from genome assembly GCA_903970435.1 of Acidobacteriota bacterium. GTDB lineage: Bacteria > Pseudomonadota > Alphaproteobacteria > Acetobacterales > Acetobacteraceae > CAJCIS01. Next base: position 41,034 of record CAJCIS010000211.1, on the reverse strand, counting down.
CACACCGAATTCGCATAGTCGGGCGTGAGATAGCTGGCGCTATACCCGATCGCCCACACCACACCCCAAATGATCAGGTGCGGCGAAGCGCTTTGATACCCTCGCAGCATCGAGCTGCGGCTTTCCACCTCGGTCGCATCCCGCAGGGCGGCCGTGGCGTCGACGGGAGAAAGAGACATCGGTAACCTCCATTATTCGTGGAGCACTCTGTAGTTCAGAGTAATCTAGAACGCAAGAGAAAAACCCGCGCCCCCTGTCCGGCCGGCCACTTTCCGGTAGAAGCCTGCCCATGACGATCCGAACCCGCTTCGCCCCCAGCCCGACCGGCCTGCTGCATATTGGCGGCGCCCGCACGGCGCTGTTCAACTTCCTCTATGCGCGCCACCACGGCGGCACTTTCTTGCTCCGAATCGAGGACACCGACCGCGAACGCAGCACCCAGCAATCCGTGGACGTGATCCTGGAGGGCCTGGCCTGGCTCGGCCTGAACGCCGACGAACCGCCGGTTTTCCAATCCACCCGCGCCGCGCGCCATGCCGCGGTGGTGGACGAACTGCTCGCCACCGGCCACGCCTATCGCTGCTACGCGACGCCCGAGGAACTCCGCCAGATGCGCGAGCAGGCGATCGCCGAGCGCCGCCCCCCGCGCTACGACGGACGATGGCGCGACCGCGACCCATCCGAGGCCCCCGCCGGCATCGCCCCCGCCATCCGCCTGCGCGCCCCCCGCGCGGGCGAAACGATCGTCGAGGACCTGGTGCAAGGCCCCGTCCGCGTCGCCAACGCCGAACTCGACGACATGATTCTGCTGCGCGGCGACGGCAGCCCCACCTACCTGCACGCCGTCGTGGTGGACGATCACGACATGGACATCACGCACGTCATCCGCGGCGACGACCACCTGACCAACACGTTCCGCCAGCTGCAGATCTACGACGCCATGGGCTGGGAAAAACCGCGTTTCGCCCACCTGCCCATGATTCACGGCCCCGACGGCGCCAAACTGTCGAAGCGCCACGGCGCCGTCAGCGTGCTGGAATTCGACCGCGAGGGTTTTCTGCCTGAAGCGCTCTGCAACTATCTGCTCCGCCTTGGCTGGGGCCACGGCGACGCGGAAATCCTGTCGCGCGACGAAGCCATCGCCCTGTTCGACCTGCCGGGCGTCGGCCGCGCCGCCAGCCGCATGGATTACGCCAAACTCACCCACCTCAACGGCGTATGGATCCGCGCCGCCGATGACGGCCGCCTCACCGCCGAAGTGCTGCGCCGCCTGCACGACCGCCCCGGCCTGACGTTGGACGATACGGCAGCGCAACGCATCCACACGCTCATGCCCGGCCTGAAGGAGCGCTCCAAAACCCTCGTCGAACTCGCCGACAGCGCCGCCTTCCTGGCCCGCTCCGTGCCGCTGCCGTTCGATGCGAAAGCAGCCGCCATCCTCACGCCGGACGCGAAACATTTACTGCAATCGCTGGCCCCCGCGCTGGCCGCCTCCGACTTTACCCCCGCCGCGATCGATGCCGCGCTCCGCGCCTTCGCCGAGGCCGCCGGCAAGAAGCTCGGCCAGGTGGCGCAGCCTTTGCGCGCGGCGCTGACCGGCAGCACCGTCAGCCCGGGGATTGATGCGACACTGGCCGCACTCGGGCGGGCCGAGGTGCTGGCGCGGATCGAAGCGGCAATTGCGACGCCGTAGGGTGGGCTTCAGCCCACCAACTCCCGGCCCGATTGGCATAAGGAAGGAAGCATTTCTTTTTTGAAAAAAAGAAACAAAAAACTTTTATCTGTTACGATATCGATGTCAGCGGTCTGATTTCCATCACTTCTATACTGGATCTGGGAATTCTCAGGTGCGGGTGGCCTTCGAATGCCTTGGCGGCGGCCTCGTGCGATTCCGCTTCGACGAACGAATACAGATGGATGTCATTCCGGGCATCGGAAACACCGCTATGCACAACGCGCTTGGTCTTGCCGCCGGCGCCGGTCTCAGTGATCATGGCCGCGTGATCGGACATCCATTTCGCCCAATCAGCTTTCATTTTATCCTCGGCCTCCTTCCGCGTCGCCGGATCGGTGCGCGCCCAATCCTCGATCACCGAAGCTGGCACCAGATACAACACAAGAAATCTCGTCATGACGCCTCCCGTTTCGCGTGGCAGTTACCCATTGCGCCGCATTCTACACCCTGAAGCCGGGGCCTAGCCAAGCGCGGAAGGACCGCGCCGCCCGCAACAGATAAAAGTTTTTTGGTTCTTTTTTTCAAAAAAGAACTGCTTCCTCCTAACCGCACCCCCACTCGGCACAAGGTCCTATATACGCGCCCTAATTCGCAACGGGGCCGACGCCGGCTTTTGGGCAGGCGGCATAGCAAGTCAGGAAGAATCTTCTTTTTTGAAAAAAAGAAGCAAAAAACTTTTATCTGTTACGGTTCCCAACCGCGCTCGTGCCGCAGGATGAACGAATTGTAACGCGGGTGGCGGGCGTTTGCTATTGCTATTGCATCTATTTCAGGATAGTTTTGTTTTGTGATCCGTGGCGGCCCGTTCGCCAGCTGTTGCAAACTCCCGCCTACCCTCAACCCATGGGCAAATGATGCGTCTTCAATATGGCATTGCGTTACTCGCCGCGCTCCTGGTGTGCAATCCAGTTGCTTCTTACGCAAAAGGATACAATGCACGGAAGCAATTTTCGTCGAGCAACCCAGATGCATCATGGGCCTATGGTTACGGAACGACCGGATCGTCGTTTACGCCATACACGAATTATACGGCCAGCATGAACGGTGTCCCCGGGCTGGAGTTCTGGAACATATCGGGCGATGAAATTTCCGATGTTCCATACCTGGGCATAAACGCAACAGGCGCGACGTACGTCCTGGACGGCGCGCTGGTATACCCTACGAATATTGTTATCGATCATCCCGGCCCGACCGTCGACTCGATATTGCAGTGGACAGCGCCGGCAGCCGGCACGTACAAATTTACTGGATTGTACGAGATACTTGATCCCACGCCCACCGGCATAGCGGCGCTTATTTTTGACGGCGGCACGAACATCACCACGACGGCGTTCAACGGCGGAACCGGCGTCCTTACCGGTCCAGGCGCCAATCCGACAAAGGGAAAACCCGGAGGCAAGGAGAAATTCTCGTTTCAGCTCACCGTCGTCAAGGGCGAGGTCATTTCATTTGGTTTAAATAACGATGGCGACTACTACAACGATTCCACCGGGCTCTCCGTCATTATCAAGCCTGCGCCATAATCGCCGCTTGTTCATCGGGGCCCCGCCGCCGGTGCAACGGACTTGGCGTGCGATCATCCTGGCTCGGACGCGTGGCAATGTGGGTGTGGTTCGCGCACACCGACTCGGTGCGCGGCGCTATCCAGGCGCCCTGATTAGCAACGGGGCCAATCCATGCCGCGCGGTGCCGCCAAGCCGTCCCAGCCCGCCGACGCCGAGCGCATCGGCAAACTGGTGCAAGCAGCCCGGCAGTTCGTGCCGCCGCACAGGGCCGAGGCCACAATGCGCAAATGGCTCGAAAGCCCGGAAGTCCGAAACATCCCGCCATCACGCCGCGCGGCCGCCGTGATCGATGCGTCGAGCCTGTCCGCGGACCTTTTATTGAGCCAGCCATCCGCCCTCGGCTCCACCGCTTTCGACCGCCTGGCCAAGAGCCGCGCCAGCGACCAGGGACCTGACGCCCCTTTCCTGGCCGCCTTGCGCATGGCGCGCTACCGCCTGCTGCGCCTCGAACCGGCCGCCGGCCCCAGACTCCGCATGGCCTGCGATGCCGTGTCCGGCGAGGCAATCTGCCTGCCCGCCTACGAATTCGCGGCACTCGCCGCAGGCACGGAAATGTTCCTCCGGCTGGTCAAATTGCCCGACGCGCTGCATTGCCCGGCCGGCCTGGTCACCCCGCTCGATCCCGCCGCATATAGCGTGGCCCGCGGGCACGGCGCCGCCGGCGCCACCGGCGTGTTCGCCAACGCGCGCTGGGCCGACGCGCTCTTCGCCCATGTCGTGCGCCACGGGACCCTCGAAGTGCCCGGCATCAACCGCCCGGAGGGTATCAGCTTCGGAAGGGATTTCTTCGGCGATGCAGCCCCCGAGAGCCCCCTTCAATCGCTGGCGCGGCGCTGGGCCGCAATCGGCGACGGCGCGCCTGACCCGGACTTGCTGCAGAGCACGCGCCAGCAGGCGGGCTTGCACAGCGTCATCGACGCGCTGATCGCCACCATCGAGGCGCGCGCTGCCCGCCAGCCCAGCCTGGCCACGGCCTTGCAGCGCCTGCTTATGGTCATGCTCGAAACGATCCTGCGCCGTGAACGCAGCGGATCGGGCAATGTCGTAACGCTCGACGAAATCGGCCAACAGATCGACATCGGCGTGGCGCGCGGTCACGCGCCGCACGGCGTGCGCGCGCTGTTCGCCGGCTTGCGGCAGCGCATGGTCAGCACCAGCATGTCAGCCGATCTCGGCGATCAGGACCTTGCGCGCCTCATGCAGCGCATCCAGGGCCTGCGCGCCAAGACGGTCGGCCAGGGCTGCACCGAACAGGAAGCCCTCGCGGCCGCCGAAAAGGTCGCCGAACTGCTCGACCGTTACGGATTGTCGCTCGGTGAACTCGATTTCAAAACGCAACCTTGCGATGGTCTTGGCATTCAGACCACGCGCAAGCGCGCCGCGCCGATCGATCGTTGCGTTCCCACCATAGCGGAATTTTTCGACTGCCGCGTCTGGGTGGAGCAGGCCAGCGGCGAACCGTTGCGCTACGTATTCTTCGGCGTCCGCGCCGACGTCGCCGCAGCGCAATATCTGTACGAGCTGGTGGAGCGCGTTTTCGATACGGAGACAAACCTGTTCCGCGCCGGTCCGGTCTACGCATCGATGGCGGGCGAGCGCCGCGCGGCCACCACATCGTTCCAGGTCGGCCTGGGAAACGGCATTTGCGACAAGCTGCGCGCCCTGCAGGCCGCCCGCGACGCCTACCGCCGCAGCGCCTCCGGCCGCGATCTGGTGGTGGCAAAAGCCGCAATTGTCGATGACGAATTGGCCAAACTCGGCCTGTCCCTGCACACACGCAGCCTCTCCGGCAACCGCCGCGTCCTGTCCGACGCCTACCAGGCCGGCCAGCAAGCCGCCGAGCGATTTGAATATACCCCAGCGATTGGGCAAGCGGCATAGAAAGCCAGGAAGATTCTTCTTTTTTGAAAAAAGAAGCAAAAAACTCTTTCTATTCCGATATGGATGTCACGGGCCGGATTTCCATGATTTCGATCGAGGATTGCGGAATTCCCAAATTTGGGTGCCCTTCGAACGCCTTCGCCGCAGCCTCGTGCGATTCGGCTTCGACAAATGAATACAGCATGAAGGAAGGACGTTCTTTTCTGAAGAAAAGAACCAAAAGACTTTTGCGCCTGCGCCCGCGGAAAGGTCGAGGCCATGGACGGAACGTTGGGATTGCATCAAAAGATAAAAGTCTTTTGGTTCTTTTCTTCAGAAAAGAACGACTTCCTCGGACTTTCTGGAAAGCACAAACCCGGAGCGCAAAACCCCGAGCCGTGCCTTCCCGCAGATGTTACGTTTACTTGCCGCCGTAACCGTTCGGCACGCCGATGCCGGTGCAGTAATCGTAGCCCTTCTTGGCCTTGTTGCCGCCGCCGTTGCTGCAGGTGCCGAGCACGATATCCGTCCAGTTCGCCGTGTTGGTGTAGCCGTTATACACCGTCGTCAGCTCGGCCGCGGTGGAAGCGGCAAAGCTGCCGGCGCTGTTGAGGGTCGCCGCCAGCGCCGGTGAGGCCACCGACGTGCCGCCGACAACCAGCCAGTCGAGAACCTGCCCCTCATAGGGCGTGCTGTCGTACATCACCACACCGGTGTCGGGATTGGCGTCGAACGAGAAGTCCGGCACGCCGCGATCCTTGCCGACGATTTTCTTGATTTTCTTGATGGCCGCCTGATAGGTCGGAATCGTAATGTATTTGCTGTCCCCGCCGCCGCCGTCCGTCCAGGTGCTCTGGCTCGTGAAGTTGCCGTTGCTGCGGTTGATCGAGGTGCCGCCCGCGCCGATCACGTTCTGCAGCACGGACGGAAATTCGGTGCCGGGACTATCGCCGGTGGAGGCCAAAAACACGACGTTGCCGCCCGTGAATGTGCCCTCATACGAACTCTCGCCGCTGAATTCGCCCTCGCCCCAGGAGTTGGAGACCTCGCCGCCACCCGCCTGTACCGCCAGGTTCGCCGCATACGTGTCCGCGGCCAGGAGGTCGCTGTTGTTGGCGGACGCGGCTTCCACCAGAATCACCTTGGCGTTGGGCGCCAGCGCGTGGGCCATTTCGATGTCGAGCGATTCCTCCAGTTCCCAGCCGCCGCTCGGGTCCTGCGCCGGCTTCGAGCCGCTGGCATAGGCCACTTCGAAATTGCTGTTGGTGATCGCCGGCAAACCGAATTGTTTACTATATACGCCAAGATCGTTCGCGGCGGTCGGATCGTCATAGGCGTCCACCAGGATCACGAGCTTGCTGCCGCCCGTTGCCAGTGCCGTGACCTTGGCGGGATTGCAGCCCGGGACAGGGGTGACGAAGGCATAAACGCAGGCCAGCGACGCCGGCGTCTCGTAGCCGGACGGCGGGCTGTTGCTCGGCGCGCGGACGAAGTGGGAAAACAGGATGCGGGTGTTGGTGTGAGCGCGAACGCCGGCGTCTTCCGGCAGCGCCTGGCTGGAGGCGGGAACGACGATCAGGCCGTGCACGCCGCGATACGAGGTTTCGTGCCGCGCCCCGGCCGCCTGCACGGCGCCGCCCCAGGTGGCAAGCGCGGTCATACCGAACAGAGCGCCAATGCGTGTAAATTTTACTTCAGACATTCACGGTTTCCTAATTAACGGGAGCAGACCCGAGTATACGAGTATGCATGATGATTTTGAGACGGTCTTTGCTGAATGTCAATACGTTAAAATCGCCCGAAGCCGGTCGGCCCTCACAACTCCCAGGAAAACTTGCCTAGACCTTTGAGTCTGTGCCAATGTGCCCCGCAGCCGATTCCGCCCATGCATGCACACCACCCGCCGGAGGATGCACTCCATTGCGATTACGAAAAGGGTGTTGTCGCGCGCCAACCCTTTCCGTTTCTGTAATGAAATTGCGCGGTGCGGGTATCCTGTAGCCGGGCAGCGCACCCCCTTATTGCAGTGCAACCACCCTGGGAGTAGAGCGGCGCCCATCGTCAAGAACAGGCAAGGGGCGCCGCTCCGCGCCCGCGCCCAGCGCGCCTACCCGCGGAAGGACCCCCATGGCTCGCAACAAGATCGCGCTCATCGGCGCCGGCAACATCGGCGGCACGCTCGCCCACCTCGTCGGCCTGAAGGAGCTCGGCGACGTTGTCATGTTCGACGTCTTTGGCGGCGTCGCGGCCGGCAAGGCGTTGGACCTCGCCCAATCCGGCGCCGTGGACCTGTTCGACGCCGAGCTCTCCGGCGGCTCCGACTATGCCGCCATCGCCGGCGCCGACGTGGTCATCGTCACCGCCGGCTTCCCCCGCATGCCCGGCATGTCGCGCGACGACCTGCTGTCGAAGAACGCCGGCGTGATCAACCAGGTGGCCGACGGCATTAAGGCGCACGCCCCCGGCGCCTTCGTCATCTGCATCACCAACCCGCTCGACGTCATGGTCTGGCAGCTGCAGCGCCGCTCCGGCCTGCCGCCCGAGCGCGTGGTGGGCATGGCGGGCGTGCTCGACAGCGCCCGCTTCAAGCTGTTCCTCGCCCAGGAATTCCGCGTCTCGGTGGACGACGTTACCGCCTTCGTCCTCGGCGGCCACGGCGACACCATGGTGCCGCTCACCCGCTACAGCACGGTGGCGGGCATTCCGATCCCCGACCTGATCGACATGGGCTGGACCACCCGGGAAAAAATCGACGCGATCTGCGCCCGCACCGCCAACGGCGGCGGCGAAATCGTCAAGCTGCTCGAAAAAGGCAGCGCCTTCTACGCCCCCGCCGCCAGCGCCATCGCCATGGCGGAAAGCTACCTCAAGGACAAGAAACGCGTTCTGCCCTGCGCCGTGCTGCTGCGCGGTGAATATGGGTTGAACGATCTTTATATTGGGGTGCCCGTGGTTATCGGCGCCGGCGGCGTGGAGCGGATTGTGGAGGTGAAATTTACCGAAACGGAAAAGGCGGCGTTTGAAAAGTCCTGCGACGCCGTGAAAAGGCTTATCGAAGACTTCAAAAATCTTGAAGTATAGGTAGGAAGGAAGTAGTTCTTTTTTGAAAAAAAGAACCAAAAAACTTTTATTCTTAAAGACAAAAGTTTTTTGGTTCTTTTTTTCAAAAAAGAACTGCTTCCTTTCTTCTGTGCCTGGAGCTGCCTTATGAACATTCACGAATACCAGGCCAAGGAACTGCTACGCGGCTACGGCGTATCGGTGCTCGAGGGCCACGTTGCCTGGACACCGGAAGAAGCCGTCCAGGCCGCCGCAAAACTCCCCGGCCCGGTTTTCGTTGTCAAATCGCAGATCCACGCCGGCGGCCGCGGCGCAGGTCATTTCAAGAACGATTCAACCGGCAAGGGCGGCGTCCGCATCGCCAAATCAGCCGACGACGTGCGCGCCGCCGCCGATGCCATGATCGGCCACACCCTGGTCACCAAACAAACCGGCCCGAACGGCCGCGACGTCCGTCGCGTTTATGTCGAAGCCGGCTGCGACATCGCCCGCGAGCTCTATTTGTCCTTCCTGGTCGATCGTGCCGTCTCCCGCATCGTCATCATGGCCAGCACAGAAGGCGGCATGGACATCGAGGAAGTGGCCGCCCACCACCCGGAACAAATCCTCCGTGTCACCATCGACCCCGCTACCGGCCTATTTCCCTATCATGCCCGCCGGCTGGCGTATTCCCTCGGCCTGAAAGGCAAACAGGTCGGCGCCTTCCAGAAATTCGCCGATGCCATGTACAAGGCCTTTGTCGCGCTCGATTGCTCCATTGTCGAAATAAACCCCCTGGTCGTCACCGGCGCCGGCGACATCGTGGCACTCGATGCCAAAATCAGTTTCGACGACAACGCCCTTTACCGTCACCCCGAACTCGCCGGCCTTCGCGACGAGTCCGAGGAAGACCCCAAGGAACTCGAAGCCGCCAGGTTCGATCTCAATTACGTGGCGCTGGACGGCGTCATCGGCTGCATGGTGAACGGCGCGGGCCTGGCCATGGCCACCATGGACATCATCAAGCTCTACGGCTCCTCGCCGGCCAACTTCCTCGACGTGGGCGGCGGCGCCACCCGTGAAAAAGTCACCGCCGCCTTCAAGATCATTCTGTCGGACCCCAACGTCGAAGGCATTCTGGTGAACATTTTCGGCGGCATCATGCGCTGCGACATCATTGCCGAGGGCGTCGTCTCCGCGGCGCGCGAAGTCTCGCTGAATGTTCCGCTCGTGGTGCGCCTGGAGGGCACCAACGTGGCGCTCGGCAAGGAAATCCTGGCCGGCTCCGGCCTGCCTATCATTTCGGCCGACAACCTGGCGGACGCCGCCGAAAAAATTGTCCACGCCGTGAAGGAGGCCGCGTAACATGGCCATCCTCGTCGACCGCGACACAAGCGTCATCACGCAGGGCTTCACCGGTGCCCAGGGCACATTCCATTCCGAACAGGCACTGGCCTACGGCACCAAGGTGGTCGGCGGCGTCACCCCGGGCAAAGGCGGCACCAGGCATCTCGACCTGCCGGTGTTCGATACGGTCGCCGAATGCGTTGCCGCGACCGGCGCCACCGCCACCGCCATCTACGTCCCGCCCCCCTTCGCCGCCGACGCCATTCTCGAAGCGCTCGACGCCGACCTGCCGCTCATCGTTACCATTACCGAGGGCATCCCGGTGCTCGACATGGTGCGCGTCAAACGTGCCCTGCAGGGCAGCAAATCCCTCCTCGTCGGCCCGAATTGCCCCGGCGTCATTACGCCCGACGCCTGCAAGATCGGCATCATGCCCGGCCACATCCACCGCCGCGGCAAAGTCGGCATCGTCAGCCGCAGCGGCACTCTGACCTACGAGGCGGTGGCGCAAACCACCGCCGCCGGCCTCGGCCAAAGCACCTGCGTCGGCATCGGCGGCGACCCGGTGAAAGGCCTGGATTTCATCGAGGTGCTGGAAATGTTCCTCGCCGACCCCGAAACGGAATCGATCATCATGATCGGCGAAATCGGCGGCGAGAGCGAAATCCGCGCCGCCGAATTCCTGGCGGGGGACAGGCGCAAGAAACCCGTCGTTGGCTTCATCGCCGGCGTCACGGCGCCCCCCGGCCGCCGCATGGGCCACGCAGGCGCCGTCATCAGCGGCGGCCGCGACACCGCCGGCGCCAAGATAGAAGCGATGCGGTCAGCGGGAATTCACGTGGCCGACAGCCCGGCTTCGCTGGGGTCCACGATGGTGAAGGCGCTCAAGGGATAGGAACGAAGGTTTGGAGCAAACCTGCCGTAATGCTTGTCCGACTATGATTGGTCGCGGTCTGCGGACGCGCCTTTCTCGGAGGCAGGAACCTCCGTTCGAAGTCCGGCGTAGCCAGTAAAATATTTCGTTAGACGAAAAACGCTGAACGTTACAGATAATATTGATTATGGCGTAGAGAAATAGCAAAAACCCAACTGCCCAAACTGTTCGAACAAGGGCAATATGCAATCCTGGATAGGCTGCAAAGAAAATCGGCAACGGCGAACCCGCTTCCCTCAGGAAAAACGATGCCGCTTTCAATGCCGAACATACGCCCCACTTGCGCCGTCCCGTCCCTCGGCCAAACTTGAGTCCATGCCCGCCTCCCTCACCCGCCGCCAAGCCCTCACCGCGGCGTTCTGCCTCTGCTGCCTGCCGAGCCGCCTCCGCGCCGATGCCGCACCCCGCGCTCAGCCCGCCGCATTTCAGGAAGTCGCCCCCGGCATCCACATCCGCCGCGGCGTCGATGAAGACGCGACACGAGCCAACCAGGACGCCATCGCCAATATCGGCTTCATCATCGGGCGCGACGCCGTACTCGTCACAGATGCAGGCGGCTGCCTCGCCGACGGCCAGGCCCTGCGCGCAGCCATTCGGGCGCACACCGGCAAACCGATCCGTTACGTTCTGCTCAGCCACATTCACCCGGACCACATTTTCGGCGCCGGCGCCTTTCTGCCCGACAATCCCACCTTCATCGGCCATGCAAACCTGCCGCAATCCATGGCGGCGCGCGGCGCCTTCTACCAATCCCACCTCGACGAAATCCTCGGCCGGCAAAAATCCGGACCGCTCGTGCGCCCCACCCTCACCGTCGCCACCATGCAAACGATCGATCTCGGCGACCGCCGGCTCACGCTCACCGCGCACGCGCCGGCCCACACCAGCACCGACGTTTCGCTATTCGATCACGCAACTTGCACCCTGCTGCCGGCCGATCTGCTGTTCGTCGGCCGCATTCCCTCGCTCGACGGCAGCCTCACCGGCTGGATCGCCGAACTTGCCGCTCTCTCCAAGCTGAATGCTGCCCGCGCCATTCCCGGCCACGGCCCCGTGCAGATGGATTTTTCTGCCGCCGCCGCCCTACTGAACCACTATCTGACAGCCTTGCGCGACCAGACCCGCGCCGCCATCGCCAGCGGCATTGGGATCGACAAAGCAACGATGACCGTAGCTACATCGGAACGTAAAAAATGGGCGCTGTTTGACGATTACAATTCGCGGAATGTCATTGAGGCTTATCGGGAGTTGGAGTGGGAATAGACGAAGCAAGGAAGCAGTTCTTTCTTGGAAAAAAGAACCAAAAAACTTTTGTCTATGGGGCGGTCGCTTCGTCGGGTTCGGTTTCACGCTCTACATAGAGGTTGCCGAGCGCTTCCTCGGCAAGTTCGCTTGTAATTTCGGGTGCAAGGCCAAAACATTGGCATATCTGGCGCACCTGCTCGCAAATGAAGCGGGGCTGAAAAAACGCCAGGCCGTGCACGCTGCTTGTGGTCAGACGGCGCACAACCAGGTCGAAAACATCCTCCTCGAACGTCAACCCGCAGGCTGAGGCCGCCAAATCGAACGTTCTGCGAAATTCCTGATGGTCGGGGCCGGTCATGTGGATCTTGTACGGTATGCGCCGCAGGAAAGCCGGATCCATAAGGTCGGAGGGTTCCAGGTTGGTCGAGAACATGACCATTTCGTCGAACGGAATGGAAAAGCTCTTGCCTGTTTTCAGCTTTAGAAAATCGATACGGTTTTCGAGCGGGATGATCCATCGGTTCAGCAGGTCGGCGGGCGCCAGCCTTTGCCGGCCGAAATCGTCGATCAGAAACACCCCGTTCAGCGCCTTCATATGCAGCGGCGCATCATATGTCTTGGAATCCGCGTCGTAGCGTAGTTCCAGCATGTCGAGTGACAGTTCGCCGCCGGCCACCGCCACCGGACGCTTGCAGATCATCCAGCGCGGGTCGAAGCCTTCCACCTGAAGGCTGCCGGTGCCGGTCAGGGCATCGAGCGCCACGAACGAATCCGCCGTCTCGTCGATATAGGGCCAATGCAGCCTTTCATCGAATACCTTGATGATCTGGCCGTCCACTTCCAGCGCATGCGGAATATAAACCGGTTGCAGAAACAGGCTCGCCACGATGCGCCCTATGCTGGTCTTGCCGTTGCCGGGAGGCCCATACAATAATATTGTCTGGCCCGCATTCAGCGCCGGCAGCAATTTGCGAACGTATCGATCATTGATAACAAGGCCGCTTAGCGCCGCGTTCAACGCATCGATGTCGAGGCTCTCGCGACGGATCGACTGGCGAAACACCTGCGCCCTGTAGGCGGCAAGGCTCACCGGTGCGGGGCCGAGATATTGGTTGTTCTCCAGCGCCGCGGTCGCATCCGCGCGCCCATGGTCGCTCAGCCCGTACCTTACATACTTGACGATGCCCGTGGTCGTCGAACCCAGAACATGCAGAAGCCGCTGGCTTACGGCCTCGTCGATCAATTCCTGGATGACGTTATGCGGCAGCTTCATGCGCTCGCTGAGTTCCGGCAATACCTCGCATGACTCGACGCGCATGAACTTGAGCAGCAGGTTGAGCAGATTGCCGCGCGTTATTCCGGTTTCCGCAACGCTGCGCGGCAGGGTGGGCGTTTCGTCATTCAGGCGGGCAATCGCTTCGGGGCTGACGACACCGAGCGCCGCCAGATTTTCGCCCAGGCGGCCGCCCTTGCGCCGTTGCCTTTCCAGGGCGGCGGCAATGTCGTCGACGGATGCAATCCCACGCGCAACAAGCACTCGCTCCAGGCGCATTACATAGCCTCATTCGCGGTTAAATTGTGGCGCCCCAAAAGCCTAAACGCATACGTGCATTACACGGCCGCCCAAGGTACCGCTGGTATTGATTGCCTTGCAGAAAAACACATCATCAAACCCCTTGGGCCAGATTTTTGGGCACTCGCCACCATACCGTGAGAACGGCCCATGATCCAAGTGTAACTTTGCCCGTGCGGCACAACTTTGCCGGCGGCAGGAGAAATGCCACACGCACCGCGGCGGGCCGACCGGCGCCTGGCCCTGTCAGCACTCGGTGAAGTTGACCGCCAATCCCCCCTGGCTGGTTTCCTTATACTTGCTCTGCATGTCCGCGCCCGTCTGCCGCATCGTGGCAATCACCTGATCGAGCGAGATATGATGCTGCCCGTCACCGCGCAGTGCCAGCGATGCGGCGTTGATGGCTTTCACCGCGCCGAACGCATTTCGCTCAATGCACGGTATCTGCACCAATCCGCCGACCGGATCGCACGTCATGCCCAGATGATGCTCCATGCCGATTTCCGCCGCATTCTCCACCTGTTCGTTGCTGCCGCCCATCGCCGCCGCCAGGCCGCCCGCCGCCATGGCACTCGCGACCCCCACTTCGCCCTGGCACCCCACCTCGGCGCCACTGATCGACGCGTTCATCTTGAACAATCCGCCGATCGCCGTCGCCGCCAGCAGGAAATCATGCACCCCGGCATCGTTGCAGCCGGGCACCATTGTCCGGTAATAACGCAATACCGAAGGCACCACGCCGGCCGCCCCATTTGTCGGCGCCGTCACCACGCGGCCGCCTGCCGCATTCTCCTCGTTCACCGCGATGGCGAAAATGCTCACCCAATCCATGGTGCCCGTCGGCATCGTTGCGTTCCGCGTGCTATCCTTGCGCAATTTCTCTGCCAGCGCGGCCGCCCGCCGGCGCACCTTCAATCCGCCCGGCAAACAACCTTCCCCCGCCAATCCGCGATCGATGCACGCCATCATCACTTCAGTGACCCGATCCAGATGCGCATCAACCTCGGCGCGTGGCCGCAGCGCCTCCTCATTGGCCCGCACGATGTCCGCGATGCTGAGACCCGCGGCACCCATTGCCAGCAGATCGCGGCCGCTTCGAAATGGAAATGGCACCTCCACGCTGCCTGCCGCTTCGCGGCCGACCTCGTTTTCGCGCGAAATGAAACCGCCGCCGACGGAGCACCACCGTTCCACCGCCACGGCCTGCCCGTCCGCATCCAGTGCCAGGAACGCGATCGTGTTGGGATGCACCGGTGTCGCGCCTGTCCGGTCGAACACCAGATCGCGCGCCATATCGAACGCAATCTCGTTTGTCCCCATCAAGGCGAGGCGGCCGGTGGCGCGGGTCGCCTCGATCAGCCGATCGGCCTCGTCCGGGTCCACCCCATCGGGCTGTTCGCCGGCCAGGCCGAGCAGAACCGCCTTGTCCGACGCATGTCCATGCCCCGTCCATGCCAACGACCCCAGCAACACCGCGCGCACCTGCCGCACGTCCGCCAGCCGCGGCCCCAGCCCCGCCACGAACGCCCGCGCCGCCCGCATCGGCCCCGTGGTATGTGATGATGACGGCCCAATGCCGATCTTGAACAGCTCAAATACGCTTACCAACACGCCCTCTCCTGGCCAAGGACGGATCGTCTAGCACACAAGGCGGCGCTGCGTCTCTGCGCAATCCCGCACGTATCGGCCACAGCCCGAACCGATGTGCAGGCGTAGTGGAAAAAGTCTTTTGGTTCTTTGCTTCAGAAAAGAACTGCTTCCGTTTTTCCCTACGCCGCCCGAGCATTCTCCGAAGGCATGTCCCGCACCGTAAACACGCCATTGGCCTGCGCCTGCAGCCGCGCCGCCTCTGCCCGCGGGTGGTAAAACTGCTTGTACCACGCCCGCACCTTTGCATAAGGCCCATCCGTCGGCACCTGCAATATGGTCAATGCCGGCTTCTTGTTCGCCCAGATTTCGAAATCCTGCGCGAATGCCGCCCGGCTGTAATCCTGCGCCATGCGCGCCGCCGCCACATCCTGTTCGGTCGGCGGCGTATGCGCCGCTTGCACCAGCAATCCGTGCCAGGCCCGCACCAAGCCGTCATCGACCGGCGTGTGCGTAATGAACATGATGGAACCCAGCCCCACGAACCGCGACAGCAGAACGCCGGGCCCGGTATAATAGGTATCGGTTTCCAGCAGGCCGCCGCCGGTAATGCTGCGATGCTTGCCGCCCTGCAACTGCCGGCACACCACGCCATTAATTTCATTGCGGAAATATTCGCACGGCGCCCCGTGCGTCGGGCCCAGATGCGCCACATCGGCCATGTTATCGATCAGTTCCTGGCTGTGACAGGGCAAAGTTCCAAGTTTGTCCAGTTTCCAGTGAACCCATCCGCCCGCGTCCCACTCCGGCAATACCGGCAGGTCGCAATCCGGCTCGCCACCCTCCATGTCGTGCCAGGCGAACACGCAGCCGTAGCGCTCCTCCACGCGCCACGACCGCACCCGCGCACTGGCCGGAATCGGACCCTTGAAATACGGAATATCGTTGCATCTGCCATCCGCCCCGAACCGCCAGGCATGATACGGGCAGCGAATACCGTCCCCCTCCACCTGCAAACCGTCCTGAATCACGAACGACGTCGTGTTCGCCGCCAGATGCGTGCCCATATGTGGACAATACGCGTCCAGCATCACCACCCGCCCGCTCTCGCCCCGGTACAGCGCCAGGTCCTGGCCAAAAAATCGCACCGCCTGCGGCACCCGTGAAACGTCGCTCGCGTCCGCCACCATGAACCATCCGCGGGGATATTCATGGGGCCCGAGGCCATAGTCAGAAGTCGTTGCCATTCAAACCTCCAAGGGAAGCAGTTCTTTTTTGAAAAAAAGAACCAAAAAACTTTTTCCTTTTCCCCTGCCGGGAAAGCCGTGATGCGAGTGGGCTGGCGCGGCTTTCCGTCAAACCGGGGCTCCTGGATAGCCTGGGTAGTAATGCCCGGCGGTCCAGCCGCCGTCCACCGTCAGTTCGGCGCCGTTGATGTAGGATGCATCGTCGCTCGCCAGGAACAGCGACGCCCTGGCCACCTCCATCGACTCGCCCATCCTCTGCAACGGAACGCCCTTGTAATGTAACGCGTTCATTTCGGCCGCCGGCATGCCGCGCGGATTACCCATCGGCGTATCGATCCCGCCGGGATGCACCGAATTGACCCGCACGCCCCTATGGCCGAATTCCAGCGCAGCCACCTTCGTCAGGCCGCGCACCGCCCATTTGCTGGCCGCATAGGCGCCGATGGAATTGGCCCCCTTCATTCCGTCGATCGACGATATATTGACGATCGCACCCCTGCCCTTGGCCATCATGATCGGCGCCATCGTCTTCATGCCAAGAAAGCAGCCGCCGACATTCACCGCCAGCACACGCTGCAAATCCGCGAGCGACGTATCCACCAGCGCGCCGAACTTCAGTATGCCGGCATTGTTCACCAGCACGTCCACGCCGCCGAACCTGTCCACGCAGTCCGCCGCCACCCGTGCCCAACCCGCCTCCTCGCTCACATCGAGATGCTGAAACGACGCCGCATCCCCCAACGCTTGCGCCAGCGCCCTTCCCGCGTCGTCCAGCACGTCGGCAATCAGCACCCACGCCCCTTCCGCCACGAACAGCCGCGCCGTCGCCGCGCCCATTGCCCGCGCGCCCCCCGTCACCACCGCGACCTTGCCGTCCAGCTTGCCCAACAAAAACCTCCCACACACCGCGTTTGCGCAGTTTTTTCACCGATTTGCTGCTCAAAGCGGCAATCGCATCGACAATACTCACAAAACGCGTAATATCCAGCCCCATCAGGCCGCACCGCAAAGGACGATCCCACCGCCATGGATGCCCTCTCCCCCACACCCCTGCGGGACCCGCCCCTCGTGCACGGCGCGCCCATCGTCGGCAGCGCGTTCGACATCGCCCGTGACCCGGCGCGGTTCTTCGTCAACGCCTACCGAAAATACGGCCCCGCCTTCCGCGTCAAGGTGTTCAACAACACCTATGGTTGCATCGCCGGCGTGGAGGCCGCCAACTTTCTCACCACCCGCGAAGGCCGCGAATCGCTCCGCTCGAAGGAATTCTGGCAGGGTCTGGTGGACGAATACGGCGCCTCCCGCACCCTCACCGGCGTGGACGGCGACATCCACCAGAAGCTGCGGGGCGTCATGCGCCGCGGCTATTCCCGCGAAGCCATCGCCGGCCGCTACGACGAGCTCGTTACCATTACCGACCGCGCCATCGCCCGCGACTGGAAAGTCGGCGCAAACATCCCGGTCGTCACGGCCCTGCAATACATGGTAGTGGAACAATTGGGCGATATCCTCACCGGTGCCGCCCCGCTGGAATATGTGAAGGATATCCGCACCAACATTCTTTATATCCTCAATTGCCTGGTGACCCGCCAGCGCCCGAAATTCCTTCTGTGGGACCCGCGCTACCAGAGAGCCAAGGCGCGGGTGAACGAACTCGGCCAGAGCATGATTGCCGATATGGAATCCCGTGCCGCCCGCGGCGAACTTCCCGCCAACCTGCTCGGCGACATATTCCGCACCCACCAGCAACACCCCGAGCTCATCCCGGCCAGCGACCTGGTTCTCACGCTCACCGGCCCTTACGTCGCCGGGCTCGATACGGTGGCCAACACCACCAGCTCGTTCGTCTATCGCGCGCTGAAGCATCCCGAGGTGCTGGCCCGCGTGCAGGCCGAAGCGGACGCGCTGTTCGCCAAGCCGAGCATCGACGAAGCCGACCTGATGGCGCTACAAGCGATCAACGGTTGCATTAACGAAACCATGCGCCTGCACCCTATCGCCGTGGCCCAGATGCGCACCGCGACGAAGGATTTCGATTTCCAGGGCTACAGGATGCGCGAAGGCGAAATGCTGTTCATCGGCACCAGCGTGCCGCATTTCATGGCGGAATACTTCCCCGACCCGGAAAAATTCGACATCGACCGTTACGAAAAGCCCCGCGCCGAACATTTGCGCCCAGGCGTCTATTCCCCATTCGGCCGCGGCCCGCACACCTGCCTGGGCAAGACCATCGCCGACATGCTGATGCCGCTTTCCATGGCGCGGCTGTTTCACAAGCTGGATCTGGAATTGTCGCCACCCGGCTATGTCTTGAAAACCAAGACAGCACCTACGCCGGGGCCTTCGATGAAGTTTCAAGTCAAGGTAAGGGGAGTAAGGAAGTAGTTCTTTTTTGAAAAAAAGAACCAAAAAACTTTTATCTGATGAGAGCGCGACTCCACAGTCAAAAGTTTTTTGGTTCTTTTTTTCAAAAAAGAACGACTTCCTTCCTTCTTTTAACGAACCCATTCGCCACCCGCGCCCCATGCGCCCGCAACGGCTGCTCCACCAGCCGCCAATTCAATTCCGCACCCACCAGCAACAGCCCAAGGGCCGTCAGCGCGACCGGAATTTCGGTCGTTTGGGGGCCAAGCCGAAACCAGATTTCCCGCGCGGCGAAAAAAGCCGGCACGTGAATGAGGTAAAGCGCATAGGACCTGGCGCCCACCCACACGAACAGGCGCCGCAGCGCGCCGGCGCCCAGGATCAGCCCGCGATCCTGCGCCGCCAGGAACACCAGCGCGCCGCTGGTCAACGCAATGAGTCCGATGGCGAATCGCGGCACCAGGCCGCGCTCGCCCAACACGCCAAGCGTCACGATCAGGGCCAGTACCAACGCCGCGCGCGGCACCGCCGCCAGCCGGGCAATTCCGCGTCCGAGCGCTTCATAGGACGCGGTCGTCTCCCAGATCGCGAGCAGCACACCCACCAGGATCGGCTCGCTGCGGAATACCATTGGCCACACGGAATGCGGCTGCAACGGGAATTGCACGACAGCCAGTAGCAGCAGCACCGGCGTGAGGCGGCGGCCGAACAGGAAGGCCAGAAGGGGCAGCAGGATGTAGAATTGTTCCTCCAGCGAAAGGCTCCACCAGGCAAAGCTGGCGCCATAAAATCTATGGAAAAACGTTTGCGCGAACCGCACATTGGCGAAATCCAGCACCCCGGCCAGCGTCGCCCACGCATTGGTTTGCACGCTGCCGAACAGGCCGGCGCGGTTGAACCAGGCCGACGCCGCCAGGATCAACGCGAGCCATAGCCAGGCGGACGGCATCAGCCGCCAGGCGCGGCGTATCCAGAAGGCGCCGGCCGTGGTGACGAAATCCCGCCCGGTGGCGCAGCGTGCCACGGCCGGCAACAGCGCGCGCGCGATGACGAACCCGCTGATGACGAAAAACAGGTCCACGCCCACGGCGTAGTCGAGGTAATGGCGCAGCGTGTCGAGCAGCCGGTGCGGCGCGGTCAGCAGGTTGCCGTCGCTGTGATGCAGTATGACGCCGGCCACGGCCAGGCCACGCAGCACCTCTATGTCCGGCAATCGGCTGCGGTGGCGAACGTCACTGTCCGTAAGCTGCATCATGAACCGCGCGTCATGCCCCCGGGGCCGGACAGTTGAAGCATCAGCCTGCACCCACGGTCTGGAGTCGGGCGCACCGATGGGGGCTCTTGCCCCGGCGGCCGGTTTTGAGGAAGAGACCCGCAGCGGATTGGCGGACCATGACCAGCAGACACACGCCGGCAGCAACCATTTTGTCCGGGCCGGCGCCGGAGGCGGCCGTCCGATCGCGGTCCGTTGCAGGGTCGCGGCACGTGCTGGCCGCCGCACCGCTTCTGGCGGCAGCGTGCGCGATCGTCGGTGTCCGGGCGCTGCTCGGATTTCAGTTTCCGGTGCCTTGGCCGGACGAGACCGGTTTCGTCGCGCCGGCGTTTGATTTCGCGCGCAGCGGCAGCTTTTTCGATCCCGGCATGAACCCGGACCGCGTGGTGATGTGGATGCCGCCGGGCTACATGTTACTGCTGGCCGCGGTGTTTCGCGTCTTCGGCTATAGCTACGCGCTCGCACGATGGGTTTCGGCGGTGTCGTGCCTGGCATCTCTTGGCCTGGTCGCGGCACTGGCGGTTCGGCTTGCGTCCGGGTGGCGGCGCGTGCTGGCGGCCTGGGCGGTGGGGCTGGCGTTCCTCACGCCGTATATGCTCATCGATGCGAATATTGCCCGCATGGAGATGTTGCTTTGCGCCATCATGCTGGTGGCGCTGACGGCTTTGGTGGCGGGAAAGCCTTATATCGCCCTTTCCGCGGTGGCCGCCGGGGCGGTCGTTCATTTCAATGCCGTGTATTTCGCCCCGGTGGTGCTGGTGGATGGAGGCGCGCGGCTTTTCAGCCGCCGGTTGCGCCGGCCGGGCGCCGCGGACATGGTCGCACTGGCGGCGGCGGCGGCCGGCGTAGGTCTGTATGGCGCCTACATCCTGCGCCATTTGCCGGGATTCGCAGCCGACATGCGGGTTCAGTTCGCCGCCAAGTATTATTTCGGCCAAAATGATCCGTCGCACCCGTTGTGGATTGTTATCGCGGGCGCCGCCATGGCGGCCTTGGTGGCGTGGCAACGGCGTGCAGTTGACGCCGCGATGCTGACCGCATTGTTTGGCCTGGCGTTCGTGGTGATGGCACATGGCGGCCACGAAATGTGGTACGATTACGGTCAGCCCTTGGGATTCGCGCTGACGTCTGTGGCCTTGTTCGCAGACCGGAACATCGAGCCGCCGGCGGCGACGTGGCCCGTCTGGGCAGGCGCTGCTTGCGCCGCGCTGGTGATTGCCATGGGACTTCGAATTACCCCCGCCATGGCGCCGTTGCTGCCGCGGTGGGCCATGCTGCATCGTAACATCGTCGCGCCGGCCGAAATTGCGCGCGTGCGTGCGTTCATTGCCACGCTGCCGCCGGCGGCGACGGTGAATTTCGGGTGGAGCGGCATGGAGTTGTTTTTTCTGTCCGACCTGGCACGCGCGGGCGCGCACTGGTCGCTCTTCAACCACAGCGTAACGCAGCTTTTGCCGCTGCGGCGTCCCGATTGGCATGTGGTGTGCGACAGCAAGGATTGGCCCGCCCTTCTGTTGCAGTTCGATATCGACCATCCGCGCCACGCGGTCGATAGCGGATGCCAGATCTATCCGATGCAGGCCCCCCGTTGAAATCCGCCCAGGGCAACAGTCTCCTGGTTCTCCTCTTCAGAAAAGAACTGCTTCCTGCTTGTCTGAAACTTAGCTTGAGCGAAGCGTTCGCATGGTCATGCACCGCCCTGGTGGTGCTGCTCTGCATCGCAGAATTCTGCCAGCCCATCGTGCAGGCCGATGATGCGTTCATCAGCTATCGTTACGCATTAAATCTGGCGACCGGCCATGGGCTGGTGTTCAACCAGGGCGAATACGTCGAGGGATTCACCAACCTGTTGTGGACGTTGCTGATTGCCGGCCTCCTGGCCGTGGGCGTGCATGCGCCGGCGGCGGCGCAGGTGATGAGCGTGCTGTGCGCGGCATTGTCGCTGGTCTTGCTGCATATCTATGTCCGGCGGTTCCTGCCGCGCCGCTTTGCGTGGCTGGCCGCTTTGGCTCCGGTCGTCATGATGGCATCGAACAGTTTTGCCTGCTGGATGACCACGGGCCTGGAAACACCGCTGCTGCTGCTTCTGACGATCGCGGCGTTGCTTGCCTACGACAGCGGACGCCAAATGGCCACCGCATGGCTGTGTATCCTGGCTTTCCTGTGCAGGCCGGAAGGCGGTATCGAGGCAGCCATTCTGCTGGGCGCACGCTGGACCATCGAGGTGCTGTCCGGCGAACGCAATGCGCGGCTTCTCTGGCACATCAGCAAGCCGCCGCTGCTGTTCGCGGCGTCTGTCGCGGCGCTGACATTGTTCCGGGTGCTTTACTACGGCGATTTCATTCCGAATACGTTTCGCGCTAAGGTCGGCCAGGTGCCGATCTTTTGGGGCTGGCTGTATCAGGAGAAATTCTTCGGCGACGGGCCGCTGATTCTGTTGCCGGGATTGTTGCTGGCGTGCGTGGTCTCGCCCCGCCTGCGCGCGCCGGCCCTGTTCGTATTGGCAACGGTGGTGTACACAGTTGCCATCAGCGGCGACGTCTTTGCCTACGGCCGATTCCTGTTGCCGACTTTGCCGGTATTGCTGGCGGGCGCCGCCGCGGCTTCTGCTTGGGTCATGGCACGGCAATTGATCATCGGCGTGGCGCTGGCGTTGGCGCTGCCGGCCGCGGGCCTGGTCAGTCTGTTCGGGCGCCTTCCGCTGCCGGGTGCTTCGTTCACGGACGAATTCGGTCGGCCGTCCCCGCCGCCGGCGGCGGTTCCGTATTTGGCCAAGCGCGCGATGGCGGAGCGCCACTGGCTTGGCACCAGGGACGAGAAAAAATTAGTGCGCGCACTCTCCGCGAAAATTCTGAGCGCAAAGCCCGATGCAAAGCTGGTGGCCTGCATCGGCATCGGCAGAATGGGGTTCTATAACATGAACTGGCAAATACTGGACATGGTGGGGCTGACCGACCGGCACGTCGCTGAAAGCACCCGGACGATCGCCGGCACTATTTTGCTGCCGGGACATTCCCGCACGGATTCCGACTATGTGCTGTCGCGCAAGCCGGACATCATCATCATTCTCGACAAGAACGGATTATACCCCAAGCACGGCCCAGGCCCGTTGCAACTTCCTGCGGTGGTCGACATGCTGTCCAATCCCGGATTGGAGCAGCATTACGCCTATCAGCCAGATGGCGGCTTCTGGATTCGCAAGGAGTGATATAACGCCGCGTTGAAACTTCCGATCACGTGAGGCAGGAAGCAGTTCTTTTTTGAAAAAAAGAACCAAAAAACTTTTATCTGTTGCGGGGCAGGCTGAGGCCGCTCTAGCTTCCTGCCGCTTCAAAACGGTGGAATTACCACAAACGACGCATTGCCGCGCAGCACATCGAGCAGCCGCTGCACGAGCGGAACGAAAGGAAACTTCATCATCGGGCTGGCGTCGGTAAGCACCAGCGCGGTGCCGATTTCGTAGGCCGCCAGCGCTCCCAGCCAAACCGGATTTCGCAGCGCCGCGGGGAGTGCGCCTCCGGGCGGCAGACCCGCCCGGCGCGAGAGCGACAACAATATCAGTGCCGAATTAACCTGCATCAGCGTCACGAACCTTACGAGGTCGGCGCCAAGCAACAGCAAGGCAAGCGGCGAGATAGTCGCGGAAACCGCCGCCAGGATCACGACAACCCGGCCGCGCGCCATGCGGGCGATGACGCACAGATCGAAGATTGTCGATGGCAGCACGACAACCAGCGCCAGTCCCATGTAGACGGACCAAACGCCGGAATGCCAGACCGACTGCAGAAAATGCAGGTTCCAGGCACCATCGCGGCACAATGTATCGACGCTATCCTGCCGGATTGGAAAATCCCGCACTTTCGACTGGAAGTAAGCCATCGCGCGCGCATGGTCGCACGCGGTCCTGATATTGCCGAGGTAGAACGTTGCCGCCCCGGCCGGAAGCAGCACGCCGGCGCCGGCGGTCAGACCGCGCCAGGCGAAGGGAGCGCCGGCGGCAAACCAAGCATCGAAGGCGATCAGCGGCACGAACATCAGGAAGTTGGCCTCGTGGGCGAGAACCGCCACGATCGCCAGAGCGGCCCTGAGCGGCAGCCAGGCGAGGCCGGCCGGCAGCAGCAGGCAAAGCAGGGCCAGAACCAGCCCAAAATGTTCCAAATAGCCGGCGTCGCAGACCAGGGATGCAAAGCCCGCTGAGAGGAACAGGAACATTGCGGCGGCGGCCATGCCCGGGTCAGCCCGTACGGTCCGCCACCCGGCAGCCGTCAGCAGGGCGAGCCAGATGCCGAAGGCGATGAAGCCGATTCTGGCCAACGTCACATAATGATAGGGCGGCGGCGCCACCCAACCCAGCACCGTGCCCACCAGGCCGCGTTTGCCGAAACCAAAATGATAATCGAGTACCATTTGGCTGGTCGCCCACAGCATTGGCCAGCGCAGGGCGGCAAGCACGCCATGCAGGAACGCTAACGGAATGAGCCAAGGAACCAGCTTGCGGCCGCGCGGCCACGACCACGACCGGGCCGGCGGAGGCGGAGGCGTGCCATTCACGATGCGTGCACCGAAATCAACCGGCACGACAGGCGGATTCCGTAGCGCCGCAACGGGGTTTCCACGCCGCGGTAGGTGAGGTCGGCGGTGGCGAGCAACAGGGGCACGCCGATCACGGCGCTGCGAAGCTCGATATGATCAGGGAACAGAAAATCCGCAGGCAGACCGCGGCGCGCCAGGGCAGCGGCGCACTGGTATATCGGCAAATGGCAGAGGTACAGCGCGTAGGACCGGCTGCCGAGCCACAGCACGGCGCGCTGCAACGGGCCCGCGTGGAAGACATCCCTGTTCGCGCCGGCAAGCCACACCGGGATGGCCGCCGCCGCCGCCATTGCGCCTAGCCGATAAGGCGGCGACTGCTCGAGCGGCGGCGAAAGCTGGGTCATTACGGCCACGCAGGCCAGCAGCACAATCGGGCCGCCGAGCGGCACGCGGGCGAGCCATCCTGCGGCCGCCGGCGCGGCGCCGGCGAGTATGGGTGATGCCGCCAGCAACACGCCCCACAGCAGCCCGTCATTGCGCAGGAAGAAATAGAGCCGCGGGTGCGCCAGCGGCAGCTGCACCGCAATCAGAACGACCAGCAACAATGCCAGGTGCCGGCGTGCCAGCAGGATCACCACCGGCAATATCAGGTAGAATTGTTCTTCCAGCGACAGGCTCCAATACGGGAAGGTGGGCCCATAGGGCATGCCAAAACCGTGCAGGCCGAAACGGATATTGGCGGCGGCAAACACGGCAGCCACGGAGCCGCGCATATTTTGCGCCAGCGTGCCCATGAAGGGCGGATCGCGGAATACCAGGCTGCCCGCCACCATCAACGCCAGCCAGCACCACGCGGCGGGCCACAGGCGAAAAATCCGGCGCAGCCAGAAACGTTTCAGGGTCGCACGCTGAGCGCCGGCGGTGCGCAGCGCCGGTAGCAATCCGCTTGTAATGACAAAGCCTGAGACGACGAAGAACAAATCGACACCGCACCAAAGCGGCACGCGGCCCAGGAAGCGGAACAGCCAGGGCACATTGAACACCAGGTTCCACACGCTGTGTTCTACGAGAACGCAGCTTATGGCAACGGCGCGCAGCACCTCGATATCGGCAATGCGGCGGTGCGCGCCGCGATCCTCTGGAATACTCCGGTGAACGTCACTCACCGCAACGATCATCCCGTCCGCGGCGCGCGAGCCGCCGGCGCATCAAACCGGCTTGCTGGCAACGATGACCTGGTTCTTCGGCATGAAGCGGTCGAACAGATGCTTCACCTTCAGGCCGCCCTCGGTTGCCAGCACGGACGCCCAGGTGCGCGCCCAATTGTCGAGCACCGGATGGCGCGGCATGCCGGCAAAGTCGATATTGCACTCCCAAAACAGCAGCCACCACATGGCCCAGTAAAAGCCGTAGAAGCTGCGCCGCTCGATCGTGAGGCCCGCATCCTGCACCAGGGCATCGAAGGCCGAGCGTTCGAATATCCGCACATGGTTGGGCTTTTCAAAATAGCTCGCCGGCGCCAGGTGCTGTTGCAATTTCTCCTGCACCGTGTCGGGAACCGTAATGAGGTAGCGCGCGCCGGGGCGGCCGACGCGCACCAGTTCGGCCATCACCACCGCCGGATCATCTACGTGTTCCAGCATTTCCATGCAGATGACACGGGTGACCGATGCATCATGCAACGGCAACGGATTGGCGTCGGTGATATGCTTTTCCACGCGCCCCGGGGCATTCTCCGCAATCCATGATTCCGCGCGGTTGACCCGTTCGGCATCGAGATCGGCCAGGATAACGTAGGCGCCTTTCTCGGCACAGAAGCGCAGCGCGCCGCCGTCGCCGCAGCCAACATCGATGACGATGTCATCCGGCCCGATATGAAAGTCGGTCATCAACTCGCTGGTTTCGTGATTATACCAGCCGCTCAGCTGTGCATCGTGCAGACCGAGCAGAAACGGATCAACCTGGCCGCCGAGTTTGGCGAGCGCCGCGATGGCGTCCGGATCGTTCCGGGCAAGTTGTTCCAGTTCGGCCAGGATGACAGCGGTGGGAGACGACATGCGTGTCTATTCCTCAACCAATACGGTATTGGCGTGCCCGGCATTTTCAGGGCCGGGCAGCGGCACGCCAAGCACCTCGGCCAACCGTTGCTCGACCAACGGCGTCGCACAGAAATCGCGCAGAGACGCGGTCGCGTCACGCGACATCGCCGCGTACCGCGCCGGATCGTTGCGCGCCACATCATAGCTTTCCCGATAGGCGCGGATCAGGTCGGCCAGGCTCACCATATAGCGCCGGCTGCGGTCCGCCTGCCGCGAATCGTGCGGCCATGGCACGAGCCGTTCGCTGCTGCGCACCACGAAGCTGTTCGCCGGGCTGACATAATCCAGCATGGCGGTATGCGCCGGTGCGATCGCCGGCCGCCCCGCCGACATGAATTCCATCAGCGGCAGGCATTGGCCCTCGTTGGTCGACGCATTCACCGCGTAGCTCGTCATCCGCAACAACGCGCAATATTCCGTGTCCGGCAACATGCCATGGATCAGCAGCACGCGGCATTTATAGTGGCCATGCTTGGCCAGGTCCGCCAGCACCGGCAGCAATCCGCGCACCGCGTCGTAATAGGTGATCTTCAGGATCAGTGTGGCGTCTTCCACATCCCGGAAGGCCCACAGGAACCCGCCGAGCAGGTCATTGAAGTTCTTGCGCCGGTCAATCGGGTTGAACACCACGGTATAAACCACGCCGGCAATACGTAGCACGGTTTTTGGCTCCGCATCCGCCAGATAGAGCGATAATGTTCGCAGCGCCTCGATGCCGTCGGTAAAGGAGCGCTGCATCGAAAACACATCGAGGTCCACCTGCTGCGAATCGATTACCATGCCGCTGAGCAACAGATCGGTCGGCGGCTGGTACGGCCTGGCTTCGGCCGCGAACACCGCATTGGCATCATATACCGGCGCCGGAATGCTCCACACCGTGAAATCCGGGCCCATCGAACGCCTTATGGCATCCACGCTGAATTGGCTATGCGTAATGGCGCATCCGGTATTCGCGAGCACATGCCGCCAATCATTGCGCGGCTCGTCGGCCCATACCTCATCCGGTATGGTATCGAACTCCCACGCAAATACCGGTATCGTGCGGCAGGCGAGCCCCAGCGTGATTTTGTGCGGCGGTTCGAACGAGAAAAAAACACATTTTTCCCCGCGCGCGGCCGCGCTCGCGCGGATCACATCCACCTCGCGCCCGGGGTCGGTCACCGGAACGACAATGCCGAACCGTTCCAGCACCGGCCAGAAGGCACGGCGGACAAACCAATAGCTGTACTCCGGCGCGCCCAGCGCCTCGGCAATGGAAGCCGCGTTGTAGGCGGAATAAACCATGATGATCATGGCAGGTCCTCCGCCGCCGCAAACAGTGCCTCCGCCCGCGGCCGCGGCACCGGTGGCCACCCGGCTCGCTGCAAGACTTCGTCGCCCAGCCCGAGGAAGGACGCAAGCCGGGACGCCACCATGTCGTCTGCGCAATAATGGCGCACGCTGGCCGCCGCCGCATCGCCCATTGCGGCGTATCGCTGCGGATCGTCGTGCAGAATGCGCCACGCGGCACTGAACGCATCTCGCAACGATGGCCATTCGATGCGGTGCCGGGTGGTAATCAGGTGGTTGCGCGGATCATGCGGCCACGAACAGAATTCCCAATCGGACGCAACGATCAACGCATTCTCAGGGCTGATATAGTCCAGCATGGCGGTATGCAGCGGCGCAATCGCCGGCCGCCGGGCAGACATGAATTCCACCAGCGGCAGGCACTGACCCTCGGCCAGCGACGCATTGACCACGAAATGTGTGGCGCCGATCAACGCCTGATAATTTTCGTCGTCGAGAAACCCGTTGAACACCAGCACGCGGCACGCGAATGGCGGCAGCCGCCGGACAATGGAATGAAACTCCCACCACCAGAAAGCCGGGTCGTTGCCGATCATTTTCAGAACCAGCGTGGCGTCTGGCGTATCGCGGAACGCAGTCGCAAACGCGGTCAGAATATCCTGCCAGTTCTTCCGCCCATCCTTCGGCGACAGAACCGCCGTAAACACAACGCCATCCAACGTCACGGATTCGCCAGGCGATGCCTTCGATGGAGCCGGATAAGGATCGGGCACGAAAATTGCCAGGGCCGGTTCGGGCAGCGCATCGTCCTTGGGCGCGGGAAGATATCTGGGGGGCGCCGCTTCAGGCTCCGGCCGGTTCGGATCCCCCACCGGCAAATAAAGTGCTGTCGGCGGCAATACGGGTTCCGCCGCCACCGGAGCCGAAACCATTTCGATGGGGCGAGCCGGCGCATCGTTCCCAGCGCCAATGACCGCATGCGCAACGGGCGCATCGATGCGGGCCGTTGGGCGGTAACGCAGCCTTGCAACTGTGCGGCCCGCCTTGCTGAGTATGCGCGCCACTGGCCCGGGCAGTGCATCGCGGATCACGTCGCGATACCATTGCCGAAGCAGAACGCCGGTGATCCGCACACGCTGGCGCAGCGTTTTGGCAGGTGGCGGCAAAGCGGCCCTGGCGGCGGACGCCTCCTGCTCTGCCCGTTCCTCCGCCTGAAGTTCGTCGCGCGCCCGCGCCGCGGCCGCGCGGGCTTCGATCTGTGCCATTTCGCTGGCCGCCGCCAGCGCCAATTGCGCGCCGCGCATCGGCAGAATTGGCGCGGCCTGGCGCGGCGCGACAACCGGCAGCGCCGGCGGCCGCATATCCAGCGACAAGGTCACCGCGCGCGAATCCCAGATAAACCCGTCGAGCCGCAGGGCAACCGGACCTCGCGGCTGCATCCCGCCAACATTGCCCAGACGCGCGCGTAATGCGCCCAGCCGATCCCATACCGGAGTCGGCACGAATGCAACGGGGTAATTCGCCCCCATGGTGGCGCACACGGCGCGCGCGGCGAACGCTGAAATGGTGATGGCCCGCCCGGTTTGCCGGAGCACCAGCCGCCAGTCCTCGCGCGGCTCGCTGGACCAGCCGCCGGTGGGAATGTCGCCAAACTCCCAGGCTATGACAGGAACAGTCGGGCAGCGCAGCCCGAGCGTCGTGCTTTGCGGCGGCGTGAATGATAGAAACAGGCAGGATTCCCCGCGCGCCACGCACGACTGGTAAATCGCATCCACCTCGCGCGCCGGATCGCGCACCATGTGGATGGCGCCAAGCCGGCGCAGCACGTCGCGAAATCCGCGCATGACAAAGAAATAGCTATATTCCGGCATGCCCAATGTGCCGCAAGCCGCGGTGCTTGCCGCCGCCGCAAACAGAATGAAATTCAGACGCGGCACGGTGGCTTGCGGCCCGGGGCGCGGCGCCTTGGGTGTTGCCGCCGTAAACGCACCGAAAACCTGTTCTAGAAATGCAATGGAGCGCCGGTTTGCAAGCTCCGCACGGTCCCGCTCTGACGTTGCTACCTCGAACTCACCGCCCTGCAGTACCGGGCCGTCCTTGGCCTGCACGGTAATGTGCAGCACCTCCGGCCCATGCGGATGTATCACAAGCGGAATGGCAAACGCATAATTGCCATTGCCGATGCCGGCAGTTTGCAGGTCGGGCCGCGGCATGCACGCCGTCGCCTCACCCGCCAGCGCGCCATCCACCAGCAGTTGCACGACGACCGCATCCTGCGGCCGCTCCGGGCGCCAGGCCCAGCCCTCGACATAGCCAAGCCTGAAGCCGTCGGTGCAGCCGACAATCGAATCCGCGTCCGGGGCCATCATGCGACCCCAAGGGCTCATGTTGGCTGGGGCTGTCAAGCCCGCGGGCGCGGCCTGCGAAGTGTTTTTGTGAAAACAACAGGTTAGCAAGCAGTTCTTTGCTGAAGACAAGAACCAGAAGACTTTTGCTCTTGGTGCAATTGCTGCCTTGTCGGATATGTCCCGACCGCTTGTGCAGGCGCAGGGGCAAAAGTCTTTTGGTTCTTTTCTTCAGAAAAGAACATTCTTCCTGCGAGGACGTTGCAGGCGCCGAAGCGCCCGCAACGGAATTGCTGCTACTTCAGACCATCCGTCAGGTGCGACGGCGCGGCGTGCGGCGTCTGCCTTACCGCATTGGATTTGGTGATGCTGTCAGGCAGCTGGCCGACATTCGGAATGGTGATTGTGCCACTGGCCGACGTACAGCTTTTGGCGTCGAAGTCGAAGTCGGCGGTAATAACGACGCTGCATTTCTTCGATTCTATGTTGAAGTCCCACACGGAACTCGACAGGTCGGTGGTGACGATCTTCGAAGCTTCATCGCTGCATTCCGGGTTGGCGCCTGCCGTACCCTTCTTGTCGGTCGTCATCACGAACGAATAACCGTACATGGTGTCGGTCCAGGTGCCGACCACGTTGCATTTCTTGGCGGCAAACGCGGCGCTACCGCAGGTGGCAAGCGCCATGGACATGGTAAGCGTGGTCATCGGACGATTCATTTTCTTCCCCTTTTCGATCTTCTAAGCTTCGTTACCATCCGCACGTGGAAGCGCGATGAATGGCGAACGACTTCTAGCGGCGCGGCTGCGTCTTGTGAATGATTGCAGGCCCGTTTTCACGCCGTCTTATTTGGCAGAATGAGCCAGTCTTGCTCATAATCGCCGAAGCGATATTTGATTTATCGGCGAGCGACGGCGTCATTTATGGCGGTGCGGGTGACGGATGACGATTCGTTTTGGTCCAGCTTGAGCGCCGGCCGCGCTGCATGGCGCGCCTGCGCCGGTCGGCCAAACAAGGGCAAATCCAGATATCCCGCGCGGCCCGCGCGGCCGGTATTTGGCTGCCGGACGCGTGACCGAGGTCTGGCTCGCATAGGGCAACCTTGAGTTGTGGCGTGGCGCAAGTGGAGCCGATCGCGGCATGCAATTCTCTTGGCTGTGTTTCGCGCAATTTGAAACGGCAGCGACATGTAACCTCAACGGCAGGTCGAACGGCAGCAAACCGTAGGGGCGTAACGCCTTGATTTCCTTGGTGGGCGCAGTAGGATTCGAACCTACGACCCGCTGATTAAGAGTCAGCTGCTCTACCAACTGAGCTATGCGCCCGCCGAAACCGGCCCATGGCCTGCGGAGGCGGCCCTATAGCAAGCCATGTCCCCCTTTGCAAAGCCACAGCCTTGTCGGCCGGGCGGCGCCAGCCCGCGACCCCGGCGCGCAGGCGACGCCCGCGCGCCGGCGGGCCAGAACGGCCTCGTCATCGCTGGGAAAATATCAGCCAAGCCCGCGCCGCCCTAGCCAGAACCGCACCGGCGCTTCATATGCCGCTCTACAGCACCCACCAGCACCGGAGGCTCCGCCATGCGCGATTACCTGCAATTCTACATCAACGGCGCCTGGGTCAAACCCGCCGAACCCCGCACGCTCGAGGTCATAAACCCCGCCACCGAAGGCGTGGCCGGCCACATCAGCCTGGGAAGCGCCGCCGACGTGAACCGCGCCGCCGCCGCCGCCAAGGCTGCCTTCCCCACCTTCTCGCGCACGTCGCGCGCCGACCGGCTGGACCTGCTGGCGCGCATCATCGCGATCTATGAACGCCGCATGGGCGACCTGGCCGCCGCGATCACCGAGGAAATGGGCGCGCCCGCATGGCTCGCCCAATCCGCCCAGGCCTATATCGGCCTGATGCACCTCAAAACCGCCCACAGCGTGCTGGCCACCTATGAATTCGAACATCCCCGCGGCAACACGAAAATACTCAAGGAGCCGATCGGCGTGTGCGGGTTCATTACACCCTGGAACTGGCCCATGAATCAGATCACCTGCAAGGTGGCGCCGGCGCTGGCCGTGGGCTGCACCATGGTGCTCAAGCCGTCCGAAATTGCCCCGTTCAGCGCTCACATCTTCGCCGAAATTCTTGATGAGGCGGGCCTGCCGGCGGGTGTGTTCAACCTGGTGGACGGCGACGGTCCCACCGTGGGCGCTGCCATTGCCAGCCATCCCGATATCGAGATGGTTTCGTTCACCGGCTCCACCCGCGCCGGCGTCGAGGTTGCGCGCAATGCGGCGGCCACGGTGAAGCGGGTGCACCAGGAGCTCGGCGGCAAGTCGCCGAACATCGTGCTGGAGGATGCGGACTTCGCAACCGCCATTCCGCGCAGCGTGCAGAGCATGTTCTCCAACTCCGGCCAAAGCTGCAACGCGCCGAGCCGCATGCTGGTGCCGCGCGCCCACCTCGCCGAAACGGTGGAACTGGCCCGCGCCGCGGCCGAGGCTACCACCGTGGGTGACCCGCAGGGCAACGCCAAGCTCGGCCCGGTCGTATCCGAGCTGCAATGGAACAAAATCCAAGGCCTGATCCGCCGTGGCATCGAGGAAGGTGCGACCCTTGTCGCCGGCGGCCTCGGCCGCCCGGCAGGCCTGGAGCGCGGATATTACGTCAAGCCAACGGTGTTTTCCGACGTGACCAACGACATGACGATTGCGCGGGAGGAGATTTTCGGGCCGGTGCTTGCGATCATGGCCTATGACACGCTGGACGAAGCGGTCGCCATCGGCAATGACACGCCGTATGGTCTGGCGGCCTATGTGCAGGGCCGCGACCCGGCGGTGATCGCAGACCTGTCGTCGCGCCTGCGGGCCGGCCAGGTGATCGTGAATGGCAGCGGCATGGACCCGATGGCGCCGTTTGGTGGCTATAAGCAGAGTGGCAACGGCCGCGAATGGGGCGACCATGCGTTTGGGGAGTTTCTCGAGACGAAGGCGGTGATGGGTTTGGCGGCGTAGGGAAGCAGGCCAGGGGCTCTGCCCCCCGTAGGGAAGCAGGCCAGGGGCTCTGCCCCTGGACCCCGCGTCACGCGCCCGCGTGCATTCGCACGATTGGGTCCCGCGTGCATTCGCACGATGGGGTCCAGGCGCGGAGCCCCCGCCTCCTTCCTAAAACCGATAGGTCAAAGAAACGCCGATCTGCCGCGGCCGAAGAATATTGGCGGACGAATACCCCGTATTGTAATCCACCGCGGTAATGCTCGGCAACCGATACCCCGCGTCGAACTGTTCGCCAAAGATATTCGAATAGCCCACCGTATTGAACAGGTTCTTCACGAAGATAAACCCCTCCCAATGCCCATTATCGGTGCGCAACCCGGCGTAAAGATTGGCAAAATTGCGGGGATCCTCGTCCACCCCCTGCAGGCCGAGATGGTTGCGTGAGGTAAACGTATACAGGGCACGGAAGAAGCTCTCCACCCTGTCGTTCAGCGGTATGTCGTATTCGGTGTTCATGCTGAAGAACCAGGTCGGCGCGCCAAGGCTGTCATCGACAACACATGTGCTGGAAATGGCCCCCGCGGGAAACACCCGCGGCGGCCCGTTGGTGTTCGGTGCCCCTGAATTATCATAGTCATTGCATGGCAGCTTGGCATTGTCATAATGCGAATCATCGAACGTGGTATTCAGTTGCAGGTGCCACGCATCAGTAACGATCGCATTTGCCGAGAACTCGGCGCCGCGCGCGATGGCGTTGCCGTTGGTGGTCACGGTTGCATAGCCAAGGCGGGTGAACAGATCAGGCTCGCGGCCGATATAGCCGCTATAGGATTGATGGTAGATATCCGCATTCAGCCGCACCCGCCCATCGAACAACTCGGTCTTCGTGCCGATCTCGAAGTCGTATGACGTCTCCTCCTTGAATAGCAAAAAACTCTCCGGCAGCGGCAGGCTTTCGCCCAGCACCGCCCCGCCGGGCCGGAACGATTCGCCATAGCTCGTGTAGATGCTGATATTGTTGTTGAAGTGGTGCGTGTAGCTCGCCAATCCCGTCCAGGCGTGATATTGTTCCTTCTGGTTGCCCGGATTTATCAGATCCTCGGCAATGCTGCCGCCGCCGAAAATCTTCGGGATCAGCACGGTATAGCTGTTGTTGCGATATTGGTTCTCGAACTGCCATCGCAAGCCGCCCTCCAACACATCGTCCGGCGTCAACTTGAATGTCTCGTCGGTAAACACGGCGTAGTCGGACACGAGTTGCGGAATGGTGACGTCGGCGTTCACGATCGCCACGGGTGCGACCCCGTACGGCTTGCCGGGCGCTGCCTCGAACAGATATTCCGATGGCGTGAACACCGTCGCCTCCGCGTCCTGGTGGGCGTAATAAGCGCCCACCATATAGCCGAGCCGCTGATCGCCGGAGGATTGGAAACGCACCTCCTGCGTCAGTTGCTCCAACCCGTTATCCAGCTCCTGGGATCCGGAATTGAATTCTCTGTACAGCGCGCCCTTGTCGGAATATTCGGCGAACCCGTCTTTCACCGCCTGATATCCGCCGATATAGGCAAGCTCGTTATCACCCAGATGATAGGTCGCTTCCAAGGTCAGCAATCCGGTGCGGTCGTAGAACGTGTACGGTCCCGGTGTCACCGCCAAATTGTCGCCCGGGCTGATCGTTCCCTCGGTCCCTGTCCCGCTGACGCCGAACAATTCCCGCGTGCGGTCGTTGGAGCCCTGATAGGTCACCACAACATCCAGGGCATCCGTCGGCTTGGCGTCCAACGTGATGCGGTAGCTATGCTGCAAATTATAATCGTCTTGCCCGCTGACGATATCCTTGGTGCCGTACAGATCGTTCTGGTCGAACAACCCTGCCACCCGCACCGACAGCTTGTCGGCGACAATCGGGCCGCCGGCTGCAAGCTGGGTCTGGATCTGCCCATCCCCGCCGATAAGCTGTTGGACGTAACCTTCCCACTTATCCATGTCCGGTCGTTTCGTCTCGATCAATATTGCCCCCGCCGGGGACGTGCGGCCGCGCAATGTTCCTTGCGGTCCGCGGATGACCTCGACCTCTTCCAGATCATATAGATCCTGAAAGGCGCTGGATGTCTGCGAAAGCGGCACTTCGTTCACGTACAGGTCCACGGCCGGGTTGGCCGTGGTGTCCGGGTCATACGTAATACCGCGCAACGAAATGTTTTGTCCCTGTCCGCCATTATCGCTCAAGGTCAGGCCGGAGATCAGTTCCTGCACATCCTGAAATTGCGTCACTGCAAGCCGCTTGAGCGTGGCGCCCCCCACCACGTCCACCGTCTGCGGCACGGCCTGCACGTCCTGATGCCGCTTCTTGGCGTTGACGATAATTCTTTCCAGTTGCACCGGCGGGGAATCGGCCGCCGCGGCCGAAGATGCCATGCTTGCAGCCATAAGCAGAACAACGCGGCGCCGCTTGCCTCGGCACAGGATCAGCCGCGAATCCCGCAGTCCCATTCTTCTAAGCATCTTCCACCCGTTCTACACCCGGAACGCTCTTCAATGCCTGCCGCAGCCTCGGTGTCACCGGATAGCGTCCCGGCAGCGCAATCTCTACCTCCTGTCCCTCCAGCATGGGCACCAGATAAATCCGGCCGCGCCCGGTGCTGTCCCGCCCTAATATCGTGCGAATATGCGGCACCGACGCGGTATCGCGCAGCCAGATCCGCATCGACGCGCCGGCCTCCGCCGCGGCCCGTTCCAGGCTGCCGACATCGTGCCCGGTAATCCGCAGCGCCTCGCCCTCCAGCGCCACTTCAACCGACACCAGCAACGGCGTTCCGGGCACCAGCAGCGGCCGAACCCGGTTCAGCACCTCACTGAACAACGTCACTTCACAGCTTCCGGCGGTATCCGTAATGGTCAGCCAGGCCATCCGGTTTCCCGTCCTTGTAGGCCGTTCCTTGATGCTTACCATGCAACCCGCGAGCTTCAAGCGCGCGCGGCCGCCCTCGGCCCGGCTCGCCACCTGGTTCAGCGGCACCACCCCCAGCCGGCGCAACAACATCGAAAATCCGTCGAGCGGATGCGCGGTCAAATGAAAACCCACCGCCTCTGCCTCGTATCCCAGCCGTTCCATGTCCGGCCAGTCCGCCACCTCGGGCAGACGCAGCCGTTCCGATTCCGCGCCGCCGAACAGGCCGATCTGTCCGCTGCCCGCCTCCTCCGCCTGCGCCTGCGCACGCCGCAGAATGATTTCGGCGCCGGCGAACAACCGCGCCCGGTTGCGGTCCAATCCGTCGAAAGCGCCGGCACGTATCAGGTTTTCCAATTGCATCTTGTTGAGCTGCCGCGGCTCTGCGCGCATGGCAAAGTCGGTTACGTCCGCGAACGGGCGCGTCCCGCGCGCGGCCACCACCGATTGCATCGCCGCCGCGCCAACCTTCTTGATGGCGGCAAGTGCGTAGCGAATGGCAAGGGTTCCGCCTTCGAGCCGTTCCACGGTAAAATCCGCCGCCGAATGGTTGATCGAAGGCGCCAGCACGCGAATACCCATTCGTTCCGCTTCCTGCCGCAACGCCGCCAGCTTGTCGGTATTGGTAATGGACAGCGACATGCAGGCGGCCAGAAACGGCACCGGATGGTTGGCCTTCATCCATGCCGTCTGGTACGAAACCAGCGCGTACGCCGCCGCGTGCGATTTATTGAAGCCGTAATCGGCAAATTTCGCCATCAGTTCGAAAACCTCGACGGCTTTGGCGCCAGGTATGCCGCGCGCCACGGCGCCCTCGGTAAAAATTTGCCGCTGGCTGTCCATTTCGGCGCGTATCTTCTTGCCCATCGCCCGGCGCAGCAAATCGGC
This sequence comes from Acidobacteriota bacterium, assembly GCA_903970435.1. Classification (GTDB taxonomy): domain Bacteria; phylum Pseudomonadota; class Alphaproteobacteria; order Acetobacterales; family Acetobacteraceae; genus CAJCIS01. The sequence continues at coordinate 4,176 of CAJCIS010000211.1, read as the reverse complement.
ACTTCCCAGGCTGTAACCGCCCATCTTCTGCGCGATCTTCATGACCTGTTCCTGATAGACCATGATGCCGTAGGTCTCTTCCAGGATGTCGCGCAATTCCGGATGCGGCGGCGCCCAGGCTTCGCCATGCTTGCGCTGGCAATAGGCCGGAATATTCGCCATCGGCCCGGGCCGGTACAAAGCCCCCGCGGCGATCAGATCCTCCAGCCGATCGGGCCGCATTTGCCGCAGCACATCGCGCATGCCCTGGCTCTCGAACTGGAACACGCCGCCTGCATCGCCGCGCGACAGCATCGCGTAGGTTTGCGGATCATCGAGCGGGATGCTGGCCAGGTCCACCGCCACGCCAAGGCCCTTCAGCAGCGCGCTCGCCTTTTGCAAAATCGTCAGTGTCGTCAGGCCCAGGAAGTCGAATTTCACCAGGCCGGCCTGCTCGACATATTTCATACTGTATTGCGTCACCAGCGTGCCCTCACGCGGGTCGCGATACATCGGCACCAACTCGGTCAGCGGCCGATCGCCGATCACCAGCCCGGCCGCATGCGTGCTGGCATGGCGGTATAAGCCTTCGATCTGCGTGGCGATTTCCAGCAGGCGCCGCACCGACTCATCGTTGTCGCGCAGTTCCTGCAACTTGGTCTCCCCGGCGACAGCCTCCTTCAACGTCACCGGCTTTGCCGGATTATTCGGTATCAGTTCGGCAACCCTGTTGACCTGCCCATAGGGCATGCCGAGCACACGGCCCACGTCGCGCACCGCGGCACGGGCCTGCAACTTGCCGAACGTAATGATTTGCGCTACCCGCTCGTCGCCATATTCGCGCCGCACGTAATCGATCACCTCGTCCCGCCGATGCTGGCAGAAATCGATATCGAAGTCCGGCATGGAAATACGTTCCGGGTTGAGGAAACGCTCGAACAGCAAGCCGAACTGCAAGGGATCAAGATCGGTAATGGTCAGCGCCCACGCCGCCACCGACCCGGCACCCGAACCGCGCCCCGGCCCCACCGGGATCTTCTGCTGCTTGGCCCATTGAATAAAATCAGCAACGATCAGGAAATAGCCGGCAAATCCCATGCTGGCGATCACGCCAAGCTCGTATTCCAGGCGCTCCTCATACCGCGCCCGCGCCGCCCCATTTGCGCCCATTGCGGCCATGCGCAACGCCAGCCCCTCGCGCGCAAGGGCGCGCAACGTTTCCTCCTCCGTGCTGCCCGGCCGCACCTTGGGGCATACCGGCAACATCGGCTTGCGTGTTTCCGCCATCACCGAACAGGTTCGGGCAATGGCCAATGTGTTGTCGCAGGCATCAGGCAAGTCGGCGAACAGCGCGCGCATGGCGGCGGCCGGCTTGAACCAATGTTCCGGCGTCACCCGCCGCCGCTCGGCGTCCGCCAGCAGGCGGCTTTCGGCAATGCACAACAGCGCATCATGCGCTTCATACATCCCAGGCGCGTCAAAAAAGCATTCGTTCGTCGCCACCAGCGGCAAACGATGCCGATCTGCAAGCGTAATCAACCCAGGCTCGAGCGCGCGATCCAGGGTTGTATTATGCCGATGCAGTTCCACTGCCAGTCGATGGCCAAATGCCTCGCTGAATCGCGCCAGCATCGCCGCCGCATCGGGCTCGCGCCCTTCGCCGAGCAGCCGCGCCAACGGCCCGCGTGTGCCGCCCGTCATCAGGAACAGACCGTCCGCCCGCGCCGCCACTTCATCGAAACGAACTTGCGGCGCCGCCTGGTCGCCATGCAGGAAACCGTCCGATGACAAATGCTGCAAATTGGCCAGGCCCGCCGGGGTCTGCGCCAATAGCACAACAGGGTCGGGCGGCAGCGCCGGCTGTTCGTCCCGCGTGAGCGAAACCTGGCACCCGATAATCGGCTGCACACCTTTGCCCACGCAATATTGCGAGAATTCGAGGGCGCCAAACAAATTGGCCGTATCGGTAATCGCCACCGCCGGCATGCCGGCGGCGCGCGCCAGCACGGGAATTCGGTCCACGCATATGGCGCCTTCGCTCAGCGAATAGGCGGAATGCACGCGTAAATGGACAAAGCCGGCATCTATCATGACCCGATCCTGCCTACATCGGCACCACTCTGCCATCCCTCAACGTCACCACGCGATCCATGCGCGCGGCCAATTCCGTGTTGTGCGTCGCAACAAGGGCTGCAACTCCTTGACCGCGCACCGTTTTCAGCAACTCGGTAAACACCACGTCCGACGTGCCGACATCCAGATTGCCTGTCGGCTCATCGGCCAGCAATACCCAAGGCGCGTTCGCCAGCGCGCGCGCAATAGCGACTCGCTGCTGTTCGCCGCCCGACAATTTTCCCGGCAGATGCCCGCCCCGCGCGCCCAAGCCAAACGACTCGAGCAGCGCCCGCGCCCGCGACTCGGCATTCCGCCGCGCGACGCCGGCAATCATTTGCGGCAGCAACACGTTTTCCAGGGCGGAAAATTCCGGCAGCAGATGATGAAACTGGTAGACGAACCCCACGCGCAGCCGGCGGATGGCAGTTCGTTCTGTATCCGAAAGACCTCCGCAATCGCGCCCGTCGATAAGAACCTGGCCGCCGTCCGGCTGCTCCAACAAGCCCGCCAGATGCAACAGCGTGGATTTGCCCATGCCGGACGGCGCCACCAGCGCCACGATCTCGCCGGCGCGCAGCACAAGGTCGGCCCCGCGCAGCACAGGCAGATCGCCCGCCTCGCCGCGGTAGGTACGCACCACCCCGCGCAGCGCAAGCGGATCATTCATGCCGCAGCGCCTCCACCGGATCGGTCCGCGCGGCCCGCCAGCTTGGATAAAGTGTCGCCAGCAGCGACAGGATCAGCGCCATCGCCATCACCTGCAACACCGTCGGCAATTCCAGCTTGGCCGGCAGATGGGTAAGATAATACACTTCAGGATCGAATAATTTCGTCCCCAGCGCACCCTGCAGCCATTGCCGGATATTTTCGATGTTCTTGCAAAACACCACCCCGATCAGGGTTCCCGTCAATGTGCCCGTCACCCCCACGGACGCACCGCACATCAGGAAAATGCGCATGATCGCCCCGCGGGTCGCGCCGAGCGTACGCAGCACGGCGATGTCGGAAATCTTGTCCTTCACCATCATGATCATGGACGAAATGACGTTGAACGCGGCCACCAGAATGATCAAAGTCAGGATCAGGAACATCACGTTCTGTTCCACTGTCACCGCGGCAAAGAAGCTGTCATTGGCCTGCGTCCAGTCCAGCACCCGCACCGGGAGATCGCTCAGCGCCTGGCGGATCGCCTGCGTGACGCCGCTCACCCGTTCGGGGTCGGTTACCATCACCTGTATCTGCGTCACCGCATCCGGCTTCTGAAAGTAGATTTGCGCCGCTTCCAGCGGCAGGAACGTGTAGCCGGTATTATATTCGTTCATGCCCGCATCGAAGATCGCAACGACCCGATAGGCCCGCACCCGCGGCACGGTGCCGAACGCCGTCACCGCCCCTTCCGGCGACAACAAGGTCAATCGCGACCCGACACCCAGGCCAAACCGCTCCGCCATCGTAATGCCCACCACAATGGCGTTATCGCCGGCGAAATCGTTCAGCGATCCGGACTTGATATGATTGGCGATGGAGGGCAATTCACGCAAATCCGCCGGGCGTATGCCGCGCACCAGTCCGCCCGCATTCTCGCCGTTGCCGCTATACAGCACCTGCCCCTCGATAATGGGCGTAGCCGACACCACGCCCGTCACGCCCCGTATTTTTCCCGTAACGGAATCGAAATCGGGAATGCCGGTATTCTGCGACGCATATACACCAAGGTCACCGTTCAGCCCGAGAATGCTGTTCAACAGCGTTACCTTGAATCCGCTCATCACCGCCATGACAATGATCAGTGTCGCGACGCCCAGCGCGATGCCCACCAGCGAAAATCCGGCAATGACGGACACGAACCGCTCACCCCGGCGAGCACGTAAATAGCGCAGTGCGACCATGCGTTCGAAACTTGAAAACATTTGGCAGCCTTAGAAGAAGGAAGCAGTTCTTTTTTGAAAAAAAGAACCAAAAAACTTTTGAACAGAAAAAAGTTTTTTGGTTCTTTTTTTCAAAAAAGAACTGCTTCCTTCTTCTCGTTCACCTTGCCCAACGCATCTTCAACGGAAACCTCCTGCCGTGCCCCCGAGTCCC
>CAJCIS010000210.1 GCA_903970435.1 Acidobacteriota bacterium | reverse complement strand
CGGGCGATGCCGTCGCTGCCGTGGGCGATTGGCGTGCACGCCGTGCAATTGGGGCTGTCGGGTCTGGGCTGGTGGTGCCTGCTGGACCGGCCGAAGCCGCCGCGATTGCTGGTGATGCGCGCCCGCTGGGTGCGTGAGGCGGTCAATACGCTGCTGCCGTTGGGCGGGCTCAGCGGCGCGGTGGCGGCGACGCGGTTGCTGGCTCGCGATGCCGGATTGCGCATGGCCTACGCGACGGTGTCGACGACGGCCGATATCACGTGCGAGGCCGCGGCGCAGGCGCCTTACCTGGTTGCCGCGCTGATGGTGGCGGCGTTGCTGGTGCCGGGGCAGGTCACCGCGGCGCGGGCGGCCTTGGCGGTGTTGCCGGTGGCGTTGGGGGTGCTGGCGTTTTTTGCCGCCCAGCGGGCCGGGCTGATGCGCCTGGTGGAGCGGGCGGCGGTGTGGCTCGGGTTTGGCGCGGCCATGGAGGGGCTGCACGAGGGATTGATGGCGTTGCATGCGCGGCCGGGGCAGATCGCCCGCGCCATCGGTCTGCATACGTTATCGTGGGGCCTTGGCGGGGCGGAGGTTTGGTTCATTCTGCATGCGATTGGGCAGCCGGTGGGCGCCGGCGCGGCGTTCGCCATCGAGGGCGTCGGCATGGCGGGGCGTAGCATGGGTTTTGCGTTGCCGGCGGGGCTTGCGGCGCAGGAGGCGGGCTTCGTGCTGGGCGCCGGTTTGTTCGGCGTGGCCGCGCAGGACGCCATCGCGCTGTCCATGCTGAAGCGCGTGCGGGAATTGGTGATGGCGGTCGGCGGCTTGGGTGTTTGGCAGATCGCCCTTTGGCCGCGGTAGGCGGCGCCGATCTGGCGCTGATCCTGGCCGCCGATTGCTCGGCGAGCGTGACGTTCGAGGAGTTCAACCTGATCGCCGGCGGCATGGCCGCGGCGTTGCGTGACAGGCAAGTCGTGGCCGGGCTGATTGGCGGCGGGCAGGGTGCGTCGCTCGGCAGCGTGCTGCTGTTCTCCGGACGCGACGAACAGGACGTCGTGGTGGATTGGATGCGGATCGGCTCGGCGGCGGAAGCGGCCGCGTTCGCCGACGCGGTGGACAACATGCCGCGGGTGCTACGGCCGGGTCTGACCGCCATTGGCAATGCGCTGGCGGTGGCGAGCGCTCTGCTGGCGCGGGCGCCGGCCGCGGCGGCGCGTCACGTGGTCGATATTGCGGGTGACGGACGGGCCAATGACGGGGTTTGGCCGGCGCCGTTGCGCGATGCGCTGGCGCTGGCCGGGGTGACGGTCAATGGGCTCTGCGTCTTGCACGAAGAGCCTGATCTTGTGGAATATTTTGAACGCGAGGTGATCGGCGGTCCGGGCGCTTTTGCGTTGGTGTGCGCGGATTACAAGGATTTCGCCGGCGCCATGCGGCGCAAGCTGTTGCGGGAGGTTTCGGACAAGCCGGTGGCGTAGTGAAAGAAGCAGTTCTATTTTGAAAAAAAGAACCAAAAAACTTTTAGCTGTTACGAGCCGTCTTGAGTTGGCATAATATTTCTTCTGCGACTTTTCGGTGGGCCGGCGCTGCCAAAAGACTTTTGCTATTAGGCGCTTAGGGGCAGCGTTGGGGTGTTTTTGAGGGTGTCGAAGACGATCGAGGAACGTACGTGCGAGACAGTTTCGTGCGGTAGCAGCACGTTGTTGACCAGCGTGGCCAGGTCGGCGAGGCCGGGCAGGATGGCTTTGAGCAGATAGTCGGCATCGCCGGTCAGGGCGTAGCATTCCTGGATCGCGGCCACGCCGGCTACCAAATCGCGGAAGCGCGCGGCGTTGTCGCGGCTGTGCGTGCTCAGCGTTACCTGCACGAAGACGAGCAGGGAAAAGCCGAGCTTTGCGCTGTTCAGGTCGGCCCGATAGCCGGTGATGACACCGGACTCCTCGAGGGCGGCGCGGCGGCGGGAGCATTGCGACGGCGACAGGCCGACATGCTCGGCGAGGAGCTGGTTGGTCAGACGGGCGTCCTGCTGCAGGGCGCGGAGCAGCCGCGTATCAAACGCGTCCAAACCGGCGGCAATGCTTGTTTCTTGCATGTAACCTGCCTTTGAAGCGTGAATCATGCACTTTATAGGCAGATGGTGTTTTATTTTGCAAGGATTCGCCGCTTGCTTGCATGCTATGCTGCGCACACCCGTTCTTGGGTGGGAGAAGCCGCATCATGGGTCCATTTCCGCACGACGCGCCGCGCGCCCTGATTTCCGCCGACAATCCGGCCGGAACCGACGGGTTCGAGTTTGTCGAGTTCGCGCATCCCGATCCGGCGCAGTTGCATGCGCTGTTTCCAAGGCTGGGATTTGCCGCGGTAGCCCGTCACCGGACGCGGAAAACCACGCTCTACCGGCAGGGCGACATCAATTATCTTGTCAGCGAAACGCCCGGCAGCCATGCCGCGCAATTCGCGACGGTGCATGGCCCGTGCGTGCCCAGCATGGCGTTTCGTGTGGCCGACGCACATCACGCCTATCGGCACGCGCTGGCACATGGCGCGCACCCGGCCGATGCGAAGGCCGGCGCGCTGACCTTGGATGTGCCGGCGATCGAGGGCATTGGCGGCAGCCTGATTTATTTCGTGGATCGCTATAACGATACCGGATCGGCCTACGATGCCGAGTTCGATTGGATCGGCGAACGGAACCCCTGCCCTGCCGGCGCCGGCCTGTATTACATGGATCACCTGACGCACAATGTGCATCGCGGCCGCATGGATGTGTGGTACGATTTCTACGCCCGCATCTTCAATTTCCGGCAAATCCGTTTCTTTGACATCAGCGGCCAGCACACGGGACTTACCAGCCGTGCGCTCACCAGCCCGGATGGGCGCATTCGCATTCCGCTGAACGAATCGGCCGACGCGCAGAGCCAGATCGAGGAATATCTGCACGCCTACAAGGGCGAGGGTATTCAGCATATTGCCTGCGGAACCGATGACATTTTTACGACTGTCGGCGGCCTGCGAAGCGCGGGCATCGATTTCATGCCGGCGCCGCCGGATACTTATTACGATATGACGGATGACCGGTTGCCCGGCCATCGCGAGGATTTGCCGCGGCTGAAGTCGTTGGGGATTCTTGTTGACGGCGAGAAGGTGGTTGGCCGCGAGGGTATCGGCACGCTATTGCAGATTTTCTCCGCCAACCTGATCGGGCCGGTGTTCTTCGAGTTCATCCAGCGCAAGGGGAATGACGGGTTCGGCGAGGGTAATTTCCGCGCTTTGTTCGAGTCGATCGAGGCGGATCAAATCCGCCGCGGCGTGCTGCATCCGGCATGAACGAAGTTTAAGGCGGCGGGCCTTGGCGCCGGAGCCCGGCGCAAAGCCCCTGCCCTGTTTCCGGCGTTGACTTCGTGCGGCCGTGCTCCAAGAGTGCGCGCCATCGCGCCGCGGCCGCCCGATTTGGAAACCGACAGATGAAAACCCGCCTTTTTGCCCTCAGCGCCCTGGCGGCATGCGCCGGATTTGCGTGGCCGGCGGCGGCGGACGATGGCGCTGGCGCCTACCATCTCTACCAGCCGAGCCTGCACCTCAAGGCGGTGCAGGGTGCGTCCTCGGTGCTTTATCATGGCGGGCCGGTGATGGGTGCCGCGAAGATTGCGGTGGTGATCTGGGGCAACGGCGTTTCGCGATTGACGCGCACGCGCATCGGTCCGTTTGCCAGCGCGATCGTGAACAGCACCTATGTCGACCGGCTGGCTTCGTATGGCACGAGCGTGAAGGCTGTGGGCGGCCGGCAGGGTACCGGCCAGGCCATCAGCCGCGGGGCCTATCTGGGGCAGTTCCTGATCAGCCCGGGCAATGCGTCGCGGACACTGAGCGATTCCGATATCCAGGCCGAACTCGAAAACCAGGTTGCGTCGGGCGCCCTGCCCCCGCGCGATCCCGACACGTTGTACATGATTTATTTGCCGGCCAGCGTCGCCGTCACCGCCGGCAACGCCAAATCCTGCGACGCCTTCAGCGCCTACCACGCCGCGGCGGCTAAAGTTTCGGGATCGAACATATTTTATGCCGTGGTGCCGGATTGCGGCGGCGGGTTCAATGCGGTCACATCGGCTTCATCGCGCGTATTTGCCGCGGCCGTGACGGACGCCATTCCGGTAACCGGCACCGCTCCGAAATATCCGCAAGCGTGGATGACGTCCGACGGCCATGAAATGGCCGAACTGTGCGACGGCGATCACGCCACCTTGACGGCAGCCGGGAAGACCTATGTCGTCGGCGACCTGTTCGACAACATCAAGAACGCGTGCATCGCGGGGGCGTTCACCAGCCCATAATGCCGGCGCCGCTTTTGCGCCACGTAGGGAAGGAAGGAAGTATTTCTTTTTTGAAAAAAAGAAACAAAAAACTTTTACTTATAAGAACAAAAGTTTTTTGTTTCTTTTTTTCAAAAAAGAAATACTTCCTTCCTAATGCTCTAAGCCAAAAACACCTCCGCCAAACCCATGAATTCCTCGAGCCGGTCATGATGCACCCAATGCCCGGCACCCTGTATAAGCTCCACCCGTGCATTGGAAAAGTTCTTGGCGCGCCCGTCGGCGGCGGGGTTGGATGCCCAGCTTTCGCTGCCATACACCAGCAATGTCGGGCATGTGATGCGCGCCCAGAGTGACCTTATGTCATCGCGCGTCATGTCGTAAGGCGGCCAGGCGCGGACATAATTGTCGAATTTCCAGCTGTATGTGCCGTCCTCGTTCTGGCGCACGCCGTGGCGGGTCAAATGCAGCGCTTGTGCTTCTGAGAGATGCTTGTTTTCCTCCTTCATGCGCGTGAAGGCCTCGTCGACCGAGGCATACCGGCGCGGCAGGCGCGCGGCGAGATTTCGTTGCTCGGATATCCAGCGCCGCATGCGTTGGTCGATGGTGTGGCGGGCATGCTCGGCTTCGACCTGCGGGGATGGGCCGAGGCCTTCGATGGCCAGGATGCGCCGGACATTGTCCGGGAATACGCCGGTGTAACGAAGGGCGATGTTGCCGCCGAGCGAATGCGCAATGATCGAGACCGGCGCGAGGTCCTGCTGATGGATCAGTTGGGCCAGGTCATAGATGTAATTATCCATGTCGTAGGCGCCGGCGTCCGACCATTGGCTGTCGCCGTGGCCGCGCAGGTCGGGCGCGATGACGTGCCAGCTTTCCCGCAGGCGGGCGGCCACCCAGTCCCAGTTGCGGCAATGGTCGCGGCCGCCGTGCAGCAGGATGAGCGGCGGTGCGGCCTCGTTGCCCCAATCGACGTAATGCAGCCGCAAGCGCTGGCTGATGAAGCTGCGCGAGGTTGGGCCGCCGGGAGATATTGCCATATCATACCAAAAACTTTGATCCATAAGCGTGAAAGTTTTTTGGTTCTTTTTTTCAAAAAGAACTGCTTTCTTTCTTATGACACTGCCGACACCAGCGCCCCCGCGACGCCCCATAATATATCGATCATCACGCCCAGCAACCCGTCCGCATTGCCGCGCATCCGCCCCTGCAGACCCGGCCGGCGCAGCGTGGAGGGTTGCTTGGCCGCGACCCACAGGCGTGTCGCGGCGGCGCCGCCGCACGCCAGGCACGCCGCCGGCAGTAGCAGCGGGAGGCGCGCGCCGATAACCGCGAGCGGCAGGCCGCCGACAACGCCGAGAGCGATGAAGCTGACCGCCAGCTTGGCGTGGAGCACCTTGGCCGGCGTGACCGGCGCGGTCGCCGCCAGCGCCTGTGCCTGGTCGGCGTCGAAGGGCGGGGCCACCAGCAGGCGGGCGATGCGCCCTGTCATGAGCGCGGTCAGGAAAACCACGCCGGCGGGGGTGTGGTTGGACGCACCGCTCACCCGCATGAGCGCGATGGCGCCGGGCACCAGGAACACGAACTGATAAAACACCTGTGCCGCAAGACCAGGATGGCGCAGCAGCAGCCGGAATTCCTTGCGGATGAGCGCGGTGCCCGGCTTGTCCTTGAAGCGTCCCGCCACGCCGGCCGCCACGGTGCGCCGCGGCAATGCCAGGGTGTTGAGCACGCCCGTGGCGTACACGTGCCCCAGCCCGCGGCTGACCAGCAGAACGACGATGACCGCGCTCGCCAGCAGGGCGATCATCGGCCACGGCTCGCCCAGCATCGCGCGCGCCGGCCACCATTGCGGCCAGCTATGGCCGTCCGTGGAGGGTGTGAGCGCGTGCCATAGGGCGTGGCGCGCGCTGTCCGGCAGCAGCACCCGCAATTGCGTGGCGAGGAAAGACGCCGCACCCAGCAGCGTGGCAATTACGCGTGCGGCCAGCCGCGTCCAGCGGGCGCCGAGGACCAGCAGCAGGCCGAAGGTGAGCGAGGCCCCGCCGGCCGAGGCGGCGAGCGACAGCGCGATCAGGACGGGATAGATGCCGGCCCACGCCAGGCTGCCGCGCAGCAGCATGCCGTCCACGACCGGCACCACGACCAGGATGGGCAAGAAGCCGGCAATGACGGCAATGGCCAGCAGGCGCGTGGTCAGTACGCGCCGCATCGGCATCGGCGAGGACAGGAGTAACTCGAGGTCGCCGCGCTGGTAGAGGGCGTCGACCGACTCCGAAATGGCCTTCGACAGGAACAGGGTGAAGGCGCCGCCGACCGCGATGGTGAGGAACACCAGCACGTCGGTGCGGCTGCCGTCGCGCAGGCGGGCCAGAAGCGGCGCGGTCAGAAAGCCGACGGCGTGCAGCAATACGATGGTGGTGAGCAGCACGGAGGCGACGGTGGAGCTGCGCCCCTTGCCCAGTGCGCGCATGTCGCGCCCCGCCAGGCGCAGGTCATGGCGCAGCAGCCAAAGGGTCGAGCCGGCCGGTGCGAGCATCAAGCGGAGAGCGCGGCTGTCAGGTGCAGGAAAATGTCTTCCAGCGTGCCTTGCTCGTGACCTGCCTGGGTGCGCAGGGCGTGGAAATCGCCCTCTGCCACCATGCGGCCGCCGACGATGATGCCGATGCGGTCGGCCAGGCGCTCGGCCACTTCCAGCACGTGGGTGGTAATCACCACGGTGCCGCCGGCGGCGGCGCGTGCGCGCAAGAGATCCTTGACCTGGCGCGAGGCGGCGGCGTCGAGCCCGCTCAATGGCTCGTCCATGATGAGCAGCAGCGGATCGTGCAGCAGGGCGCCGGCGAGCGCGGTTTTCTGCCGCATGCCGCGGGAGAAGCCTTCGCAGAATTCACCGCGGTGCGGCCAGAGGCCCAATTCGGTCAGGAGGGACTGCGCGCGGGTGCGCGCGAGTTCGGTGGGCACACGCCACAATCCGGCGACGAATTCGAGGTATTCGAGCGGGGTCAGGCGGTCATACAGCAGCGCTTCGTCGGGCAGCCATGCGGTGATGCGCTTGGCAGCGGCGGGGTCCGCCCGC
>CAJCIS010000209.1 GCA_903970435.1 Acidobacteriota bacterium | reverse complement strand
ACCCGCCCCAGCGCCGCCAGCGTTTCGCCAAACGCGGCATCCACCGCCGCACTGCTGCCGACATCCACCTGCTGCACCAGCACCCGGCGCCCGGTCGCCGCCAGCCGCGCCTGCGCCGCCGCGTTCTTGGCCGGATTTTGGCCCCAGATGGCGATATCGGCCCCCGCCTGCGCCACCGCCTCAGCCATCGCCAGGCCGATGCCGCCATTGCCCCCTGTCACCAGGGCCACCTTGCCGGTCAGATCGAACCCGCCAAACGCCATTCCGCCCTCCCTCCTCCGTCATCGGTCACCGGGCGCATTGCTGCCCGCCAACGCTGCCTTCTTGCCGTGCCCGGCCGGAGCGGGCAAATCCGCCCCGCACGGAAGACAGGGATACGCAGACGATGGCCAAAATCGCGGTCAAAACGCCGGTCGTGGAGCTCGACGGCGACGAGATGACCCGCATCATCTGGGGCTTCATCAAGCAGCGGCTGATCCTGCCGTATCTCGACATCGAGCTCAAATATTACGATCTCGGCATCGAATACCGCGACCAGACCGACGACCAGGTGACGATAGATAGCGCGCTCGCAATCCGCCAATACGGTGTCGGCGTGAAATGCGCCACCATTACGCCCGACGAATCGCGCGTGCGCGAATTCGGCCTGAAGAAAATGTGGCGCAGCCCGAACGGCACCATCCGCAACATTCTCGACGGCACCATCTTCCGCGAACCGATCATTTGCAGCAACGTTCCCCGCCTGGTGCCGCACTGGAACCAGCCCATCGTCATCGGCCGCCACGCCTATGGCGACATCTACCGCGCGGTGGACACCAAAATTACCGCCCCTGGCAAAGTGTATCTGGTCTACGAACCGGCCGACGGCAGCGAGGAAACTCGCTGGGAAATCCACAATTTCAAAGGCCCCGGCGTGGCGCTGGGCATTCACAACACGCTGGCCAGCATCCAGGGTTTCGCCCGCGCCAGCTTCAATTACGGCCTCACCCGCCATTACCCGGTCTATCTCTCTACCAAGAACACCATCCTCAAGGCGTACGACGGCCTGTTCAAGGACACGTTCGAGGAAATCTACCAACAGGAATTCGCCGCCGAATACGCCCGCCAGGGCCTTCATTACGAACACCGCCTGATCGACGACATGGTGGCCAGCGCCCTGAAATGGTCCGGCGGCTACATCTGGGCCTGCAAGAACTACGACGGCGACGTGCAAAGCGACATCGTCGCCCAAGGCTTCGGCAGCCTGGGCCTGATGACCAGCGTGCTGATGAGCCCCGACGGCAACACGGTAGAAAGCGAAGCCGCCCACGGCACGGTGACGCGCCACTACCGCGAGCACCAGAAAGGCCGCGAGACCAGCACCAACCCGATCGCCTCGATCTTCGCCTGGACCCGCGGGCTGATTTATCGCGGGCGGTTCGACAATACGCCGGATGTGACGGCGTTCGCCGAGACATTGGAGCGCGTGTGCGTGGAGACCGTGGAGGCGGGGTTCATGACGAAGGATCTGGCGATTTTGATTGGGCCGGAACAGGCGTGGATGAATACGCAGAATTTTCTGGGTAGGATCGATGAGAACTTGAAATTGGCTATGCAGTAGAAGTTAAGGAAGAAGGCCGGGGCTCTGCCCCTGGACCCCGCTGGGGACAAGTCCCCGGACCCCATTTTGTTTAGGATTATGAACACGGACGCTATATCGTTTCTAGTTAATTCCGAAACACCTTCGAAACATGGTGCCTCGTAAGGCGCACCTTCACCTTTCCACCGCTTCCCGCGGGCCCCTTCCTCTCCCGTCAGGAAGGGCGAGGCGTTGCTATTCGCCAATTCTAAAATGCAAAAGTTCTTTGGTTCTTTTTTTCAAAAAAGAACTGCTTCCTTCCCTTGCCTTGCTGTTTTAATGTAACAAACTCGCAATCTCCCGAAACAACGTCGCCGGCAATCCACCCCCCATAACCCCGCGCATAGGGGTGCCGTCGTCGTTGCCGAACCAGACCCCGATGACCTGGCCATCCACGCAGCCGATGAACCAGGCGTCGCGATTATCCTGCGTGGTACCCGTCTTCCCGGCGACGAAACGGCCTGGCACCGCGGCGGCGCGGCCGGTGCCGTGGGAAACGACGCCGGCGAGCATGCGGATCATCATGGACGCGAGGTCGGGGTCGATCGCTTGGCGGGGTGCGAGCCAGGTGATGGGCACTGGCTTGCGGTCGGCGGTGGCGGAGAGGATGGCTTGCGGCGTGACCACATGGCCACCGTTGAAGAACGGGGCGTAGGCGGCCGTTAGTTCCAGGAGGCCGACTTCGCCGGTGCCCAGCGCCAGTGACGGCAGGTCCGGCAGCCGGTCCGCGATGCCGAGCCGGTGGGCCACGGCGGCCACGGCGCCGGCGCCGCCGGCTTGCAATTCCAGCCGCACCGACGCGGTGTTCAGGCTTTGCGCCAGCGCTTCCGCCAACGTGACTTCGCCGCGCCAGCCAGTCTCGAAATCGGCGGGGCTCCAGCCGCCGATGCGCAGCGGCCCGTCGAGCACCAGGTCGTCGGGCCGGGCGCCGTGTTCCATGGCGGCGAGCCAGACGAACGGCTTGAACGCGGAACCGGGCTGCCGGCGCGCGAGCGTGGCACGATTGTAGGCCCCATCAGCGTAGTCCCGGCCGCCCACCAGGGCGCGCACGGCACCGGTCGCGGCATCCAGCACCACGGCGGCCGCCTCGTGCGCTTGCACGTGAACCCCGGGCCCATCGAGCAGCGCGCGCAGCCGGCTTTCCGCAATTGTCTGCAGGCGCGAATCCAGCGTGGTGCGCAGCACAATGTCGGTGCCGGGCGGCACAATTTTCTCCGCCTGCGCCGCCGCCCAATCGGCGAACCAGCCGCCCCCGGCGGGACGCGGCACGATCTTGATGGCAGCACCGGCGGCTTCCGCCTGCATAGGGGTGAGGGCATCGTTGCGCACCATGGCCGCGAGCACCTCGCGCGTGCGGGCGGCCGCGGCGGCGGGGTCCACACGCGGATTATCGCCGCTCGGGCGCTGCGCCAGGCCGGCGATCAACGCCGCCTGCCACACCGAAAGGCGCTTCGCCGGCACGCCGAAATACAGCCGCGCGGCCGCGTCCACACCCCACGCGCCGGAGCCGAGATAAACCCGGTTCAGCCATATTTCGAGGATTTCAGTTTTCGTAAAGTGATGTTCCAGCCACAAGGTCAGCAGAAATTCCTGCACCTTGCGCCGCACCGTCCGGGCATTGCTCAGGAACAGGTTCTTGGCCACTTGTTGCGTAATGGTCGAACCGCCCTGGCGCACCCGGCCAGACACCACGTCGATCGTCGCGGCGCGCAGCATGCCCCACCAGTCGAAGCCGCCATGGCTCCAGAACCGCCGATCCTCGATCGCCACGGCGGCGGCCGGCAGGAAGGGCGGCATGTCGCTCAGGCGCAGCGGATCGCCCACCACGTCGCCATAGGTGGCCACCACGGCGCCGGCCTGGTCGCGCAGCAGAATGCTGGGCCGCCGCACCGCGTCCAGCGCATCCTCAGGCCGCGGCAGGTCGCGCGCAAACCAGAGCAGCACCAGCACCAAGGCCAGCGTGCTCCACACCGCGGCAATAATGCCCCAACGTAGCAAACGCCACCGCAGCACCCGCCGCCGCGCCGACGGCAAAGCGGCAACCTCAGGCTCAAAAACAGGCGCGCGATACATTGTGCCAGAATGGGCCGCAGGTAGAGAAAAAGGCCAGGGGCTCTGCCCCTGGACCCCGCTGGGGACAAGTCCTCAGCTTGGGTCCAGGGGGCAGAGCCCCTGGCCTTCTTCTTACCTACGCCCGGTCCGGCGCAACGCTTCGGCCGTGTATTGATCCGGTTTCAGGTCCGCATCGTTATACACCGGCGCGCGAGGTTCCTGGTTGTGCATGCCTTGCACCAGGTAGCGGTGCTGGATCAGGTCCAGGAACTCATACCCGTCGGCGCCGAGCAGCGGCACTTCGGGCGCTTCCTGCGCCATGGCGAGCGCGGTGCGCCAGAGCTGGCCGCGGGCATCGTAACGGTCCGCCACCAGAATTTGCCAGCTATCCTCGTCGGCATAATCGACACGCTTGGAATACACGTGCCGCACGTCCGGCTTGAGGTCCCCTTCGATCACCCACACCCGATGCAACTCAAAACGAATAAGGTCCGGGTTGACCGCATCTTTCAGAACGATATCGGAATACTTATACTTAGGATCCTGGAACTTGTAGGTATTATAAGGAACATACAGTTCCTTCTTGCCAATGATCTTCCAGTTATACCGGTCGATCGCGCCGTTGTACATATCATAATCATCGACCGTCTCAAGCCCGTCGGTATTCGTCACCGGCGTATCGTAATTAATTTCCGGCGCCCGGCGCACACGGCGTTCGCCGGGGTTGTAGGTCCACGCCTCGCGCGGCTGCTCGAACGGATCCTGGTGGCTCACCACCAGCGTGAGCTGACCTGCGATGCGCGGCGGCTCCAGCACTTCCTGCCAGAACATGCTGTCCCACTTGGCAGGATTATCCAGCCCCGGAATGTTATAGGCGAGCAAAATCCGTTCGTGCCAACGCTCCAGGTTGTAATCCCCCGTCGGCGTCGTGATGGCATTGGACACGGTGCGGTCGATGCCGCTGCCGCGCCAGCGCAGAATATGGTTCCAGATCGCCTCATTGCCGTTGTGCGGAATTGGAAACGGGATCGACAGCTTGGCACCCACCACGTCCTGCCCGTTGGCCGACAGGCTCGCGCGCGACGCGTTGGCGATCGCATTGTCGTAAATATATTGCGGTGCCGCGGCGGTACGGTGCGTGGGATACACATCAACGTGATAGCCGGGCAGCGTGCGGATCATGGCAACGGTGCCCGCCGCCAGCTTGTCGGCGTATTTGTCCACGTTCTGCGCCGTAATGGAGAACAGCGGCCGCTCGTTGGCAAACGGGTCGGGGCGCGGATCGCCCGGCTTCCAGCCAGGCGACGGCGTGGTGTAGCCGCCGGTATAGGCCGGAATCGTGCCGTCGGCGTTGCCCGCCTTCACCGCGCCCATGGGCGTGAGGGTTCGACCGAGGTCCGCCGCGGTCTGCGCCTGCGCGGCCGTGGCCGCCCCGGTCAGCAGTGCTGCCGCCAGCATTGCGTGCTTCATGGATTTCTCCGCCCTTTCTTGCTTAACTTTTTCAAGCCGTTTGAACGGCCGGCATCTAACCAACCTCCTTCTAGGGTGTCCACCCTGAATCAGATGACATGAGCGTGCCACGTTGGGGTGACCGGCGCAGGATACGCGTCGGCCTGCTCGGCGGCAGCTTCAATCCCGCCCATCCAGGCCACCTGCTGGTCGCGCGCACCGCGCTCGCGCGGCTGCGGCTCGACCAGGTATGGCTGCTGGTGTCTCCCGGCAATCCGCTGAAGCCGAAAAAGGGCATGGCCAGCCTGGCCCACCGGCTCGCCGCCGCGCGCGCCATCGCCGATGGCCGCCACATCATCGCCACCGACATCGAGCGCACGCTCGGCACCCGCTACACGCACGACACGCTGCGCGCCCTGCACCGCCGATTCCCCCGCGTGCAGTTTATTTGGCTGATGGGCGCTGACAATTTGCAGACCTTGCCGCGCTGGCGCGATTGGATGGCCATGGCGCGTGCGACAAAAATTGCGGTCCTGCCGCGCCCGACCTACAATCACCGCGCGCTGTCGTCCCAAGCGGCGCGGCGATTGCGCCCCTGGCGCGTGGCCGCATCGCAGGCGCCGGCGCTGGCGTCGCTGCCGGGCCCAGGCTGGGTGTTCCTGCACACGCGCCAAAACCCGCTATCCGCCACCGCCCTACGCCACCAACAACAACCGCCCCCCGGAGACACGTCATAGCCCGCAAGCCCCCGCCGCCGCCCGCCGCACAGGAAAAGCGCCGCACCCCAACCACCCCCACATCCCTCCAGGGTGCCGCCCGCGCGCCCGGTACCCCGCGCAAAAAAGCCGCCGCCGCCGGCCCGCGCGGCAAGCGGGAAACCCCCGCCCCGGCCGACCGCCTCGACCAGATGCAGGCGCTCATCGTCGGCAGCCTCGAAGACGACAAGGCGGAAAAAATCGTCGCACTCGACCTCGCCGGCCGCGCCGCCTTCGCCGACCGCATGGTCATCGCCACCGGCCTCGCGGACCGCCAGATCAGCGCCATGGCACAGCACCTCGAAAAGAAACTGCACGAAGCCGGACTGAAACGCGTGCAAATCGAAGGCGCCGGCGGCAGCGACTGGGTGCTCATCGACGCCGGCGACATCGTCATCCACCTCTTCAAACCCGATGCGCGCGACCTGTATGGCCTGGAAAAAATGTGGGGCGCCGATTTCGACGAGGCCGCCGCGCAAACCCTGTAAAACCGAACGCGCGTGCTCCACCTGCTCGCCGTAGGCCGCCTGCGTGCCGGCCCCGAGGCCGACCTGTTCACCCGTTACGCAACCCGCCTGCGCCCGCCCCTCACCGTCACCGAAATCCCCGAAGGATTTGGCACGCCCGCCGAAATAAAACGCCGCGAGGCCGACGCGCTCCTCGCCGCCCTCCCCGCCCACGCCTTCGCCATCCCCCTCGATCTCGGCGCCCCAGCCCCCACCAGCGAAGCCCTCGCCACCCTGCTGGAAGGATGGCTGTCCGCCGGCAAAAAACCCGTCTTCATCATCGGCGGCGCCGAAGGCCTCTCCCCCGCCATCATGGCCCGCGCAAATTACGTCCTGTCGCTCGGCCCCCTCACCTGGCCACACAAGCTGGTCCGCATCATGCTGGCCGAGCAACTTTACCGCGCCCGCGCGATCGCGAGCGGACATCCTTATCATCGAGCTGGGCGGCTAGGTTAGGAAAGAAGCAGTTCTTTTTTGAAAAAAAGAACCAAAAAACTTTTGCTATTCATAACGCCTCCCAATCATCGTCATCGCGAGGCGCCCTTGCGCCGCGGCAATCCAGGAATGCCGCCAATCCCCCCAATGCGAGACATTATTCACCCACCGCAACACCGCTCTTGCGCCATCCGCCGTCCCAATTCACCGCAACGATCCACCCTCGCGGGCCAAAATCCGACCGGCCCAACTCTCCTCGCCCGCCCTTGCGGGAGAGGAAGGGGCCCACCGCGAAGCGGCGGGAAGGTGAGGGTGCTGCGACACGCCCGGAATCTCAATCTTTGCCCGTTGGGATAAAGCCCGGTCATCCGACCCCTGGACCGATGCGACAATGCCCCCTCGCATTGCACCGTTGCAGTGCGTTCACAACAACGTTGCGGCGGCCAAGCACCTTCCACCCAACGCCGGATGCCGAATGCATCTCGCCCTAACGACCATGCCTGTCGCTACAATAATTCTGAAAAAAAGCTCGTCCTGGTATTATCAAATGATAAAGCACGGCTCGTTTCGCTGCCGACGGCCGAACGTGGAATCTCAAACGCGTAAGGGATCTTAAAATATGGGCTTGATGGTTAACGAATTGGCGCCCTGCTTGGCCTCGAGGATGAAGCAGTCGCGCCGATAGAGGTCAATCCGGCGCGTGGTCTCCCGCGCCTCATCCTCCCGGTGCGTGACGCTCCGCTCGAAACGGTATGGGCCTGCCCGCCCCGCGCCCGTATCCAACCCTTATCCGCCCCGGTATCGCGTGGCTAAAGTCAGGCTCCTACTGGATCGCCTGCAGCACAGACATCCCACGCATGATCGTCGCCGTTTTTAACGATCGCGCCAATATCCCCCGTCGCTTTTAACATCATTGGGCTTTGTGTTGCCCCTGTCTCGCCGCACCCAAATCCCCCCAAAAAAACCCACCCTCGGAATCTAACTAACAACTTACGTTAGCCCTATTGACAATCACGCCCCTACCTGCTAACACCCGCCGCCATGACAACCACCCCAGACCGCATCCTCCGCGCCAAGGCGCAATCCCGTGACCCCTCGCACTTCGCCCTCACCGAGCGGCAGCGCCAGCGTCACGAGCGCGTCGTTGCCATAAGCCAATATCTCATCGCCGAGGAAGGCCGCCACAACATCAATTTCCGCGGCCTCGCCAGGGCCCTGCGCATGACCCCCGCCACCCTCAGATTTCATTTCGTCGATATGGAAGCCCTGCTCGCCGAAATCATCCGCCGCCACCTCCGCCTTCTCGCCGCCGCCCTGGGCACTTACGAGCCCACCGACCCCGAGCGCCACCAAAAGCGCCGCGCCACTTATCTCGCCTACACACGCACCCCGCTCGGCGGCCTGACGGAGGCCCACCTCATCCTTGTCCGCGACCGCCACACG
>CAJCIS010000208.1 GCA_903970435.1 Acidobacteriota bacterium | reverse complement strand
CGTGTGGCGGTCGCGGACAAGGATGAGGTGGGCCTCCGTCAGGCCGCCGAGCGGGGTGCGTGTGTAGGCGAGATAAGTGGCGCGGCGCTTTTGGTGGCGCTCGGGGTCGGTGGGCTCGTAAGTGCCCAGGGCGGCGGCGAGGAGGCGGAGGTGGCGGCGGATGATTTCGGCGAGCAGGGCTTCCATATCGACGAAATGAAATCTGAGCGTGGCGGGGGTCATGCGCAGGGCCCTGGCGAGGCCGCGGAAATTTATGTTGTGGCGGCCTTCCTCGGCGATGAGATATTGGCTTATGGCAATGACGCGTTCGTGCCGCTGGCGCTGCCGCTCGGTGAGCGCGAAGTGCGAGGGGTCACGGGATTGCGCCTTGGCGCGGAGGATGCGGTCTGGGGTGGTTGTCATGGCGGCGGGTGTTAGCAGGTAGGGGCGTGATTGTCAATATGATTAACTTCGTTTGTTAGTAAGACGCCCCACTCGGCGGCAAACTCCTGGTTGACCAGTCTTGGACTGCCTCCGCAATCTGGGCCAGGACGGCAGGAGAAAGGCTGGAGCCGTCCTGCGTGGGAGTGCCATTGGTGCGATCAATGAGAACCCATTTGACTGCGTTTATTGTCATTCCTTTCCGAATGAACAGCGATCGTCGTGCGTGGCTATTCACACGCATGCGCATCGCCAACGACCGATCGTTACACGTGTCGTTCCGTGTAGCTGCGCATGATATAATCAAAACGTTAGGTTTCCGCAATAGCTTTTTTGGCGCACGTAACGGCGCGTGGTCCGGTGAATGCACCTGGCCGCATTCAGCTGCTCGATTGAGCGGCGATGTTCAGGGCGGCGAGGTTGCGCGGGGATAGGGGTCGTTGGTTGCGGCTTCGTCGAGGCCGTCCTCGTCGCTGACGAGGCCGAGAAACTCGTCGGGGAGGATGGCTAGATCTATCGCAGTTGTGGCGCAGTTCACGCAGGAGACGCGGGATTGGCCGCCGGGCCAATCGGTATAACGGGGCAACGAACGCGACGCGATATCCGGGGAACGCGGCACGGATTCCCGGTGCGTCGTCAGATTGAATGGGTGTGACGGGAATGGGGTGCGAGCACCCCATTCGCTTTATGGCGCGGCACCCGTAGCCAGTGTGATGACAGAGCCATGATTCAGCACACGATATGGCGAGCAGTTGTCGCACTCGCCGGAGGTGAGCGGTTGGCCAAGCGCTTTTTTGTAGGTTAGCGTGGCGAGTGGAACGGTCGCGTCGCCGGCGGCGATTTCCGACAGGGCGGCGCCCTTGAAGGACATATCGAAAAAGAAGCCGGTACCGTTTTCGTTCCAGGTGTAGTGATAGAGATGTTGCTCACTATTGTATTGGGGCGTAATCGCACCGCTGTAGGTTTGGCCAGATTTAATGCGCCGGCCCCGCGTGGTGGCGAAGTTGGCGGAGACGACTGTTGGGGGACTCGCACTATTGTCGAAGGTGACGTTACCGGAGACGGTGCCGCGGTCGTTGAAGGTTGCTGAGATATTGTATGTGTACTGCGCCGCGCTGGCGGACACACACCACAGCACCGTGAGAGCGGACGCCGTGATCAATCTGACGCTCATTGGGTTCCCTCCATTACTTATGCTTCCTCACTATATGTCAATAAGAAACGTTTGACAAGCGGCTCGGCGACACGCGGCCACGTTGACGTGTGTTGCAGGCGGGTTCAGGCCGATGCCCTTTGCCCATTAGGCGCCGCTTACGGTTGCGTATTGTTGCCCGGCGCGTGTCGTCTTGTGCTTCGAAGGGTTCAGGGCGGATAACCTTCAAGGCATATTATCGAGACAAGGTGTATAGAAAGTATCACGCAGCCTAGACGTGAGGCGAAGTTTCTCTTCTGCGTAGGCCGGTTCGCAAAATGCTTGTTTCAAAAACTAGCTTGCGTAAAATGCACGCCTGTGCCTTAGGGCTTCTTGTTGTTATTATTTGGCGTAAGCGGGTGTTAGCGAGGATACCATTAAAATTACATCGATTGTTAGTCATCGGGTTTGGTTCGAGAGCGACGGGTTACGGGGGATTATGATTGTGGCGTTCACCGAGTCGGCGGAATGCCCAAGAGGATTCCACCCGACGTTGATGGTGGCCGAAAAGAGCGAAACGTTCCCGTGTGCGCCTTAAAAGAGTAAAAGTTTTTTGGTTCTTTTTTTCAAAAAAGAACTGCTTCCTTTTTGATTACAAATCAATCCAGGACAAATGGCCGCCCTTGCCCGCGCCCGTATCGAGGAAGACGGCGACGCCGCCGCTGTCGCCGGTGGCGCGCCAGGGGCGGCCGTCGCGGCTTCGCTGGTCGTGGCCGCAATAGACGGTGATGCCGGCGGGGATGTGGTTGACCCAGCGGATCAGGCGCTCGGGGTAGCCGTCGGGCTGCATGCGGCCGGTGGTTTCGCCGAACAGGGCGCGGCTGAGGAGGTGGGAGACGGGGCCCAGACCGGGCGGCGGGGCGTTTTCGAGCATGGCGCTGTGGAAGGCGGCGTGCACGAAGAATTCATGGCCGCGGGTCAGCCAGGCGGGGGCGCGGCCGATTTCGGCGAGCGCGCGTTCGCGTAACGGGGCGTCCAGGGCCGCGAGGGTGGCTTCGAGTTCGGGGCCGCCGCGGACGCGCTCGCCGGCCAGGGAGCGCCCGAGTTTGCGGTCGTGGTTGCCGAGCAGGAAGAGACCGCGGCCCTCGTCGATCAGGCGGAACATCAGGCGCAGGGTGCCGGCGCTGTCGGTGCCGCCGTCGGTGAGGTCGCCGAGCTGTATAACAAAGCGATCCGTTTCGGTGGCGAAGGCAAAGGCCCGGGCGTCGCCGTGCACGTCGCCCACCACGCGCAGGGGCCGGCCGGGTGGGATCACCGTGGCCCGGCCGTCATGCGGCGACCCGCACGGTGGATTTCCAGGTGGCCAGCGCGCGTTCGCGGCCCGCGGCCAGGTCGACGATCGGGGCGGGGTAGGTTTGGCCGGGCGGCACGCCGGCTTGCGGCAAGATTTGCGCGGGGGCCGTCCAGGGCGCGTGCAGGCATTTATCGGGTAGATGGTCGAGCTCGGGCACGAAGCGGCGTACGTAGGCGCCGTCGGTGTCGAATTTTTCGCCTTGGCTCACTGGATTGAACACGCGAAAGAACGGTTGGCTGTCGATTCCGGTTCCTGCGACCCATTGCCAGTTCATGCTGTTGGCGGCGAGGTCGGCGTCGACCAGCGTGTCCATGAACCAGGCGGCGCCGGCGCGCCAGTCGATGAGCAGGTGTTTGACCAGGAAGCTCGCCACCACCATGCGCACCCGGTTGTGCATCCAGCCGGTTTGCCAGAGCTGGCGCATGCCGGCGTCCACGATCGGGATGCCGGTGCGGCCTTGTTGCCAGGCGCGCAGGCCGGCTTGGTCGTTGCGCCAGGGCAGGTTTTCGAACTCGGGGCGCAATGGACGGGTTGCGAGGTCGGGGTGGTGCCAGAGCAGGTAGGCGGCGAAGTCGCGCCAGATCAGTTCGTTGGCGAAGGTTTTCTCGCCGGGGTTTTGCGCGTGCCGGTGCAGCGCCTTCCAGAGGGCGCGGACGGAC
This sequence comes from Acidobacteriota bacterium, assembly GCA_903970435.1. Taxonomy (GTDB): domain Bacteria; phylum Pseudomonadota; class Alphaproteobacteria; order Acetobacterales; family Acetobacteraceae; genus CAJCIS01. The sequence goes on along the minus strand of CAJCIS010000208.1, from coordinate 5,570 downwards.
AATTCGCCCCACCGCAGGTGCGGCGAGAGCCTGCTGGTGAGGTCGTGGCCGGGCAGGTTGCGGCCGGATTCGTAATGAAGGGCAGCGCCGCGGAGAAAAATGCGGGCGCGCGCCCGGGCCGCGGCTTCACCCGGTGTCCAGGTCTGGCGCAGTCCGGCGGCCCAGTCGGGGTGGGTGGGCAGCAGTTTCCACGCGGCGAGGGAGTCACCGGCCGGCATTCTCTGGGGGCAGGGGATGTGATCCGGCTCCGGCACGGGGGGCGCGGTTGCGTCGATGGCGCGCACGGCGTTCGCGTAGGGTGTGTACATGCCGTAGACGCCGCCTGAGCGGGTTTTTATGGCGTCAGGGTCGAACAGCGTCAGGCTGTGGTGAAGATGCAGGGTGCGGCCGGCGTTGGACAGCGCGGCGGCCACGGACGCGTCGGCGGCGCGCCATGCGGGCTCGGGACAGATGCCGGCGTGCACGCTGTCGGCGTTCGTGTGCGCGGCGAGCTCCGGCAGCAGCTGGGCGGGATCGCCGCGGCGCAGGATCAAGCGGGCGCCTTTGGCGGCCAGGGATGTTTGCAGGGCGGCGAGGCTGCCGTGCAGCCACCAGAGGGACGCGCTGCCGAGGTCGCCATGCGGCGGGTTTGGCAGCACGAAGACAGGGACGATCGAGGCGGCGGTTTTCAGGGCGGCGTGAAGGGCGGGGTTGTCCAGCAGCCGCAGGTCCCGCCGGAACCAGACGATCGCGGTGCGGCTGCTTGTGCTCATGGGGCACATTTGGCGCCTTTGGGGCGGCAGGCAAGCTCGGGGAAGGAAGCCGTTCTTTTTTGAAAAAAAGAACCAAAAAACTTTTATCTTATGGCTCGGTGCGATTTACAAAAATCAAAAGTTTTTTGGTTCTTTTTTTTAAAAAAGAACGGCTTCCTTCCTTAAACCGGAAAGCTAAAAAGCCGCTGCGCGCCCAGGAGGAAGACGCGCCCGCCGCGTGGAAAATGCGACGCGATTGCCGCCGCTCGCACATCGAGGCCGCCGGTGTAAGCGCCGAACGCCGGCAGCATGATTTTTCGCCCGTCCGCCATGAAGCACGGGCGCACCACCTCGCCGGCGCGCGTCACCACCCGCGCCTTGGGGTGGAAGTGGCCCGAAATCTCGCCGGTGGCGCCGGTTGCCGCCTGGTGGCGGAAGCATAGCCGGGCGGAAATCCATTCGGCCACCGCCGTGCCGCCCACGCCTTGCGGCGGGCCGGGATCGTGGTTGCCTTTCACCCAGATGAAATCCACGGCGCTGGTCATGCGGTGCAACGTCGCGGCGTCGGTGGGCGATAGGCGGCTGGCGCCCTTATCATCGTGAAACGAATCGCCCAGGGCGACGACGGTTCGCGGGGCGTAGCGGCGCAGCAGAAGCGTGAGGCGTTCCAGCGTGACGCGGCTATCCCAGGGGGGCACGAGCTGGCCGCCGCGCGCCGCGGCGGAGCCTTTTTCGAGATGCAGGTCAGCGACGACCAGCACGCGCGCGGCGGGCCAGACCAGCGCGCCGGCGGGGTCGAGCTGCAGCATCTCGCCGCCGAAATGGAAGACCGCGGTCATCGGGCGCCGGCCAGGCGGGGTGCGCGCCGCTTGGGAGGTGCCATGGCGACGGTGCCCAGGGCTTCGGCGACCAGTTCTTCTGTTTCTAAAAGCAACGAATCCTCGTCGGCGGGGGTGCGCACGCTTTCGCGGCCGATGTCCAGTAGCACGGGGACCGCGAGCGGCGATACGCGGTCGAGTCTTTGCACGCGGATGCGGCCGTGGGCGCGGTCCAGCATCTGGTTCAGCCGCCCGAGATCGGTCAATCCGCCGCGGGCGTCGGCCCAGGTGGCGCGCAGCAGGACATGGTCGGGCTGATGCTTGCGCAACACGTTGTAGATCAGGTCGGTGTTGACGGTGACCTGGCGGCGGTTTTTTTCGGCGCCGGGATGATGCCGCTCGACCAGGCCGGAAATGACTGCGACGTTGCGGAACGTTCTGCGCAGCATCGAGGTTTCCGCCATCCATAGTTCGAGATCCTCGCCGAGCAGATCGTGGTTGAACAGGCCGTCGATATCAAGCGGTTCATTGGCGCTCCAGACGCCGATGACATATTCGGTGGCGACGAAACCGAGCGGCGCGTAGCCGAAACGTTCCATCCGGCGGGTGAGCAGCATGCCCAGCGTCTGGTGCGCGTTGCGGCCTTCGAAACCGTAGGCCACCAGGTACCATTTTTGCTCGCGGGGGAAAATTTCCACGAGCAGGCCATCGGGTGCCGGCAGTTCGGATCGTTCCGCCTGCATGGCGAGCCATTCGCGCACCTGGTCGGGCAGGGTTTTCCAGCGCGCCGGATCGTGCAGCATGGCGCGGACGCGGGCGGCGAGGTTGGTGGTGAGCGACATGCGGGTGCCGCCATAGGCTGGCACGGCGGGGGTGCCGGTGCCGCCCTCGGCGCATTCCAGGGTGATTTCGCGAATGCGCAGGAAGACCAGCAGGCGGCCGGCGAACATGAAGGTGTCGCCCTCGCGCAGGCCGTTGGCAAAACTTTCCTCCACCTCGCCGAGGGCCATGCCGCCGCGGCCGGCGATGCGCACTTTCAGCAACGGCATTTCCACGATGGTGCCGATATTCATGCGCGCCTGGCGGGCGACGCGCGCGTTGGCCACGTGGATCATGCCCTGCGAGTCGCGAAACAATTTGCGCCAGCGCTCGTAATGCGACAGCGCGTAGCCGCCATCCTCGACAAAGCGCAGCGCGTCGTCGAAATCTTGCCGCGACAGGGCGGCGTAGGGGGCGGCGCGGCGCACCTCGTCGAACATGTCGTCGGGCAGATACGGGCGGCAGGACGCCATCAGCAGTAGATGTTGCGCGAGGACATCGAGGCCGCCGGGGCCGGGCGCATCCCCGTCCAGCTCGCGCGCGGCGACGCCGGATATGGCGGCCTCGCATTCCAGTACTTCGAAACGATTGGCCGGGACGAGTACCGCCAGGCTCGGCTCGTCCATGCGATGATTGGCGCGGCCTACCCGTTGCAGAAGGCGCGCGGTGCCCTTTGGGGCGCCGACCTGGATCACCTGGTCCACGCCGCCCCAATCTATGCCGAGATCGAGCGATGAGGTGGCCACCACGGCGCGCAACGCGCCTTCCGCCATGGCCGCTTCGACGCGGCGGCGCTGCGCGATATCGAGGCTGCCGTGATGCAGGGCAATCGGCAACGTCTCCTCGTTCAGGCGCCATAATTCCTGGAACAGCAATTCCGCCTGGGCGCGGGTGTTGACGAACACGATGGTCATGCCGGCGGCGCGGATGCGTTTCATCACCGCGCTGGCCGAGGCGAGCCCCATGCGGCCGGACCAGGCGATTTTCTGTTCCGGGAGCATCATGGAAATCTGCGGCGGCGCGCTTTCGGCCACCTCGATCAGCCGCGCCGCGGCGCCGCACGCGATATAGGCCAGCAGCGGCGCGCGATGGGCAATGGTGGCGGACAGCCCGACGCGCCGCGCGGCCGGTGCCAGCGTGGCGAGGCGGGCCAGGCACAGAGCGAGCTGGTCGCCGCGCTTGGTGCCGGCCAGGGCATGCACCTCGTCCACAATGACGCAGGCGAGGGCGGCGAACATCGCCGGCGCATCCTCCAGCGATAGCAGCAACGCAAGGCTTTCGGGCGTGGTCAGCAGCATGTCGGGCGGGTTTTCGCGCTGGCGCTTGCGGCGGTCCGCGGGCGTGTCGCCGGTGCGGGTCTCGATGCGGATCGGCAGCCCCATCTGCGTCACGGGTGCCGTGAGGTTGCGCGCGATATCGGTCGCCAGGGCCTTGAGCGGGCTGACATAAAGTGTGTGAAGGCGGGGCTTTTCCCGGGGCGTTGCCAGCGCCACCAGCGACGGCAGGAAGCCGGCGAGCGTCTTGCCGCCGCCGGTGGGCGCGATCAGCAGGACGTTTTCCCCGGCCTCGGCGGCGGCCAGCATGGCGAGCTGGTGCGGGCGCGCGGCCCAACCCCTGGCGGCAAACCAGATGGCAAAAGGTTCTGGTAATGTTCCCGGCATGGGGGGACTGTAGGGGGGGAGCAGAAGGGAAGGAAGTATTTCTTTTTTGAAAAAAAGAAACAAAAAACTTTTGCTGTTTGGTCGGGGCGGAAAGCCCAGGACGCGGTGATCGCCGCGATGGGCGCGGGGTTGACGGTTGCCCGCGGGAATAGGAGGGGCGCCCGATACGTCCACGGTAGGGCGCTTACGACGGAGACGACCGCGGAGGACCGGGAATGTCACGTAAAGCAAGGCATTTTGCGCTTCGTTTGGGCGCCGGCATGTTGGCGGCATGCGCCGTCATCGCCGCGACGTCTCCGAGTTGGTGCGGCACGGCCCCGCGGCACAAGGTGGGGTTAGGCAATGTGCTCACGACGAAGGACGGAGGCCAGATTTACGGCTTCGATATCGATCAGAACGGCAATGACGGCGTGCTGGCCAGTGCGGGGAACGGGGTTTCAGTGGAGACCTTCGACGAAACCTCGGGAAAAATCGTCAAATACTTCGCCACCAAGGATAGCGCGAAAAATTCCTACAGCGTTGACGGCATTTTCACCGGCGATGCCGGTCTGATTACGCATTACATCGTACCGCACGGGCAAATCTATGCCCGACGCGTTTATGACGTTATGAGTCCCGTCACCGCCAACAAGTTTACCGGCGTCTGGACGCCACCCGTGAAGGACATCGATATTGAGCTTTCCGCGGAAAACCAGACTGCGCCGACGAGCGTCGTTTACGCCATCGAGCTGAAGAATCAGGATGCGCCAGACCTGATCGTCTCGAACATCGCCCGCAACACAGTCAGCAAGCTTATTCGTCTCGATGCAAATCTATTTAGTCTTGGAAACGGTCCGCAGTTGGGACTTTACGCCGCGGCGAATGTGGCGGTCATGGCGGAATCGCCCGATTATGGCGCGGTCGGCGGCGATGCACCGATAAACTTCCTGTTCGACCTGACATCCGGCAAGAGCACGCAATTCAATGGCTATAACAATGGCCCGGTTCACGCCGGTTACGTAAACGGCCTGGCGACGGATCCGACAAATGGGGTGACGGCGACGGATACCGAACTCAATGCCCAGGTGGAGTTCTATGACATGGCGACCCGGACAGGGCTCGCGGCCGTACAACTGCCCTGCACGAGCGACGCGGACCAGCTATACAGCGGCGGCCCGATCGCCGTCGACCCCGTCAACAAGCTCTTCCTCGTGACCGAGACCTACAATGCGTGTAACAACGGCACCGGCAGCGTGATTGTCGTGTTTGACGAAAGCGGCAAATATGTTGAAACGATCTCGGGCTTTGACTTTCCCATCGACAGCGTCATTTCGCCGCCGCCGGCGCTGAACCCGAACCGGCGCATGGGCTGGGCGTTCGGCGGGCCCGGCGGCAGGGTTTCGCAGCTCCAGCAATTCTTTTACTGACGCGGCCGCCCCGCGCGGCGCCATCGGCGATCAGCAACACGTTTTCCCCGGCGGCGGCGGCGGCCGGCATGGCGAACTGGTGCGGGCGCGCGGCCCAACCCCTGGCGGCAAACCAGATGGCAAAAGGTTCTGGTA
>CAJCIS010000207.1 GCA_903970435.1 Acidobacteriota bacterium | reverse complement strand
CGCCGATCGCGCACGGTGAACTATCCGCCACGGCGGTGCTGCCCGCCCGTTCGAATTCTGCCACACTGACACGCTCCCCAAACGGCTGGCGCCTGGGCGGCAATGCCGCCTGCGTTCCGTTTGGCCAGAGTGCGGATTTGCTGCTTATCGTGGCGCGCCATGAACCTGACCAAACCTATCTCTTGGCGATGCGGCCCGGCACCCAGGGCATCCAGGTTGCGCACCAGCCCAATCTCGATCCCACGCGCCCATTTGCAAGAATCCAGTTCGATGATATCGAAATAAACGCGCACCAATTACTCGCGGGCCCTGTGCCGGCAAGCCATTTCGCGCGTGCGCATGCCATCGCGTCATTCTATCTCGCCTGCGAACAGACGGGCGGCGCCGCCTATTGCCTGGATTCCACAGTCGAATACGCAAAACTGCGCGTGCAATTCGGCCGCCCTATCGGATCTTTCCAGGCAGTCAAACATATTCTGGCCGACATGATGCTGCACGTGGAAGCTGCCCGCTCCGCCATTTCGCACGCCGCAGCAACCCTCGACCACGCACACGATATTACAATCCTGCAACAGGCGACATCCTCGGCCCGCATCTACTGTTCCGACGCATTCACATATTGTGCGGGCAACGCCATTCAACTGCATGGCGGCATCGGCTACAGCTGGGACCACCCGGCGCATCTCTATTTCAAACGCGCCCGCGCGAGCGCCACCTGCCTTGGTACACCAGCACAGCACCGCGACCTCATGGCGCAGCATTTGGGCATCCACGCATGACAGGCAAACCCCCTTATCCCACCGCCAGAAATCTTCTGGCAGACCGTTCGGTTGTCGTTACGGCAGCCGCCGGTACGGGGATCGGTTTTGCCACCGCCCGCCGCGCGGCCGAGGAAGGTGCGCGCGTCATGATCAGTGATATCCATCCGCGCCGCCTGTCGGAAGCCGCCGACGCGATCGAGGCCATCACCGGCAATCGGCCCGCCACGCAACTCTGCGACGTCACCCAGCAAGCCCAGGTGGAGGCACTGCGCGACGCGGCCCTCGCCGCATTCGGCAATCTTGACATTCTCATCAACAACGCCGGTCTCGGCGGAGAAGCCGCGATCATTGAAATGACCGATGAACAATGGTCGCGCGTGCTCGACATCACCCTCACCAGCGTGTTCCGCATGACGCGCGCCTTTCTGCCGGCGATGTATGAACGTGGCGCCGGCGTCATCGTCAACAACGCCTCCGTGCTCGGCTGGCGTGCGCAGGCCGGCCAGGCTCATTACGCGGCGGCCAAAGCAGGTGTCATGGCCTTCACGAGGTGCGCCGCCATCGAGGCCGCCTGCCATGGCGTCAGAATCAACGCTGTCGCGCCCTCGATCGCCATGCACCGGTTCCTCGCAAAGGTAACGACTCCGGAACGGCTTGAATCACTCGCCAGCCAGGAAGCTTTCGGCCGCGCCGCCGAAGTGTGGGAGATCGCCAACGTCATAATTTTTCTCGCCAGCGATCTCGCGTCCTACATGACCGGCGAAATCCTGTCCGTCTCCAGCCAGCGGGCCTGAAGCGACCATGCCCACGGTCTTTGCCCAACCCGCTTCGCTTCTGGATCACGCAAATCTACCGCTCGCTGCAAGCGATTGGATAACCATCGACCAGCATCGCATCGATCTGTTCGCCGAAGCAACCGGTGACTACCAGTGGATTCATGTCGACCCCGAACGCGCCCGCAACGGCCCGTTCGGCGCCCCCATTGCGCACGGATATCTCACGTTGGCCCTGGTCAATCTGTTCCTGCCGCAAATCATTGAAGTGCGCTCCGTCGCCATGGGCGTCAATGTGGGCACCGACCGTCTGCGTTTCCTGGCACCCGTTCCGGTAGGCGCACGTCTGCGTGGCGCGGGTGTCCTGCTGAGGGCCGAGTCTGTCAAGGGTGATGCCGTGCAGGCAATCATCCGCGTCACCGTTGAAATCGAAGGCAGCGAACGTCCGGCCTGTGTCGTCGACACGATCAGCCGTTATATTCCGCAGACCGCGCCATGACTTCCGATTTCGCGCCGGACCTCGCCGAATTCCGGGCCGAAGCTGCATCCTGGCTCAACCATGCGCTCAGCACCGAATTTCCGAATCTGCGCGGCGTTCAAAATCACCTCGACCACATCGAGGAACGCCGCGCCTGGGAACGCGCGCTCGGCGATGCGCGATGGAGTTGCATCGGTTTTCCGGCTGGCTACGGTGGCCGCGATGCCACGCTGGCGCAGCAAGTGGTGTTCGCTGAAGAATATGCCCGCGCCCAGGCCCCGGTCCGGATCGGCCATATCGGTGTGGAACTGATCGGCCCCACGTTGCTTGCGTTCGGCACGCCAGAACAGAAAGATCGTTTCTTACCCGATATCGCCGCCGGCCGCGCCATCTGGTGCCAGGGTTATTCCGAACCCGACGCGGGATCCGACCTGGCAGCGATCCGCACGCACGCGCGCCTGAACGGCGACCGTTACATCATACAGGGCCAGAAAATCTGGACCTCCTGGAGCATGTTCGCCGACTGGATTTTTGTGCTCGCGCGCACCGCGCAAGGGTCGGCCGGACGGCGCGGCCTCTCCTTCCTGCTCGTCCCCCTGCGCCGGCCAGGCATCACCGTGCGTCCCATCCGGCAAATCACCGGCGAAGCGGAGTTTGCCGAAATATTCTTCGACGAGGCAAACTCCCGTGTGGCGGATCGCATCGGCGCGGAGGGCGAGGGCTGGAAAATTGCCATGGCGCTGCTGGGTTTCGAACGCGGTGCATCCACCCTGTCGCAGCAGATGAATTTTCGCAATGAACTGACGGCCGTCATCGCGGCCGCGCGCGCCCGTGGCCGGCTGGCCGACCCGCTCATACGTCATCGCCTGGTCGATGCGCATATCGGCCTCACCATCATGCGCGCCAGCGCGCTGCGCATGCTGGCCAGCTCAGCGCAAGGCACGCTGTCTAACGCGGGCTATACCTACAAGCTTTACTGGGCCTCATGGCGCCGCAACCTCGGTGAGCTCGCCATGGACGTGCTCGGCCAGGATGGCGAATGTGCCGACAGCGACGGCCGATTCCATGAATTGACCCGGCTGTATCTGGCTTCGCGCGCCGACACCATCTATGCCGGAACAAATGAGATTCAGCGCAACATCATTGCCGAACGCGCGCTGCAACTTCCCCGCGAACCGCGCGGCCCGTAATGGATCATCCGCCGCCCAGCATTCCCGCCGCCCTGGTCCGCGCCGCATCATGTTTCGGCAATTCCATCGCCTTAATCGAAGGCGATGAAACTTGGAATTTCACGCGCCTGCTGCGTGATGTCCGGCAAACCGCCGCTGCGTTCCTGGCCCTGGGCATTGGGCCGGGCGATCGCGTTGCCATCTGGGCGCCGAATAGCCGCGTGTGGATACTGGCGGCGTGCGGCGCGCAATGGGCGGGTGCGGCCCTTGTTCCGCTGAATACAAGGCTTAAGGGGCGCGAAGCCGCCGACATGCTGCGCCGCGCGCAGGTCAAGCTGGTGGTGTCCGCCGGCCAGTTCCTCGGCATCGACTATCCCGCCCTGCTCGCCGGCCATAATCTGCCGGGGCTCAAATATCGTATTTTCATCGACGACAGACCACCCGCCGCGGGGTGGCGGCGATTCGATGACTTTGTCGCTGGCGCCTCAATCATCAGCGAAGCGGAAGTGGACGCGGCACTGGCGCGGGTCGCCCCCGACGATGTGAGCGACATCATCTTCACGTCCGGCACCACCGGCGCGCCAAAGGGCGCCGTCTGCACCCACGGCCAATCCATCCGGCTTTTCACCGCATGGGCGCAGACGGTCGATTTGCGGCACGGCGACCGGTATCTGATCGTCAATCCGTTCTTCCACACATTTGGCTACAAGGCGGGGTGGCTCGCATGTGTTCTTGCCGGCGCCACCATCGTTCCATTACCGGTGTTTGACGTGGGCGCGGTACAGGAAGCGATCCGCCGCCACCACATTACGTTCCTTCCCGGCCCACCCACATTATATCAGGCGTTGCTCGATGCGAATGCTGATTTTGCATCAAGCGGCCTGCGCGTGGCCGTCACCGGGGCGGCAATGGTTCCGCCGACATTGGTGCGGCGCATGCAAGCCGAACTCGGCTTCGAACAAATTCTCACCGGATACGGCATGACGGAATGCGGTGTGATATCGCTCTGCAGAACGAATGATACCATCGAACATATCGCCCATAGCAGTGGACGCGCATTGCCGGGTCTCGAGGTAAAATGTATCGACGCTGCCGGCGCCGAGGTCGCGCCCGGTACAGCGGGCGAAATCCTGGTGCGCGGTTTCGGCGTCATGCGCGGATATCTGGACGATCCTGCGGCCACCGCCGCCGCCATCGACGCACACGGATGGCTTCACACCGGCGATATCGGCGTGCTGGACGATGAGGGCTATGTGTGTATCACCGATCGCAAGAGCGACATGTTCATCAGCGGCGGATTCAATTGCTACCCGGCCGAAATAGAAAACCTGCTCGCCCGCCATCCCGCCATCGAGCGCGTCGCGGTCGTCGGCCTGCCGGACGCACGCTTGGGTGAGGTTGGCTGGGCCTACGTCGTCCCCCGGGCCGGCTCGGCCGTCCGGCCCGATGACATAATAGATTGGGCCCGCAGCGAAATGGCAAATTACAAGGTCCCGCGCCAGATAGTGCTGGTGACCGACCTGCCTGTCAACGCCTCCGGCAAAGTGCTCCGCCGCGAACTCAAGGAACGAGCGAAGGATTTTCCTTCCTGATGAAAGCCGTGGCTTCGCCTCCTTACCGACCGTTCCGCTCCATGATATCGAGAAAAAGCGGCCGCTCCCCGCCCCCATGCACCGCCAGTTGCGCACCCGACACGTAAGCCGCCGCCGCGGAAGCCAGATATACGCACGCGGCAGCGACATCCTGCGGCCGTGCCATGCGCCGCAGCGGCAACGAGTCCGCAATGGCGGCCTGCGCCGTTTCGCTGCCGTAGGTCGCCGCCGCATCCTGCGTCTGGATCAGGCCGACCACCACGGCGTTCACCCGCACAAGCGGCCCCCATTCCTGCGCCAATGTTCCCGTCAATTGCAGCAACCCCGCCTTGGCGGCCCCGTATGCCGCCGTTCCGGGTGAAGGACGAATGCCGGCCACGCTGGCGATGTTGATAATGGCGCCTCCGCCCGGTTGCAGAACAAGCCAACGGTATGAAGCCTGTGCCAGGTACAGGGGCGCCAGCAGGTTCAGGGCAACAATACGCTCGGAGAACCGTGCCGACGCGGTCGATGCCGCGGCATACGGCGATCCGCCCGCGTTATTCACCAGAACATCCAACCCGCGCCCCCCGGCGGCCGCATCGATAAAGCCGGCCGCCGCCGCTGCATCGCGAACGTCCGCGGCAAAAAACCGTGCCTGCCGTCCGTCCGCTTCCGGCAGGCGTGCCGGCGCCGATCGCC
>CAJCIS010000206.1 GCA_903970435.1 Acidobacteriota bacterium | reverse complement strand
TTTCAAAAAAGAAATACTTCTTCTTCTGCAACCAACTCTGATTTGTGTACATGCCGGAGATTTTTGCCCTGGATGCCGAGCTTGCGCGCGCCGCTGTCGCCGACGGCACAAGCCGCTACTTCGCCGACCGCCGCCTGCGCGTAAAGCCTTTCGTGGACAGGCATTTCTCGTTGCGGGGCACGTTACGCCTGCATCGGGTGGCGGTCGGGTGGGACATCGCCAAGGCGCCGCTCAACCTCACGTTGGCGGCGCCGCAACTGGGTGCCAGGCTGGCTGCGATGGCGGCCGATCGGATGGGCGCCGCGCGCGTGGCCAGCGCGTTGCGGCGGCCTTTGCTGCTGCAAACCAGAGTGGCGCAGGAAATTGTGTGGCTGATCAACGTCGAATTGCTGGAGCTGCCGTTCCGGCAAGGCGAGCGGGCCTGCGCGCGCGATGCGCTGGCCGAAACGATCTTGCAAACCCCGCGGCTGGATGCGGCGATGACCGCGGCGCTGGCGGAAATCGGGCGGCGCGGCGATGATCCCGCGTTTCGCGACAGGCTGCTCGAAGCGATGGCGGAATACACGGTGAGCCGCGCCGCGGCGGCGGAGATTACCACCGGGTTGCTCAGCCTGGGCGCGGGTGCGGCGACGGTGAACAAGCTGACGCCGGGGGCGGCCACGCTGGGGCCGGCGCTCGCGGCGATCATGGCGCACCAGGCGGCGGTTGCGTCGTTTCCGCTCGGCGGCTGGCTGGGGGGCGTATGGTATGGCTTGTTTCCCATGGCGCCATCGGCCGGTCTGGTTGCCACGACCACCGGCGGCCTGATGCTGGCGGCGGCCAGCCTGGCGGCGTTCGCCGGCATCATTTCTGACCCGATCCAACGCGCGCTGGGCCTGCACCGGGCGAGGCTGCTGCGGCTGATCGGCGTGCTGGAAAAGCAGGTATCGGATCCCTCGGCCCCCGGCTTTCGCGTGCACGACCATTACGTAGCAAGACTGTTAGACCTGTTCGACATAGTAGGCGCCGCGGTAAGGCTGGCGCGAATTTAAGAGCAAAAGTTTTTTGTTTCTTTTTTTCAAAAAAGAAATACTTCCTTCTTTCTTCAACGGCCACAGAATTATGCCAATCCCCCTGTTGTTGCTTATCCTGCTCCCCGCGCTCGTGCATCTGCCCGCGCTGATTTGTGGTTACAGCTACGATCCGATCAATCTCGTCTCCGGCCTCACCGAGGGGACGTGGCAAACCAACGGCATGCTGCGCGGCTACCCGTGGCTCGACGCCAATGCCGGCGTCACGACGGAGGCGCTCGGCGGGCTGGCGGCGCACGACTGGCTGGCGGGCGTGCTGCCGTGGTGGAACCCGTATAGCGGCGTGGGCATGCCACTGGCCGCCGAGGGTCAGACGCCGGCCTTTTTCCTGCCGTTCGTGCTGCTGCTGGCACTGCCGCATGGGCTGTTGGCACTGCGCATGGCGCTGATGGCGCTGTCGGGCCTGTTCACCTTCATGCTGTTGCGGCGGATGCCTATGGCGACGCTGCCGGCCTTCGCGGGTGCGGTGCTGTTCGAGCTGAACGGCACGTTCGGCTGGCTGTCGCATGGGCCGATCATGCCCATCGCGTTTCTGCCGCTGACCTTGCTGGGCCTGGAGCAGGCACGGGCCGGAACATTCCCGTTCGCGGTGGCGGCCGGGGTGGCGTGGTCGTTCCTGGCCGGCTTTCCTGAAACCGCTGTGTTGAACATGCTGCTGGCCGCCGCGTGGGGTGGCCTTCGGCTGTGGCAATCGGACGATCGGGCCGGCTATGCCTGGCGCTGCGGGGCCGCCGCCGCGGCCGGCTTGTTGATCGCGGCGCCGGCGATCTGGCCGTTTCTGGAGGCCTTGCCGCGTGGCTTTATCGGCGAGCATGCGCGCGCTGCCGGCGGCGGCTTCGCCGCGGCCAATCCTGCGCAGGCGCTATTTCCGACGCTGCTTGGCAATCCGCTGGCATCTGCGGCGCCGCCGCCCCCGGTTGCCGCCGCGTGGTCGCGTGCAGGCGGTTATGTGCCGGTGGCAGTTTTCGCCCTGGCCGTGGCGGCGCTGCGGCGGCGCGGGCCGGACGTGGCGCTGCGATGGGTATTGGCCGGATTTGCCGTCGTCACCGGCGCCCGCGCCTGCGGATTTGCGCCCGCGGTAGCCCTGTTCAATGTCGTGCCTTTGCTGCGGCTGGCCGCGGTGCACACCTATATTTGGCCGGCCTGGTCCATGGCGGCCGCGGTAATGACCGCGTTCACGCTGGAGGACTGGCGCGCGGGAAGGCGGCCGGGCACAGGCGCGGCGGTGATTGTCGCCGGGGTGGTGTGCGTGGTGGCGCTCGCGGTGGCGGCGCCGGCGGCACGCTGGATGTGGCTGAACCCGCCGCCGTTCCATCATCCGCTGCGCACGATGGCCGGCGGTGTGTTCGTCGCCGCGATCCCGCTGCTGCTGCTGCGGGGCGCCCCTGGACGGTGGCGGCAAGTGGTGGCGGCCGGGCTGCCGTGCGGGCAGGCCGCGGCGCTATGCGCCTTCTGGCCGATGGCCGGGCCGCACGGACGGACCATTGATGTCGGCGCCCTTCGTTTCCTGCAGGCACATCTCGGCGAAGGGCGCGTCGTGTCTTTCGGGCCGCTGGTGCCGAATTACGGCGCGCTGTTCGGCATTGCCGAGATTGGCCACAACGCGTTGCCGGTGCCCACGGCGTGGGTGGCCGCGTCGCGCGATCAGCTTCAGCCCGGCAGCAACGGCATCGTTCTCTACGAGGGCGATTTGCCGTCGGCCGAGACGTTGCAGCGGGTGGTGCCGGGCTACGAAGCCATGGGCGCCCGCTACGCGCTGGTGTGGCCCGGCGAGGATTTCGCCGCACGGTTTTCCGGCACGCAGTTGGCCTATGCCGGGCGGGCGGTGGCAGTGTGGACCCTGCCCACACCCGCGCCCTACGCCGAGGCGCCCGGCTGCACGGTGTCCATGGCCAGCCGCCTCGCGTTCAGTGCCGACTGCGCCGCGCCGTCCCGCCTGCTGCGCCGCGAGTTGTTCGATCCGGGCTGGACCGCCGCCGTGCACGGCGCGCCCGCCGCGGTGGCGGCGGATGGCATCTTCCAGGCCGTGACGCTGCCCGCGGGCCACAGCCTGGTTCGCTTCGCCTACGCCCCGCCCGGCATCGGCGCCGCGTGGCTCGCCTGCGCCGCAGGGTTGGCGCTGCTGCTAGGGGTTAAGAAAGCAGTTCTTTTCTGAACAAAAGAACCAAAAGACTTTTGCTCTTGGTGCAATCCCTCACTTATGAGCCATGGTTCGAACCACCCCGAATAATGCTACGGTGACAGAATGCCCATTTACACATTCGATCCCCTGGCCACGCCCCAGCTAACCAGCTTGAGGGCGAAAGCATGACGGTGGAGCCGACCCCCAGGCAGGATGCCTTGATCCTCCAAGCTGTCGCCGGCGGGCAGTACGCGCGGCCAGAGATGCGGTGACGGACGCACTCTTGCTGTGGGAAGAACGCGAGCGGTGCCGCTCGCAATTTCTTTCAGGCCTGGACGACGCAGAAGTCCTGGCCGATGACGCGAACCGCCCGCCCTCATGCAGGAGCCGCCATGACACGTAAAAGCCTCGCCGCGAGCGCCCTGCTGGCGGTTCCCCTTCTGGCGCCGCTCGCCGGCTGCACGTTCGGACCGCACCAGACGTCGGAGGACCGCGAGGCCGTCGCCGATTGCAAACAGGAATCCGACCGCATTTTCGCCACCCGCAACCGCGACGAGCTCAGCGAACGGGACACCCAGGACACGCCATTCTCCGGCAATGCGCTGCCCTACAACCCCGTGCACGGTTTGCAGGACCAGTATCAACGCGACGAGCTGCTGGACACCTGCCTGGCACGCAGCGCGGCGGGCGGCGCCGTGCTGCCGGACACCGCCCCCGGACCGGTGCCGGATACCGCGCCGGGCCCGGTGCCGAATACCGCGCTGGGCCCGGTGCCGAATACCGCGCCGGGCCCGGCGACGCCAAGCCCTGCGACAAAGGACACGCCATGAGCCGTATTCTCCGCACCGAGCCGAGCGACATATTTTCCCGGGCCGTCGAGTATCACGGCTTTGTCTATACGCAGGGTCTGGTGCCGCGGAACGCCGATGCCGGCGTGACCGCGCAGGTGCAGGACGTGCTGGCGCAGATCGACGCGGTGCTGGAGCTGCACGGTACCGACAAGACGCGTCTGCTGAACGCCCAGATCTGGCTTGCCGACATGGCCGATCGCGCGGCCCTGAACGCCGCCTGGGCGGCGTGGCTACCGGAGGGTGGCGCGCCGGCCCGCGCGCTTGTGCAGGCGATCCTCGCCGATCCTCGCTGGCGCGTCGAAATCATGATCACGGCGTGCAAGTAAAAGTGGAATAAAGAAAGCAAAGGTTTGGTCGTGGCCAGCAAGTTACGGCGTGGCCAATAAGTCACGCGCTTTTGACACAATGTAACGAATGCCTACCGATCGACAGAAATCGGTATAAATTCCTAAAATCAAGCGTGTGAGGGCCGCGATTTTGCTCAATTGGGGTTCACGATGCGTTGAGCCGACATAAACGGTTGCCAGGGTTGCGCACGCGTTGTTACCGATTTTGTCAGTTTTGATAATGCTCGGGGGACGCGCATGTCACAAACCGGCCGCAAGGCATTGGTTTATGCTTTATTATTTGGTCTATGCAGTATCTTCGCCAGTAATGTGGCGGTCGCCCGAAGTATTCATCCTAAAAGCAACCATACTGGCGGGGCGCACAGCTTTGTTCGTAGCGCTCATATCACCGCCACCCACCGCCCAGGGCTATACCGGCAGTATGCCGGGTATCGGAGGCATCTCTACGCCGGCGCGCGGGTGATTCAATGCGTGGCGTTCGCCAAGCAGGACGCAGGCATAGTGATTTCCGGCAATGCGCGCGATTGGTGGTATAACGCCCAAGGCGTGTATGAGCGCGGCCATCAGCCGGAAGCCGGCAGTGTTCTCTCATTCTCCGCGACCGGGCGCATGCCGCTGGGCCACGTGGCCGTGGTGTCGGACGTTGTGGACAGCCGCACGATCATGATCGACCAGGCCCATTGGGCCGGCGGCGGCATTCGGCGCGACATGGAAGTGAAGGATGTGTCGGAGAACAACGACTGGACCGCGGTGCGGGTGCAACTGGCGCGCGGCGGCGATTACGGCAGCATCTACCCGACGCACGGCTTTATATACCCGCGCAGCGACTCCGGGCGCCTGGTGGCGGCGACGTCCTACGCCCCGATGCCGCGGCTTGGACCCGCGCCGGGCAAACTCCGCAGTCGCCGCATTGCCGGGCTGGAAGTCGCGGAAGTGCCACAAGTGCATCGCGGCTTGGACCTGAGCTTGGCGGGCATTGGGTCGGACGCGCCGGATCGCGGCTTGCAGTGAGGAAGAAAACCGTTCTTTTTTGAAAAAAAGAACCAAAAAACTTTTGAAATTAGGGCGGCGTACGTAATCAGAAAAAAGTGTGTTGGTTCTTTTTTTCAAAAAACTACGGCTTTTCTTTTACGCTATAGCACAATTATTGCGACAACACCGCGATCAACCCGTCGAGTTGATCCAACGACCGGTAATGTATGCGCACATGGCCGCCGCGGCCGTCGAACGCGATCTGAACTTTCAAGCCGAGCTTTTCGGAAAGATTGTGCTCCAGCGCCTCGGTCTCCGGATCGCGCGCTTTCGGCTCGCCTGACGACGCGGGAATGGGCGCACGGTTTGTTGTGAGTGCCTCGGTTTGGCGAACGTTCAGACCATTCGCAATCACGAGCCGGGCGGCTTCCTCCGGGTTGGCATGGGCCAGCAGTGCGCGGGCATGACCGGCTGACAGGGTGCCGGACTGCACTTCGGCGCGCACGGTGTCCGGCAACTGGAGAAGGCGGATGGTGTTGGCAATGTGGCTGCGCGACTTGCCGACCGCGGCCCCAAGCTGCTCCTGCGTCAGTCCGAATTCCTCCAACAGACGCTTATAGCCCTCGGCTTCCTCGATCGGATTGAGGTCCTGCCGTTGCAGGTTCTCGACCAAGGAGGCGGCCATGGCGTCCTGGTCGCTCAGGTCGCGCACGAGGACAGGCACCTCATGCAGGCCCGCTGCCTGCGCGGCGCGCCAACGCCGCTCGCCGGCGATGATCTGGTATAGGGCCGCGTTCTTGGGATGACGGCGGGCAAGGATGGGCTGAAGAATGCCGCGCGCCTTGATGGATTCGACCAACTCGCTCATGGCGGCCGGTGCCACGCTGCGGCGGGGCTGAAACGGGCCGGGTTCGAGCGCGTCGATGGACAGCGACTGCACGCTGCCGCCGGCTTGGGTCGTGGTGTCGACGGCATGGGCGGCGGGAGCGTCGCCCATGAGGGCGGCCAGGCCGCGGCCGAGCCGGGGATTAGTACTCACGCGGCGACCGCTCCTTCACGTTGCAGGAATTCATGGGCGAGTTGTATGTAGGCGAGGGCGCCAGGCGAGCGGCTGTCATACAGCAGGACGGGCTTGCCGTGGCTCGGGGCTTCCGAAATACGCACGTTGCGCGGGATGACGGTTTGGTAGACCCGGTCGCCGAAAAAGCTGCGCGCGTCCGCGGCCACCAGGTCGGAGAGATTATTGCGGCGGTCGAACATTGTCAGGACGATGCCTTGCAGTGATAGGCCGGGGTTCAGGTTTTTTTTCACGCGCTCGATCGTGCGCACGAGCTGGCTGATGCCTTCGAGGGCGAAGAATTCGCATTGCAGCGGCACCAGGACTGCGCCTGCGGCGACCAGGCCGTTCAAGGTCAGCAGGCCAAGGCTGGGCGGGCAATCGATAACAATTTGTGCGTAGCGGCTGCCTGACAGCGCGCCCAGCGCGGTCCGAAGCCTGAACTCACGACGATCGAGGCTGACGAGCTCGACTTCGGCACCGGCGAGATCCGGGTCGGCGGGAATGATATCCAGCAGCTTCACCAAGGTTGGCATGATCAAGCTGGCAGGCGGTGCATCCTCGACGAGCATGGCGTAGGTGCCAGCAGGGCGGTCGCGACGATCGATTCCAAGGCCGGTCGAGGCATTGCCTTGGGGGTCGAGGTCAATCAGCAAAACGGGATGTCCGGCCTGGGCCAAGGCCGTGGCGAGATTCACGGCTGTGGTAGTCTTACCAACGCCGCCCTTTTGGTTCGCGATCGCAATAATGCGTGCGGCAATGGGAAGCCGGTTGCCGGAAGTGCCTGGCTGGTGGTCAGACACGAGTAACCTCGCTCAAACGCAGGATGGTGCCACCCGGATCTGTTTTGCTGGGAAATTTCTCAATGTGCATGTTCCACCCCGCGCGCGCGTCGGTCAATTCCGCATCGACATTTTTGCCTTTGGGAAGGAGCAGAATGCCGCCTGGCGCAACCAGGTCGTGCGCCAGATCCAGGAGCCGTGGGAGCGGGGCAAAGGCACGGGCCGTCACGAGCAGGGTCGGCGGCAACGCCAGGCCCTCGACCCGACCATTGTGTATGGTTGCCGGGGCACCGGTTGCGCGGGCGGCTTCGCGCAGGAAGGCCGCTTTGCGTCTGTCGGATTCGACGAGGTCAAAATGCAGGCCGGTTACGATGGCCAGAACCAGGCCGGGAAAGCCGCCGCCGCTACCTAGATCGATGGCCCCGGCGATGTTCGCAGGGACCAGCGGCATCAATTGAAGCGAATCCTCGATGTGTCGCTGTGCCAGATGCGCTTCATCGTCGCGGCTGATCAGGTTTATCCGCGTGTTCCACCGCAGGAGAAGCTCCACGAAAAGGACAAGGCGTTCAGATGTTTCACGTGGAACAGTGTGTAGGGACGCGTCGCTGCGGTTCACGTTGTTTCACGTGAAACGTGGCGCTGCTGGCCGCGCCGTACGTGCCCGATGACAGCCATAACGGCGGGGGGTGTTATGCCCCGGATCCGGGATAACGCGCCAAAAGATAGGGGACGCGCTGCCTCCAACCTCTCCAGCATCTCCGTGCTCAGTCCACCGATCCCTGAGTAGTCCACATCCGGGGGAAGCGCGACCGCATTGTTGGCCTGCAACTGACGGGCTTCGATCGCCTGCCGCCCCAGATAGCCCTGGTAAAGCGCTTCAACGCGCACCTGCTCCAGCACCCGCGGCGGCAAGGCGCAGAGCCACGGGAAGGCATTGGACAATGCCGGCAGGTCAAAACCCTTTCCCAACAGGTCCAAAATCCCTCGACGCCGGCCATCTGCCTTCACGCTCAGGCCGTACGTCATAAGCGCTTGAGGCGTGAATGTTTCAGCTTCGGCCCGCGCCAGAGCTTCCGTAACCCCCTGCTGATGGGCTGCAAATAGAACCGCACGTCCCACTTCGACGCAGCCTAGCGACACGCCCACCGGCGTCAGCCGCAAATCGGCGTTGTCGCCCCTCAGGCTGAGCCGAAACTCCGCCCGCGAGGTGAACATCCGGTACGGTTCGCTCACGCCCTGTGTCGTGAGATCGTCAATCATCACGCCGATGTAGCTGCCGCTCCGATCGAGGACGACGGGTTCGCGACCCCCCGCCCGCAGCGCGGCGTTAATACCGGCCAGCACACCTTGTGCCGCGGCCTCCTCATACCCCGTCGTGCCGTTGATCTGCCCTGCGAGAAAAAGTCCGCCAAGCGCCCGCAACTCCAGCGACGGCGACAGCGCGCGTGGGTCAACATAGTCGTACTCAATCGCGTACCCCGGCCGCACAAGTTGTGCGCGCTCCAAGCCAGGAATTGTCCGCACCATCAAAGCCTGTACGTCGGCCGGCAAACTGGTCGAAATCCCGTTCGGATAAACCAGGTCGCTGTCCAACCCTTCCGGCTCAAGAAAGATCTGGTGCCGCTCCCGCCCGGCGAACCGCACGACCTTGTCCTCGATCGAGGGGCAGTAGCGCGGCCCGCGCCCTGCGATGCCCCCGCCATACACCGCCGACAAATGAATATTATCCCGAATGACCTCGTGCGTTGCCGAGGTCGTCGCGGTGATCCGGCACTCGACCTGAGGCCCGGTGATCCGGGTGGTCATGCAACTGAACGGCTCCGGCACCGCATCGCCGTGGTCGGCCGCCAGCCCCAACCAATCAATCGACTGCCGCGACAGCCGCGGCGGCGTCCCGGTCTTCAGCCGGCCGAGGGGCAAACCAAGGGCGGCCAGGCGCTCCGCAAGTCCGACCGAGGGCGCCTCCCCGGCCCGGCCCGCCGGCGTCTGCGCGTGGCCTACATGAATGATGCCACGCAGGAACGTCCCCGTCGTCAGCACCGCCGCGCCACAGCCGACCCGAAGGCCGCTCGCACACACCACGCCCGCAACCTTGCCATTCGCCGGTACGATCAAGTCATCCACCGGGTCCGCACGCACCGTCAGGCCCGCGGTCTCCGCGAGAAGCGCCCGCACGGCCGCCCGATAGAGCGTCCGGTCCGCCTGCGCCCGCGGCCCCCGCACCGCCGGCCCCTTGGATCGATTGAGAACCTTGAAATGAATGCCCGCCCGATCCGCCGCACGCGCCATGAGGCCATCCAAAGCATCAATTTCACGGACCAAATGCCCTTTGCCGATCCCGCCAATCGACGGATTGCATGACATCTCCCCCACCGTATCCAGGCGGTGAGTCAGCAGCAGCGTGCGCGCGCCCATCCGTGCCGCCGCCGCCGCCGCTTCGGTGCCCGCATGGCCGCCACCCACCACAACGACATCGAACCGTTCATCCATCATCGCGAAAGCCGCTTTGTCCTACTTGCCGATACAAAATGCGCCGAACACCGTGTCCAGCACATCTTCTACCTCAACCGCGCCGGTGATGCGCCCCAGCGCGCGAATCGACAGCCGCAATTCCTCGCCACACAACTCCGGCAGTGTGGCCGTGGCAGCCCGGCGCAAGGCCTCCGCCGACTCCATCAGCGCCACGGTGTGCCTCACCCGGCTTAGCACCGCGCTGCCCTCCCCAGCCGTAAGCTGCGCCGCCGCCGCCGCCAGACCGTCGCGTAGGGCAGCCAATCCCGCGCCCGTTGCGGCGCTGATGCCCAGGGCACCCTCAGGCGCCGGCGCCAGGTCAATCTTGTTCGCCACCAACAGGCCCTCGGGGAGATGCCCACTCACCCCTGGTGACGCCGCATCGACCACCCGGATCACCAAGTCTGCCGCCGCCGCACGCATGCGTGCCCGGCGCACGCCTTCGGCCTCCACCGGATCATCGCTATCGCGCAACCCGGCCGTATCGATCAGCGTCACCGGAACACCGGCGAATTCCAGCGACACCTCGAGCACGTCCCGTGTGGTGCCAGGGGTCCGCGCCACGATGGCGACATCCCGCCCCGCCAGGGCGTTCACCAGCGACGATTTCCCAACATTGGGCGCACCGGTCACAGCAAATACCAGCCCCTCCCGCACCCGCGCCCCCCGGCGCGACTCCGCGGCCGCCCGCTCCATCTCCTCCGCCAACGCGGCGACCTCATCCGTCAATTGGGCGGCTGTTTCCGCCGGCAGGTCTTCATCGGGGAAATCAATCAGGGCCTCCTGCCACGCCAGCACCCGGCGAAGCCTGTCGGCCCACGCCCTCAATTGGCGGCTCGCCTCCCCCTCCAGTTGCCGCAACGCCTGCCGCCGCTGCCCCTCTGTTTCCGCGGCCACCAGGTCGGCGATCCCTTCGGCCTCCAGCAAATCCATGCGGCCGTTCAAAAACGCCCGGCGCGTGAATTCGCCCGGCTCGGCCAGCCGGCATCCCGCCGCGATCAAGGCGTCGCCGACCGCCCGCAGCACCGCCTGGCCGCCGTGAATATGCAGTTCGGCCGTATCCTCGCCCGTGTAGCTCGCCGGCCCCGGCATCCAGACCACCATGGCCCGGTCGAGTATGTCGCCCGCAGCATTCCGCAACGCCCGCACCGCCGCCCGCCGCGGCGGCGGCACACGCGCGCACAAACCCTCGATGACGGCCAGGCTGTTGCCCCCACTGATCCGCACCACACCGATCGCGCCCCGCCCGGGCCCACTGGCAGGCGCGAATATCGTTTCGGTATCATTAATCACGGGCCGGCGGCAAATCCAGCATCAGCCGCGTCACCCGGCCACCACCAAGAAGATGCGTCTGCAAAACCTCATCCACATCGGTTTCGTTTTGTACATTGTACCAAATGCCCTCCGGATACACCACGATACACGGTCCGACTTCGCATCGATCCAGGCAGGCAGCGGCATTTACGCGAGCTCTCGGAACGCCGAGCTGTTTTGCCCGCACCTTCATGTAGTCTCGCAATCGTTCCGATCCCCGCGCGGCACAGCTCCCTTTCGGATGGCCGTCCGGCCGCCGGTTAACGCAGACAAAAACATGAAAATCGAAATACAACGGCGGATCATCCGCCCGGTGTGCACTCATCGCGTAACTCCCGACGAAATCGATGCCCGACGAAGGAAGAATGTTCTTTTCTGAAGAGAAGAACCAAAAGACTTTTGCCGCTGCGCCTGCGGCACGGCCGTGGCCATATCGGATGGGTCGGGGATTGCATCAAGAGAGC
Organism: Acidobacteriota bacterium; assembly: GCA_903970435.1. Lineage (GTDB taxonomy): Bacteria > Pseudomonadota > Alphaproteobacteria > Acetobacterales > Acetobacteraceae > CAJCIS01. Next base: position 2,092 of record CAJCIS010000206.1, on the reverse strand, counting down.
ACCATTCCTGGGGCGCATGGGGCCCTTTTCCATCGCCGCATCCGGGCGTAGTTAATGCCCCCTCGATGCCGCAGCTATCGCTTCATACCCCGCTCGGCGCCCTCACCCTCTCGGAGGAGGACGGCGCCATCGTCGCCCTGGACTGGGGTTGGGGCCGCGACCAGACAGCCACGCCCCTGCTGACCCGAGGGCGCGACCAGTTGCAGGCTTATTTCGATGGCGCGCTGCAAAATTTCGACCTTCCCCTGGCCCTCGCCGGAACGCCGTACCGGCAGCGTGTATGGCAGGCGCTCGCCGCCATACCCTACGGCGAAACCCGCACCTACCAGCAGATCGCCGTCCTCGCCGGCGGCTCGCCGCGGTCCGTGGGCGGCGCCAACGGGGCCAATCCGCTGCCGATAATCATTCCGTGCCACCGCGTCGTCGCAACCACGGGCATCGGCGGCTATTCAGGTGGCGAGGGCATTCCGACAAAGATGTTTCTCCTTGGCCTCGAACATGCCGAACCACGTGCCGCGGCCTGACCCATTGTTACAGAGCCAGGCGAGGCTGGACAGCGATCATGGCCCGGCAAGCCTGGCGGCGCAGATCCTCATCTGGAGCATGCCTCCGCACGACCCACCATGAGACGACCGCGCAAAGTAAGCCCCCGCCACCCGGAGGAACCATGAGCAAGGCCATCCGCATACACGCGATCGGCGGCCCCGAGGTGCTGCTGTGGGAGACCGTGCCCAAGCCCGAGCCAGGCCCCGGCGAGCTCCTCATCCGTCACGAAGCCATCGGCCTCAATTACATCGACGTCTATTTCCGCACGGGTCTCTATAAACTCCCGGGCTTTCCCGCCATCATCGGCCAGGAGGGCGCCGGCATCGTCGAGGCCGTCGGAGCCGATGCCGCCGGAGCCGATGCCGCCGGCTTTGCCGTTGGCGACCGCGTCGCCTACGCGGGCTCGCTCGGCGCCTACGCCACCCACCGGGTTCTGCCCGCCGATCGCGCGATCAAGCTGCCGCCGGACATCGACAGCCGCGTCGCCGCTGCAATTACCCTGCAAGGCCTGACGGCCCAATACCTCATCCACCGCACGCACCAGGTCAAAGCCGGCGAGCGGATTCTGGTCCACGCCGCGGCCGGCGGAGTCGGCCAGTTGCTGTGCCAATGGGCCAGCCATATCGGTGCCGTCGTCATCGGTGTCGTTTCGACCGAGCAGAAGGCCGAAACCGCCCGCGCCAACGGTGCCGCCCACGTTGTCATCGGCACAAAGAGCCTCGCCGCCGATGTGCGCCGCATCACCGGAGGCGAAATGGTGCCGGTCGTCTACGACAGCATCGGCCGCGACACCTTCCTGGCCAGCCTGGACTGCCTGGCGCCGCTCGGCCTGATGGTCAGCTACGGCAACGCCTCGGGCGCCGTGTCCCCCTTCGAACTGAGCCTGCTGAGCGCCAAGGGCAGCCTGTTCATCACCCGCCCCTCGCTCGCAACCTACGCGGCCAAGCGCCCGGTGTTGGAGAAAATGGCGGCCGAAGTTTTCCAGGCGGTGCGCGACGGCATCCTCAAGCCGCACATCAATCATATCTATCCCCTGTCCGAAGCCGCCGCGGCGCACACCGCGCTGGAAGGCCGGCAAACCACCGGACAGGTTGTGCTCATTCCCTGACAATCGCGGCCCGCGCGCATTATTACCAGCGTAACGGGACATATAAGCGTACGTTACCCTTCCTTGCTTGTGTCCTGGCCCGTCCGATCCGAGATCGAGTGCAGATCACGGAGACCTTAACATGCGTAACCTGGGGCAAATATTTCGCAGCCGCACCGGTGCCGTCGCGGCATTGGCGGCGACCCTCCTCGCGGTGCAAAGCGTCGCGCCGGCGCCGGCATTTGGCGCCTGGGGCGGCGGCTGGCACGGCAGCGTGGGTGGTGGCTGGCATGGCGGTGCCGGCGGCGGCTGGCACGGCGGCGCGGGCGGCTGGCATGGCGGTGGTGCGGGTTGGCACGGCGCCGGCGTCGGCTGGCATGGCGCAGGATGGCATGGCGGTTGGGGCGGTTGGGGCGGACGCGGCTATGGTTGGCGCGGCGGATACGGTTGGCGGGCCGG
>CAJCIS010000205.1 GCA_903970435.1 Acidobacteriota bacterium | reverse complement strand
TCTACAGCGAGACCGCCACCGGCGACGCGGTCAAGGTGACCGCGACCGGCCCCAACGCCGCGCTGCCCGCGCCGCTCACCGCCGACACCACCTACTATCTGATCAAGGGCGCCCAGAACGCCGAGCAATTGGCCGCCAGCGCCGCGGACGCCACCGCCGGCACCGCAATCACCCTGGAGAATGCGGGCGCCGGCACGCTGCGGCTCACCGCCCCCCTCGCCCACACCGGGCAGAAGAACGTCACCAACGACTTCACCGTGGCCTTGCCGAGTCAGGTCAAGCTGCTGCCGGGCGGCGCCATCCCGCCCCCGCCGCTGGTCGGCGTGCTCGGCGTGCCCGACGTCATGCGCGCCAGCAGTGCCGCGCAAGCCGTCGACAAGGTCATCGGCGAACGCAAGGAGCGCCTGCAGGCCGCCGTGTCACGCGCCCAGGCATCCTGGCGCGAGCAGGAGCGCCAGCTCGAAACCGACGCGCCGCATCTCACCCGCGAGCAGGGCATGGCGCGCGAGCGGGCGCTACAGGACCGGGTGCGCACGGAACGCCGTTCGCTGCAGGAGCAGAACCGCATCATCCAGGAAGCCGGCCAGGTCGCGCTGGGCCAGATCGAGCGCACGCTGATCGGCATCATTCGGCAAGTGGCCGAGTCGCGCGGCATGAACCTGGTGCTGCATCGCAGCCAGGTGGCGCTCAACGTGCAGGAATACGACATTACCGAAGCCGTCACCGAGCAGCTCAACCGCGCCCTGCCGACGGTGCAGATCCCGCCCGACAATGTCGACCCCGCAACGCTGCCCAAGGACTGGGGCAGCAATTCCGCCGTCGCTGCGCATTGAGAAGGGAGCATGTTCTTTTCTTCAGAAAAGAACTGCTTTCTTAACCCTTTGCCTTTGTGAGCTGCGCGATGTCCGATAACCGGCTCGGCGATCCGCGTTTTTTCCGGCGCGCCGGCCCTTTCCCGCTGGCCACCGTCGCCGAGGTGGCGGGCGCGGAGGCCCCGGAAGGTGCCGCGGGCCTGATGCTGACCGGCGTGGCGCCGCTGCAAAGCGCCGGGCCCGACGAGGTCAGCTTCCTGCACAACCGAAAATATCTGCCCGATCTGGAGCGCACCTCGGCAGGTGCCGTGGTGCTGAGCGCGGAATTCGCAGCCCGCCTGCCGCCGGGGATCGCGGCCCTCATCACCACCGACCCGCATGTCGCCTGGGCGCGGGTCGGCGGGCTGTTCCACCCGGATGAGGCCGTCATCCCCGGCGTACACCCCACCGCCGTGCTCGACCCGGACGCGGAAATCGACCCCTCGGCCGGCATCGGCCCGCTGGCCGTGGTGGGCGCCGGCGCGGTCATAGGGCCGGGCTGCCGCATCGGCGCCGGCGCGGTGATCGGTCCGGGCGTGGTGCTGGGGCGCGATTGCCGCATCGGGCCGCTGGCCAGCCTCACCCACGCCCTGCTGGGCGAACGGGTTTACGTCTATCCGGGCGCCCGCATCGGCCAGGAGGGGTTCGGCTTCGCCATGACGCCCTCCGGCTTCATCAGCGTGCCGCAACTGGGGCGCGTGATCCTGCAGGACGATGTGGAAATCGGCGCCAACGTGACGGTGGACCGCGGCGCGGCGCACGATACCATCATCGGCGCCGGCTCCCGGGTGGATAATCTCGTGCAGATTGGCCACAACGTGCATCTCGGACGGTCCTGCGTCGTTGTGGCGCAGGCGGGCATTTCCGGCAGCACGGTGCTGGAGGATTTTGTCCAGGTCGGCGCCCAGGCCGGGCTGACCGGTCACTTGAGGATTGGCACCGGCGCGCGTATCGGCGCCCAGTGCGGTGTCATGTCGGATGTTGCGGCGGGCGCGGACGTGGTAGGCAGCCCGGCAATGCCGGTGCGCGAGTTCTTTCGCAACGTCGCCGTATTGCGGCGGCTGGCCCGCAAAGGGCCGTTGGGAGTTGATGGTAGGCGCGGCGATGGACGGAACGACACCTGAAAGCATCGCGCGGGCCGATGGTGATGCCCGCGACCTCGGCCGGATCGACGTGCTGGACATTGCGCGCATCATGCACGCCATCCCGCACCGCTATCCGTTCCTGCTCATCGACCGCATGGTGGACGTGGTGCCCAACCACTCCGCGGTCGGCGTGAAGAACGTGTCGATCAACGAGCATTTCTTTTCCGGCCACTTCCCCAATCATCCGGTCATGCCGGGTGTGCTGATCATCGAAGCGATGGCGCAAACGTCGGCGGTGCTGGTGGTCGAGACGCTGGGTCCCGCGGCGGCCGGCAAGCTGGTGTATTTCATGACGATCGAGAACGCCAAGTTCCGCCGGCCCGTGCTGCCCGGCGACCAGTTGCGCATTCACGTGGTGAAGGACCGGCAGCGCGGCAATGTGTGGAAGTTTTCGGCCATTGCGCGCGTGGAAGGCGTTGCTGTGGCGGAGGCGAGTTATGCCGCCATGATTCTCGATCGGGCGGAGGCGCCCACGTAGGAAGGAAGCAGTTCTTTTTTGAAAAAAAGAACTGCTTCCTTCCTTTTCCGACTCGCCGCCGCGCGGCCTAATTAAGATATTACCCGGAACCCCGCCCATGGATCACGCCGCCACCCTCCTGGACCACCCGGCGATCCATCCCACCGCCATCATCGCGCCCGGCGCCCTGATCGCCGACGACGTCACCATCGGCCCCTGGTGCAGCGTCGGCCCCGACGTCGTCCTTGAGCCCGGTGTCCAACTGTCCAGCCATGTCGTGGTCGACGGACACACCATCATCGGCGCCGGCGCCGTCATCTACCCATTCTGCACCATCGGGCTGCCCCCGCAGGACCTCAAATACAAGGGCGAGCCGACCCGCACGGTCATCGGGCCGCGCACCCAGATCCGCGAGCACTGCACCATCCACCGCGGCACCATCACCGGCAGCGGCGTCACCCGCGTCGGCGCCGACTGCCTGCTCATGGCCGTGGTGCACGTGGCGCACGATTGCGTCGTGGGCAACGGCGTCATCATCGCCAACAACGTGGTGATGGGCGGCCACGTCACCATCGGCGACAACGCGGTGATCGGCGGCGCCTCGGCGCTGCACCAGTTCGTGCGCATCGGCCGCGGCGCCATGGTCGGCGGCGCCTCGGGCGTCGAGGCGGATGTGGTGCCGTTCGCCACCGTCATCGGCAACCGCGCCTACCTGTCCGGCCTGAACCTCGTCGGCCTGAAGCGCCGCGGCCTCGATCGCGCCGGCCTGCACCGGCTGCGCGCCGCCTTCCGCACCCTGTTCGTCGACCGCGACGGCGGCGTGTTTTCCGACCGCCTCGCCCGCGTCCGCGCGGCCGCGGACGGTCCTTACGTCATCGAAATGCTCGAATTTATCGATGCGCCCAGCAAACGAGGTTTGATCCGCCATACGGCCAGGCGGGTGCAGGATGAAGTTGAGTAAGGAAGCAAGGGTGGGCTCAGTTTCGTAGAGTGGGCTTCGGCCGACCAGCAGCGCGGCGCCGCCGCATCAAATTTTGTATCACTAACAAAACAAAAGTTTCTTGTTTCTTTTTTTCAAAAAAGAAATACTTCCTTCCTATGCCGTTACGGCTTGAACGCGTACACCGTCCCGGCGCCATTCACGCCGCCGCCGATCGTCGTACCGTAGAGCTTGCCGCCCTTCAGCACGAGATTGCTGATGGAGTAGAGGCCGTCATTGCCGCCGGTAAAATTATAAAGCACGTTGTAGGTCCAACTGCCGCCCGACAGGGTGAGCTCGTAGATCGATCCCGCGCCGTGGGCGCCGTCGCAATGGGTGGTCGCGTAGATGACGCCGTTCGGCTGCACCAGCACATCGCGAAACGTTCCCGAGACGCCCCAGCCGGGCACGCTGGCCAGAACGGTGAAATTGAAACCGCCATTGGACGGCGAAAGCTCGAACACCGTGCCGCCGCCATTGCTGCCGCCGTCGGTCGCGGCGCCATAGAAATTGCCGGACGCGTCCGCGACGAGGCCCGCATAGGGTGTGCCGCCGTCATCAGCGTTCTCGAAGTTATGAAGAACAGTCTCTTGCCAGTTGGCGTCGGCCCGCAATTGGAAGACAGTGCCGTATTTGCCGGTGCCGCCCGCGCTGGTCGTTCCGTAAAGGTTGCCGGCGGCGTCGAAAACCACGCGGCTCACGGGCGCCGCGCCATCCGGGCCGGCACCAAAACTATAAAGCACTTTTTCGGTCCACACGCCGGTCTTTGACGGCGGCGCAACCAACTCGAATACCGTCCCGTTTCCGGACGCACCGCCCGCGCTGGTCGTGCCGTAGAGGTTTCCGGCCGCGTCCATCACCAGGCCCGCCTGCGGATCCGAGCCGTCGCCGGTGCCGCCGGCGAAGCTGTACAACACGGTTTCGGTCGTTCCCTTCACGCTATAGACGGTGCCCGCCCCGGATGCGCCGCCGGCGGTGGTTGTCCCGAACAACGTGCCGCTTGCATTCTCGATCACGCCGCCATTCGGCGTGGCACCGTCCGAGCCGCCCTGAAAACTATGCAAAACAATCTGGGTGCCGTGGCCGGCCATTTTGAACACGGCCCCCAGTCCGGCGGCGCCGCCCTCGCTGGTGGTCCCAAACAGGATGCCCTTCGCGCTCATCATCAGCCCGTCGACCGGGCTGCCGCCGTCGCCCCCGCCGGTAAAATTGTGAACCACCTTCAGCGCCCCCGCCCGCGCCGCAAGCGGCATCGCGGCGAGCACCCCGCCCGCCAAGGCCGGCAAGAGCGTGGCCATCGAGAGGTGTTTCCTGGCTGCAAGTGACATCGTTCCGAACCTCCAACCATTCAGCCGCCGCCCGATTTACAGCTATCACGTTTTCGTGAGGGAAAGATAGCCCCGCCTTCGCCACCGCCAACTTTTTTCACGCGTGAAAAGCAATGATCGCTCCGCCATCTTTGTCTCCACCCGTCGGCGAGCCCGTTTGAAAAGGCACCCTGACGAGTCAGCTGGCGTGGATTTCCGGGCACCGGAGCGGAGCGGCCGGTTCGGCCGTGCGCACCGGCGCACAGAAAATCCGCATCAGCTGACCGTCAGGGTGCCTTTTCAAACGGGCTCCCCCAGACCCGGCTAGGTCGGGATAGCGGGTCTGGGGGCTCGAACCGGCCGGCGGAGCAAGTGGACGCGCGGCGGATTGAACGGTCTAGTGGCGGCGGGCGGGGATCGGTTCATCCTCGGTTTCGCTTGCGACGACAGCGAGCGCCTGCTCAATGGCAAACAACGTGTGCGGCATGTTCAGTGTTGCGGCTTCCTCGGCAAGGCGACGCAGACAGTGAAAAATACCCACGGCGCTTGCGGCAAGCGGGTCCCTCTGCAGGATCATCGTCAAGGCTCCAGTCGGTATTTCTACACGTTACGCATCGCCACACAAGTGTACTCTCACGAATCCGTGAGGGCAAGCGCAAAATTGCCCTATCCAGAAAAATTGGTTTGCAGCTCTGCCGCGTTCCGAATTCGGTCCGACACCCCCACACGCGCCGCGTGTGTCCGGTGAGCGGACCACTCGGCATATTGGCGGGCGGCGGCCCCTTTCCCGGCCAGGTGGCGGCCGCCGCAACCGCCGCCGGACGGACGGTGTTCATCGTCGGCTTCCAGGACTTCGCCGATCCCGCGGTAATCGGCGCCTACCCGCATGCCATGGCCCGGCTGGGCGCGGCCGGCCGCATCGTGGCGCTGCTGCGCGCGCATGGATGCCGCGAGCTGGTGCTGGTGGGCCCGGTGAAGCGGCCCAGCCTGGTCGATCTGCGGCCGGATGCGGAGGGGGTCAAAATCCTCGCCCGCATCGGCCGTGCCGCGTTTTCCGGCGATGACGGGTTCCTCGCCGCCATCGTGCGCGTGCTGGGTGAGGAAGGATTTGCCGTCCTCGGCGCGCATGAAATTCTCACCACCGCGCTCGCGCCGCCCGGCACGCTCGGCCAGGTCAGCCCCGACGCCCTGGCCTGGGCCGACATCGCGCGCGGCGTCGAGGTGGTGCGGGCGCTGGGGCGCGTGGATGTCGGCCAGGGATGCGTCGTGCAGCAAGGCCACGTGCTGGCCGTCGAAGCCGCCGAAAATACCGACCGGATGCTGGCGCGGGTCGGCGAACTGGCGCTGCCGGGCCCCGGCGGCGTGCTGGTCAAGCTCGTCAAACCAGGGCAGGAGCGCCGCGCGGACATGCCGACGATCGGCCCCCGCACGCTGCAAGGCGCCGCGGCCGCCGCGCTGCGCGGCGTGGCGTTCGAGGCCGGCGGCACGTTGCTGACCGATCGCGGCGCCTGCGTCGCGGAGGCGGACCGGCTGGGGCTTTTCCTCGTCGGCATCGATCCCGACATGGTGGCGCATCAAGGAGTGGCACAGAATGAGTAGTTTTCTGCATACGATGCTGCGGGTGCGCGACCTGGACCGCAGCATTGCGTTCTACGGCGACCTGCTGGGCATGAAGGAACTGCGCCGGCGCGACGTGCCGGAAGGCCGCTACACGCTGGTGTTCCTCGGCTACGCCAGCAACGCCGAAGGCCAGGCGGAAATCGAGCTGACCCATAACTGGGACCATGACGGCCCGTACGAAATGGGCAACGCGTTCGGCCACCTGGCGGTGGGCGTGCCGGACGTGGCGGCCGCGTGCGACCATGTGCGCGCCGGCGGCGGCCGCGTGACGCGCGAGGCCGGCCCGGTGAAATTCGGCACCACGGTCATCGCCTTCGTGGAAGATCCGGACGGCTACAAGGTGGAACTGATCGAACGCGCGTGATCCTGACACATCTTCATGGCCTCCGGCGGGCGGGGGCCTTCACCCCCCTGCACCCCCCACATTCGTGCCGCCGGCGTCACCCTCAAAGGCGGTGGGTATGACCTGGCTGTCCGATATCACCGACGGCGTGCAACGGCTCGTCGTCGGCGGTGTCCAGACGCTCAGCCCGTGGAATCTGTTTTCCAGCACCGTGCGGATCGGCGTCACCGGCCTGTCGCGCGCCGGAAAAACCGCATTCCTGACCTCGGCCGCATCGCTGTTGCTGGCCCGCACGCAGCCGCGCTTCGCGCTCGCGCCGCTCGGCGCCGGCGACGTGCCGCGGTTCGACCAGGCCCGCCATCTCGCGGCGCTGGCCGGCGACCCGCCGCGCTGGCCGGAACGCACCGACTCGGTGTCGATGCTGGCGCTCACCGCGCAGGTGGACCAGTCGCCGCTGCCGTCGCGCACGGTGCGGCTGGAGTTCCTCGACTACCCCGGCGAGTGGCTGCTCGACCTGCCGCTGCTGACCCTGAGCTACCCGGCCTGGTCGGCGGCCGTGCTGGCGCGGCTGGAAGCACCGTCGATGGCGCCGTTCACCCGTGAATTCCTGGCCTTCGCGCACGGGCTTCCGGCCAAGGCGCCGCCCGACGAGTCCCTGGCGCGCGCCGGCACCGAGCTCTACCGCGCCATGCTGGTGCGCCTGCGCGATGCCGGTTTTTCCTATCTCCAGCCCGGCCGCCATTTGATGCCGGCGCCGGGCCCGGAGCCGCCCTGGATTTTCTTCTTCCCGGCGCGCGGCCAGGGTCCGTTCGCGAGCCTGCTGGCCAAGCGTTATGACGCCTACGTCGACTCCGTGCGGCGCAGCCTGGCCAGCCCGCTATTTGCCGAGGTAGACCGCCTGGTCGTGCTGGCCGATGTGCTGAGCGCGCTGCATGCCGGCGCCGCCGCGTTCGCCGACACGCGCGAGGCCCTGGCCGCCGCGGCCGGCGCCCTGCGCTGGCGGTTCTCCTGGGCCGACGCGCTGGGCTCCCTGCTGGAATGGCGCATGCCGCCCAAGGTGATCGGGCGCGTGGCCTTCGTCGCCACCAAATCCGACCACGTCGCCGAACGCCAGCGCGGCAACCTGGCCGCCCTGATGCGCAACCTGGCCCAGGTGCCCGGCGACGGCGTGGCCACCGCGCATTTCGCCGCCGCCAGCGTGCGCTGCACGGAGGATTTCGTCTGGACCCTGGAGGGCCGCCCGGTATCGGCCGTGCGCGGCCGCGTGCTGGGCCAGCACGTGCTCACCCGCAGCTATCCGGGCGAGGTGCCCGACCAGCCGCCCGACACGTCGTTCTGGGCGCATCCGTTTCTGGCGCTGCCGCAATTCGAGCCGATGCGCCTGGCCGATGGCGGACGGCTGGGCGTACCCAATATCGGCATGGATGCCGTGCTGAATTTCCTGCTGCAGGACGTACTGTGAGCCAGTCGCCCACCTCATCCCGCCCGGTCACACCCCGCATCGAGGCCGAGGAACTGCCCGCGCCCCGGCTGGAGCCGGTGGTCGCGTTGCCCGACCTGCCGGACATCGCGGCGCCGCGGCGCGCCTGGAGCATGCCGGCGCTGGTCGCCTCCGGCGCGTCGGTGCTGGTGCTGGGCCTTGCCGGCATCGAGACGAGCAACCTGGTGGCCGACGAATTTGCCCGCGGCCCGATCCTGGGCTGGGCCACACTCGGGGTGGCGGCCACAGGTTTTTCGCTCATCGGCGTCGGCATCCTACGGGAGGCCGTGGCGCTCGGCGCCTTGCGCAGCGTGGACCGGCTGCGCCTCGACCTCGCCGGCAACGACGCACGCCGCCGGGTGCGCGCCGCGCGGGCCTGGGTGCGCGACCTGCCGGAGGCCCCCACCCTGCTGCCGGCGATCGCCGCCATCAACGATCCGGACGCGGTGATCACCTTGCTGCGGGCCGGACCCGCCGCGGCGCTGCGCGCGCAGGCCGAGGCGCTGGGCCGCGCCGCGGCCCTGCAGGCGGTCGCCGGCATTGCCGCCATGCCGAGCCCCGGCCTCGCGGCGCTCTACATTGCATGGCGCGGATTGCGCCTGGTGCGTCAGGTCGCCGCCTTGCATGGTTTCCGCCCCGGCCTGTTCGGCACCCTGGCCCTGGTGCGCCGCACCGCGCTATCGGCGGCCACCGTCGCCGGCACCGAAATGGCCGCCAACGCCGCCGCGCACGCCCTGCTGAGCAATCCGCTCTTGCAACATGTCGCCGGCGACATGGCCGGCGCCGGCATCGCCGCCAGGCGCATGATCGTCCTCGCCCGCGCCGCCGACGCCGCCTGTTCCCCGGTGCCCACGGAGTCCAACCCCCTGTCATGAAAAGCTCTCCCGCCGTAGCCTGTCATGGCGCGAAGCGGAATGCGGGTTGCCACGCCGAAAGCGAGGCGTTTTTCTCTTTCGAGTGGCGCCCCTCCGCGGCAGGAGAAGCTGCCAAGCCACAAACGCTCGCCGAAAGAAGTAGGTGGAACCACGGATGAACACCGATGAACCCAGATGAGCAGGGATATGGAAGGTCGCGCTGGAGCCTTCTGCTCATCCCGTCTTATCCCTTCGTATCGGTGTTCATCCGTGGTTCCACCTTCTTCTTATTTTCCAGCTGAGCGTTGCCGTCGCGGCGAATTCCGTGTTTGGATCGATACGTTCTTGACAGTTGGTCTCATCGTGTCGTGACCATACCTGCACAGCAGCGCGGCGCTGCGGCGTTCTTGCAAGCGCTTACCGGCAGCGCGCCCGTCGAAACGCACATTTCCGCCGTCTTCGCCGGACCCAACAATGTCTATAAACTGAAAAAAGCCGTTCGCCTCTCGTTTCTTGATTTTACCGCCTTGCAAACCCGCCGCGACATGGCGCGGCGCGAATTCGAACTCAACCGCGTCGCCGCGCCCGAAATTTATCGCGGCGTGCAGGCCGTTGTTCACACAGGCGATGGCGGCCTGCGATTGGCGCCGGCGGATGCCGCAGATGCCATCGATTATGTCGTGCACATGGCACGCATTCCGCCAGGCGATTTCCTAGACGAGATCGTGGCGGCCGGAAAGCTCACGCCCAAGTTGCTGGACGCGCTCGGCGATTGCCTGGCCGATCTGCATGCCCGCCTGCCGCCTCTGCGAAACACCGACAGCGTGTGCGGCATGCACGACATCATCGACGGCAACGCGCAGGCAGCCCGCGCGGCCGGCCTGGACGCCGATCGCGTTACGGAATGGCTTTCCGCCGTCCGTGCCGCGCTCGATCGGATCGCGCACGTCCTCACAGCGCGCACCGCTTCCGGCCACGTGCGGCGCCTGCACGGCGACCTGCATCTCGGCAATATCTGCCTGTGGCACGGCAAGCCCGTGGCGTTCGACATGCTGGAATTCGACGACGCGCTGGCCACCGCCGATGTAGGCTACGACCTCGCCTTTCTGCTCATGGACCTCGAATTCCATGCCGGCCGCGCCGCCGCCAACCGGGTAATGAACCGTTACGTCGCCCGCACCGGCGACGCCGGCCTCGTCGCCACCCTGCCCTGCTTCATGTCGATCCGCGCCATCGTCCGCGCCCACGTTCAGGCGTCACGTGGCGCGGCGCGCGAAGGCGCGCGCTATCTCTCCGTGGCGGTGGAGTCGTTACGCAACGTGCCGCCCCTGCTCGTTGCGATCGGCGGCCTGCAGGGCACCGGCAAAACCACGCTGGCCCGCGCCCTGGCGCCGGCGCTCGGACGCGCCCCCGGCGCGCTGCTGCTGCGCAGCGACGAAGCCCGCAAACGGCTGTTCGATGCGCACCCGGAGCAGAAACTCGGCCCCAGTTCCTACACCCCCAGCGCCAACGCCAGGGTCAATACCGTATTGCTGGCCGACGCGGCCACCGCGTTGCTCGCCGGTCACGCAACGATCATCGACAGCACGTTCCTGCACGAACCGCTCCGCCACGCAGCCGAAGCCACCGCCCGCACCGCCGCATGCAAATTCGTGGGATATTGGCTGGAGGCCGAGCTGGACACCTTGCTGGACCGCGTCGCCGCCCGCGCCGGCGACGCCAGCGATGCCGGCCCCGACATCGTGCGCCGGGCGGCCGAACTGGACCCCGGCCGCATCACCTGGCACCGCCTGCCGGCTGAGGACGCGGCCGAATGCCTCGCCTTGGCCCGCGCGGAATTGCCGGTCCAGGACCGGAGTGCGCCACCGCCGCCCGATGGGCACATTGAGGCCGCACAAGGGAGTTTGCCTCATGTATAGCGCAGATGGGAACGACATGTTGATGAATGAAACCGCATCCCGGATGGAGGCGGTGCGCGCGCGTGACGCGGCGGCCGACGGCGTGTTCTTCTACGCGGTGCTGACCACCGGCGTGTTCTGCTACCCGAGTTGCGCGGCACGGCCGGCACGCGCCGAAAACCTCCGCTTCTTCGACACGCGCCAAGCCGCCGCCGCCGCCGGATACCGCCCCTGCCGCCGCTGCCGCCCTGACCTCGCGCCGCGCGCCCAACGTCGCGCCGAGGCCGTGGCCGCCGCCTGCCGCGCCATCGAGACAGGCCATTTCGACCTCGCCCAAGCCGGCGCGCAAGCCGGCCTGGCACCCGCATCCTTCACACGGTTGTTCCGCAACGTCACCGGCGTCTCCCCCGCCGCCTACGAAGCGGCGCGCCGCCAGCACGCCGCGCAGACGTCGCTGCGTGCCGGCGCAAACACGATAACCGATACGATCTACCAAGCAGGCTTCTCCTCCTCCGGCCGCTTCTATGAAGCCGCCGACACGATGCTCGGCATGACACCGGGAAAATTCCGCGCCGGCGGCGCGGGCGAAACGATCGACCACGCAACCGGCGCGTGTTTCCTCGGTACGGTGCTGGTGGCGGCGAGCGGGCGCGGCATTTGCGCCATCCTGCTGGGCGACGACACCGGCGCGCTCCTGGCCGATTTACGCGCGCGTTTTCCACGCGCGGCGCTGCGCGAAGCGGCGCCCGAATTTGCCGCCCGCGTGGCCGACGTGGTGCGCCTGATCGAGGCACCCAAGGCAGGTCATTCGCTGCCGCTGGATATTCGCGGCACCGCGTTTCAGCGCCGCGTGTGGCAGGCGCTGCGCGACATTCCGGCCGGCCAGACGGCGAGCTATCAAGCCGTGGCGGCCGCGGTGGGCGCGCCGGGGGCGGCCCGCGCGGTGGGCTCGGCCTGTGCCGCCAATCCGCTGGCCGTGGCCGTGCCGTGCCACCGCGTGCGCACCGCGGCAGGCGCCATTTCCGGCTACCGCTGGGGACCCGCGCGCAAGGCGGCTCTGCTGGCGCGTGAACAATGAGCCCGGAGTGGACCCGTATCGGCACCGATCTGGATGCGCACGGATACGCCATTCTCCCCCGCCTCGTCGCGCCGCGTGACTGTGCCGGTCTGACCGCTTTGTATGACGACGGCGAAAAATTTCGTAAACATATCGTCATGGCCCGGCACGGCTACGGCCAGGGCGAATATAAATATTTCGGCTACCCCCTGCCCGCGCCCGTGCAACATTTGCGCACCACGCTCTACCCGCCGCTGGCCCGCATCGCCAACGAATGGGCGCGCGCGCTCAGCTGGGCGGTCACCTATCCGGACAATCATCAAGCCTGGCGCGACCTATGCCACGCCGCCGGCCAGACCCGCCCGACACCATTGCTGCTGCGCTACGGACCCGGCGATTTCAATTGCCTGCACCAGGACCTCTACGGCGACCTGGTGTTTCCGCTGCAGGTGGCGGTGCTGCTGAGCGCGCCCGGCGCCGATTTCGAGGGCGGCGAGTTCGTGCTGGTCGAACAGCGGCCGCGCCAGCAGAGCCGCGCCGAAGTGGTGCCGCTGCAACAGGGCGACGCCGTGGTGTTCGCGGTCAACAGCCGGCCGGTGCGCGGCAGGCGGGTGGTTATGCGGCATGGGGTCAGCCGCATCCGCACCGGGTCCCGCCACACGCTGGGAATCATCTTTCACGATGCAGCGTAGGGTGGGCTTCAGCCCACCACTTCCTTTGCCACAAGGAGAGAAGCCGTTCTTTTTTGAAAAAAAGAACCAAAAAACTTTTTCCTGCGCTCGACATAATTCGTTTCTTGGCTTGTGGCGATCTTGCTCTAGGATCGGGCCATGCAAAGTCCCCTCGCCTTCCCCGACTGGGTGCCGCCCTGGGCGCAGCTTCTGCTGCTCATCATCGGCATCCTGCTGGGCCTGGCGTTCCTGCTCATGCCGTTCAGCGTCTTCGGCGTCAAAAGCCGCCTCGAGGCCGTCGAAGCGCGGCTCGACGAAATCCAGGGCGAAATCAGATCATTGGCACTCCGCCTGCCCGAACCAGGCCGCCGCGCCAGCTACGACGACGAACCCGTCCTGCGCGCCGCCCCCCCGCAGCCCGAACGCATGACGCGCCCCCCAATCCCCCCCGCCGCCTGGGCCCC
>CAJCIS010000204.1 GCA_903970435.1 Acidobacteriota bacterium | reverse complement strand
GGCGGGGGGCGGGCTGGCGCGCACCGGATACGCCACGGGTCCGGGCGGGAGATTGCCGTGCCCGTCCAGCGGCGCCCCCAGCGGATCGATAACGCGGCCAAGCCACGCGTTGGACGGATAGAGGCTGCCGCGCGGCTGCCTGCCGCCGGCGGTGGCATGCAGGGCAGGCGCGAAGGCGGCGGCGCCTGCGCCGATCCCGAATGTGGCGCCGAACGGTGCGGCCTGCAGCGTGTTGCCGCGCACCGCAATGATTTCCGCCGCAATGGACTCGCCGTTGCGTGTCGATAACGTCATCCGGTCGCCGATGCTGAGCTGGGCGGCAAGGCCAGAGATCTCCGCCGACAGTGATGAAACGGCGGTGACGCGGCCCGAGAGGGTGGCCGCGTGGTGGTGGGCGATGGTGCCGCGAAGTTCGGCGATGCTGGGGCGGCGGATACGGTTCATTATTAACGGTATGTGTCATTTTTAGGCACAAATTGCGGATTTTGCTTATTCACAGGGACACCTTGGCTCTTATTTTCAGAAATAATGCACGTGATCGTGAAAAAAGCGTGGCATTTCACACGCTGCGGTGGTAATCATTGCCTCGTAGTCGTGAGGAGGTAGCAATGCGTGTCCTTCTGGTTGAGGACGATTTGACGGCGGCCCGTGGGATTTCGTTGATGCTTCGCAGCCAAGGCGCGATCGTCGACCAGACCGACACGGGGGAAGAAGCCCTGGAGTTGGTACGTCATTATGATTACGACATCATGGTGCTGGATCTGCTGCTGCCGGACATGGAAGGCTACGAGGTCGTGCGGCGGATGCGGGGCAGCCGGGTGGAAACGCCGGTGCTGATCCTGTCGGGGCTGACACGGCCGCAGGCCAAGGTGAAGGGATTCGGCATGGGGGCCGACGACTACATCACCAAGCCGTTCGACAAGGACGAGTTGATCGCACGCATCCAGGCGGTTATCCGGCGCAGCAAGGGCTACAGCCAGCCGCTGCTGAAGATCGGCAATCTGCAACTTAATCTCGATAGCCGCGAAGTGCTGGTGGACGACCACATGGTCCATCTCACCGGCAAGGAATACGCCATTCTAGAACTGCTCGTTCTGCGCAAAGGCATGGTTCTGACCAAGGAAGCCTTCCTGAACCATCTTTATGGCGGCATTGATGAGCCGGAGATGAAGATCATCGATGTTTTCATCTGCAAGTTGCGCAAGAAGCTGGCGGTCGCCGGCGCCGGCAACCTGATCGGCACCGTGTGGGGCCGCGGTTACATGATGCGCGACCCGAACAGTCAGGCGGCCATGGCGGCGGCTTCGATGAGCATGCACGACAGCCTGATCGAGGCGGCTTGAGGATATTCGTAAAACACCAGTGAGAAAGCAGTTCTTTTTTGAAAAAAAGAACCAAAAAACTCTTGTCTGTTTAGGCTGAGGGGTGCCTGACGACCGCGTCAATCCAGGCCCAGCACATTTGCAGGGCGCGCTGTTCGGCAATGCCGCCGGGGTTGAGTGACATTTCCAGCCAGATGCCATCCATCATGAGGATGAAGCAGGCGGTCATGTCGTCGAGCGCGATGGTGGCGCCTTCTTCCGCCGCCAGGTCGGCTAGCACGCCGCGCAGCACGCTCTGGCGGTCGGCCAGGAAATGGCTGAAGGCAGGCTTGAGGTCGAGGACGGAACGCGAAAGCTGCCAAAAGGCGATGTTGGCGCCCATGGTGTCCGCACCGCCGCCATCGATGCCAAGGTAGTAACGAATGACCGCGTTCATGCGGGCCCGCGCCGTGGGGAAGTCACGCGTGAGAATGGGGGCAAGCGCTGCCATGAAACTTTCGGCCAGAAGGTCATAGGCGGCGGCGAGAAGCTCGTGCCAGCCGGAGAAGAAATGAGTGACCAGGCTCGGAGCCACCTTCATTTCGCGGCAAACGAGGCGCAGGCTGGTGCCTTCCGCGCCAAACCGCGCCAGGCACGACAGGGTTGTTTCAATTATCAGGCGCCGGCGCGCGTCGTGCGGCAGACGCTGACGGTTCGGCGAGGTGGTGGTTTCGACCATGGCACGATAGATGGGGTGGCAAGGAACGTATAGCCAGGGGCTGGGTGGTGGATCGCGAGGGCGCTGGGGAGACGGAAAAGCATTTCTTTTTTGAAAAAAAGAAACAAAAAACTTTTGCCAAATTAGAATTGTTACATACCTAAGGGGCCAAATCGCGGGAGTCTAATTGGGCGGTGGCGGTCAGCGGCAGATTTTGGGCACTTTCTCCGATACAAACCGTGTAGCTGCCGGCTGGGACGTGCCATTTGTTGCCCTGTGCGATGAAGTCGGCAAGCACGCGCGGGTCGGCGGTCAGCGTCACGCGGTGCGTTTCACCCGGCGCGAGCGCGGTTTTTGACCAGCCGATCAGGCGCAGGCCAGGGCGGCCGGCGCGCGATGTGACGTAGGCCTGCGGCGTATCGGCGCCGGCGCGGGTGCCGCTGTTGGTAATGTCGAACGATACGGTCAATGTTGCGCCGCCCTGCACGCGCAGGTTCGATAGCGAATAGCTGGTATAGGAGAGGCCGAAACCGAACGGATATAGCGGCTTCTTGCCCGCGCGGGCGAACCAGCGGTAGCCGGCGTCCGCCCCCTCCGCATAAGTAACATTCACCGGCGCGCCCGATGGCAGGTACATGCCGGGCACGGATCGGTTCGGCAAATCGGCCTCGGTGGCGGGGAAAGTTACCGGCAAGCGGCCGCCCGGGTTGACCTGGCCGAACAGCACGTCGGCGATGGCCTCCGCGCCGCCGTTGCCGGCATACCAGGTTTCCAGAATGGCGCCCACACGGTCGCGCCACGGCATGAGCACCGGGCCGCCGGTTTCCAGCACCACCACGGTGCGGCGATTGGCCGCGGCGACCGCCGCGATCAGGCCGTCCTGGCCACCGGCGAGAGACAGGTCGGGCACGTCGCTCGATTCGCCTTCCCACTGGTTGGCGAACACGATCGCGGCGTCCGCCCCGGCTGCCAAAAATGCCGCCTGTTTCGCGGAGCGCCCGTCAACCCACAGCACGTGCACACCCGGCAGACGCGCCTCAATGGCGGCGAGCGGCGCCGGCGGGTCGAAGGCCGATACGCGAAAGAATTCGAGCCCGTTGCTCGCGCCCAGAGGGATTTCCCGGGCGTAGCCGCCCACCGGCGTCACCTGGCTGGACCCGCCGCCCGCCTGAACGCCGGCATCCGCGTCGGCGCCGACAACGAGCAATGTGTGCAGCGTGCGCGGCAGCGGCAGCGTATGATCCTGATCACGCTTTTCATTTTGAAGCAGCACGATCCCCGCCGCCGCCGCCCGCCGCGCAATCGCCGCGTCCGCCGCCTGGGTCTGCTGCCTTGGCGCGGTGAGCGGCTGCTTCATCAGCCCCGCCGCCAGCATGCTGCGCAAAATGCGGGTCACCGCGTCGTCCACCCTTGCCTGTGGCACGGTGCCGGCGTCGATCGCCCGCCGCAGCGGATCGGCGAAAAACCGTTGCGCATCGAGTTCCGCCGCCGACTCCTGGTCCAGCCCGGCGGTGAGATCGCCGGCTGCATGAACGCCGCCCCAATCCGACAGCACGAAGCCGGGATACGCCCAGTCATGTTTTAGGATCGTCGTCAGTAGCATCTTGTTGCCGCAGCTATAGCCGCCATTGATCTTGTTGTACGCGCACATGACGGCGCCGGGATGACCCTGCTCGATGGCGATTTCGAACGCCAGCAGATCGCTCTCGCGCAACGCGTCCCATGCCATTTCGACATCGAGCGTGTTGCGCTGGCTCTCCTGGTCATTGGCGGCAAAATGTTTCACCGTCGAGATCACGTGCTGATCCTGGGTGCCGCGCACCGCCGCACCCACCATCATGCCCGCCAGCAGCGGGTCCTCGCCGGAATATTCGAAATCGCGCCCGCCGCGCGGCTCGCGGGCGAGGTCCACGCCGCCGCCGAGCACCACGTTGAAACCGCGCGCCGCCGCCTGCCGCCCCAGCAGCGCGCCGTTCTGGTAGGCAATGTCAGGATCGAAGCTGGCGGCGGTGGCGACCGAACTCGGCAGGGCAACCGCGGTGTCGCCGGGACGGATGTTGTTGGGATTGGTGATGCCGAGGCTGGCGTCCGTCTCCTGCAACGCGGGAATGCCGAGCCTTGGAACGCCCGGCACGAAGCCGGCCGATCCGATCGCGCCGGGCGGCTTGGGCACCGCGACGGCGAGATAACCGCGCAGGAGGACGAACTTTTCGTCCTGCGTGAGCGACGCGGTGAGCTTCCGGGCCTCCCCATTCAGGTCGGCCGCCCCGGCGAGGAAAGGTGTGAACAAAGGGAAGAGGCATACTGACAGAAGGGCCGCGGCCCGTCGGCTAACCCCGGCTCTGGCCTTTGGCCGGCGCACATCCAATATCGCGTTCATGCGCCTCTCAGTACTCGACCAATCGATGATCGTCACCGGCCGCAGTCCCGCTTCCAGCATCCGCGAGACGGTCGAGCTCGCCCGGCTTTGCGACCGGCTTGGCTACCATCGCTATTGGGTGAGCGAACACCACAGCTCCGACAGCATCGCCGGCACCGCACCGGAAGTGCTCCTGGGAGCACTGGCGGTGGCGACCAGCCGCATCCGTATCGGCGCCGCCGGCATCATGCTGCCGCATTACAGCAGCCTCAAAGTGGCCGAACAGTTCCGCGTTCTGGAGGCGCTGGCACCTGGCCGGATCGATCTCGGCCTCGGCCGCGCCCCGGGCTCGGACGGGCGCACCGCCTTCGCGCTGAACCCGAACGCTGCCCAGGCCGCCGACTATTTCCCCGCCCAGGTGCGCGACGTGCTGGCCTGGGTGAGCGGCGGTCCGTTGGTGGAAAACCACCCGTTCCGCGACGTCAAAGCCCAGCCGCAGGGCCCCGGCACGCCCGAAGTGTGGGTGCTCGGCAGTTCCAATTACGGCGCGCAGGTCGCCGCGCACTTCGGATTGCCATACTGTTTTGCGTATTTTTTCAGCGAGGGTCTCGGCGCGCGCGCGGCGCTGGACCTCTACCGCGACACCTACAAGCCAAGCGACCGGCACCCGCACCCGCACAGCGCGATATGCGTCATGGCGATCGCCGCCGAGACGCAGGCGGCGGCGGAACGGCTGTTCATCCCGCGCGAGGTGTGGCGCGCCGAACGCGAACGCGGCCGCTACGTGGCCCTGTCCAGCCCGGAAGAAGCCGCCGCCTATCCCTTCACGGAAGACGAAAAACGCCGCAACGCAACCCTGCGCGCCCGCGCCCTGTTCGGTACCCCCGATGTGGTGCGCGCGCGGCTGACCGACGTCGCGCACGACCTGGCGGCAGACGAGGTCGCCATCGTAACGGCGACGCACAATCCCGACGACAGACGGCGCAGTTTTACGCTCCTGGCGGAAGCGTTCGAACTGGGCGCCGAACGCATCGGCACCCTGGCCGCCGATTAGGGCGTGGATTGTTTGAGGGTTGCAGTAAGGAAGGCCAAGGGGCTCTGCCCCTGGACCCCGTCGTGCGCAAGCACGCATACGCGTGACGGGGACAAGTCCCCAGACCCCATTTGTTTAAGAGAGGTCAGGGGATCAGGAGGGGGGCGCGCGTGTCGTATCCACGTCTCGTGTGCCCCCCTCCTGATTCCCTGACCTCTCTTAAGTAACAGGTTCTAAGGACTTGTCCTTAGCGGGGGTCCAGGGGGCAGAGCCCCTTGGCCTTCCTTACTGCGCCCCTCAAACAATCCACGCCCCTACACGCGGCCCGCGCGCCAGGCTTGGACACGCATTGAAAAATATCCGTAGGCGGCCAGGGCGAGTGCCACCGGCACCAGCAGCAGGGCCACGTAGATCAGCAGGGCGACGCTGGCGACGATGCCGGCCACGAACGAAACGCCGAGCGCCACGAGGAACACCCGTGCCGGCCATCCCAGGCGCGGCGGTGCCGCGCGGAATTGGCCATCCGGCATCATGTCTAGCGTCGGGGGTGAATGATCCTGCACCGGGTCAGAGTGGGCCAGCGACCGGTTTGTTGCAAGAAAAACCAGGTTCCTGGCAAAATCCAGGGGAAGAATATTCACTTCTTCAAAACACAACATCCCGCTCCTGCAACAAGGCGCGGCGGCCGAAAAAAATGGGCGGTGTCCGAGGACACCGCCCATGAAGGTGACGTGCCCCTCGGGGCACGTTAACCGGGGAGGAAACGCGAGGCCCGCACACGCCGGCCTCGTCAGACAACATGGGCCCGATTTGCTAAGGTTTGCCTAAAATCGGCCCGAAAAATCGTCCATGATTCGGTGCCAGGACGCCGCTGCCCGCGCCCAATTCCTGGCCAATCCAACGAGGAGGTTGCAACCGCCAGCGCCCTGGGCCATCTCCCTGCCTCAGCGCGCACAACAGCGCTTGAGGGAGTTTGCGGTCATGGGCGCCATGTCCCCGATGCACTGGATACTGCTTTTGATGGTCGTGCTGCTGTTATTCGGCACCGGCCGCATCAGCAGCGTCATGGGCGATTTTGCCAAGGGCCTGAAAGCCTTCAAGAAAAACATGGCCGAAGACAACGACGTCTCGATGGAGACGGATCATCGTCCCGCCGCCGGCACGCCGGCCGGCACCATCACCGCGCCCGAAGTGGTCGCCGCCAAGCATCCGGAAACCACGGGCATACCGCGCGCCTAGGCCTCTCTCTCGCCGAAGTGCCAGGTTTGCCGGAAGCTGCCGCCACGCCCATTCCGGTTCGCGCGGCCGAGGACATCATCCGGGCCGGCCGCCGGATGGACGAGCGCGGATGGGTGCCCGCCACCGCCGGCAACATCAGTGTCCGTTTCGCGCCGGGCCGCATCGCCATCACGCGCAGCGGTGGCCACAAGGGCTTTCTCAACGCCTTCTCCGTCATCGAGGTCGATCTGGACGGCCGCGCGGTTACCCAGGGTGCCAGGCCCAGCGCCGAGACTCTGCTGCATTGCCAGATCTACCGCGCCTTCCCGGACGCCGGCGCCGTGCTGCACGGCCATTCGGTCGCCAACACCGTGCTGTCGCTCGACACGCCGGGCCCCGCGATCGGTTTCACCGGCTATGAGGTGCAGAAAATCTTCGCCGGCCAGACCACGCACACCGCCACGCTGCATTTGCCGCTGTTCGACAACGACCAGGACATGACGCGCCTCGCCAGCGCCGTCGCCCCGCATCTGCCCCATGTGGCCATGGGGTATCTCATTCGCGGCCACGGCATCTATATATGGGGCCCCGACATGGAGACCGCGCTGGCCCGGCTTGAGGGCGCCGAATTCCTGCTCGCCTGCGCCCTTGAACGGAGAAAGCGATGAGCCGTCTGACCGTCTACCCCGAGAATAACCCAGGCACCCCGCGTCTGCGCACCGAAGAGCCCGAGGTGATCGCCGCCACCCTCAGGCAGGTCGGCGTGCGGTTCGAGCGCTGGGATTTCCCAGGCGAACTCAGCCCGGACGATACGTCCGACACCATCCTGGCCGCCTTCCGCCCGCATCTGGATGCCCTGATGGGCGAATGCGGCGCCGGCACCGCGGACGTCATCAGGTTGCGTGGCGCCACCGAGGCCTATCCCGCCATGCGGCAAAAATTCATCGACGAGCACACCCACACCGAGGATGAGATCCGCTTCTTCGTGCACGGCGCCGGCAACTTCGTGCTGCATCTGAACGGCGAGGTGTATGACGCGCACTGCACCGAGGGCGACCTGATCAGCGTGCCGGCCGGCACCAAGCACTGGTTCGACGCCGGCACGGCGCCCTACTGCACCGTGCTGCGCGTCTTCACCGACACCACCGGATGGACGCCGCACTACACCGGCGAAAAGATCAGCGCGCTGTTCCCCGTTTCGTGACCTCCCCACCCGCCGCGGTGGTGACCGATATCGAAGGCACCACCACGCGCATCGCCTTCGTGCACGACATTCTGTTTCCCTACGCGCGCGATCGCCTGCCGGCCTTTCTGGCCGCACGGGCGTCGGATCCCGCGGTCGCGTCGTCGGTGGCGGAGGTGACGCGCCTGGCGCCCGGCGTCCCCCCGGTGGAGACGTTGCGAGGCTGGATCAAGGCCGATGCCAAGGTGACGCCGCTGAAAACGCTGCAAGGTCTGATCTGGGCGGAAGGTTACGCAAGCGGTGACCTGCGCAGCGAGGTGTACCCCGACGTGGTCCCCGCGCTGCGCCGGTGGCGTGCGGCCGGCGTGCGCCTCTACGTCTATTCTTCAGGCTCCGAAGCGGCGCAAAAGCAGCTTTTCTCCCACCTGCCCGAAGGCGACGTCACCGTGTTGTTCAGCGGCTACTTCGACACCAACGTCGGTGCCAAGCGCGACATCGGAAGCTATCGCACCATCGCCACCGCCATCGGTCTGCCGGCCGGCGAATTGCTGTTCCTGTCCGACGTCGCGGCCGAACTCGACGCGGCGCTGGCAGGCGGCTGGCGAACTTGCCAGGTGGTGCGAGCGGAGGATGGGACGCGGGCCGCCGCGGGTCATCCTCAGGCGCGGGATTTCGAGGGGGTGGGACGGATGTTCGGGTTTTAGTAAGGAAAGAGGAAGTCGTTCTTCTTTGAAAAAAAGAACCAAAAGAGTTTTGCTTTGTGCCTGCATTCGGCTCAATCCTTTGGCAACCGGCCCGGTCCAAGATGACCGCGTGAGCGCGCATGGCCGGGAACATATTCAATTCGCAATTTCATACGGTCCAGACTGCTGACGGTGACCGCTGCCCCGCTCGTTGCGCTCGCAACGACGGTGGTGGTCTCGGTGCTGGGCATTTATGGGCTGTTGACAGGCGCCGCGGCATTGCAATCGGCGCTACGCTCGGCCGCCTCCGCGCATGAACTGGAGGCCATTGCCGCGGGCGTGCAGGGTATTAACGGAAATCTTTACCATGTGTTAACGCTGCGCGGGGCGCAGACGAAGGGGTTCAATGCCACGGCGGAATTGCGGCCGCTGCTGGCGGAAAGCAACCGGGTGGAAGGCTTGCTGGCCGCCTGGCGGGACAGACGGGCCACGCCGTCGCAGCGGCCCCGGGTGGCGGCGCTGATTGTTTCGGTGGAGCAGTACAAGGGCGCGGTCGATTTCGTGTCGCAAATGCTGGATGTGGATTTCGTCGCCGCGGTTTCCTTTGTCCGGCCATTCGACAGGATGTCGCACGATCTGATGCAATCGGTGGACGCCTTGGTGCGCGAAGTGCAGGCGCGCCAGCGCGCCGACGCGGATGCGGCGCTGCAAACGGCAGCGACGACCGTCAAGGCATTCGAGGGCGTGGGCGTGGGGTCGGTTTTTCTCGCTCTGCTGGCCGCGGCGAATATGGGCCGTGCGGCCGTGCGATCCCACCGGCTGACGCGGCAGAACAGCGTTCTGGCGCACCTCGCGCAAATCGATGCGCTGACCGGCCTGGGCAATCGCCGCTACTTCGATGAGAGGTTGGCGGCCGCCTGGGCCGATTGCACGGCGCGGCAGGTGCCGCTGGCGCTGGTGTTGTTCGATATCGACCATTTCAAGAAATTTAACGATACGCAGGGCCATCAGGCAGGCGATGAATGTCTCCGCGTGGTGGCGTCCGCGCTGCGGCCCTGCACCCGTGGCGATTTCGACACGGCCGCCCGTTACGGCGGCGAGGAGTTCGCCATCATCCTGCCGGATGCGACCCTGGCGGCCGGCCGATCGGTCGCCGAGCGTGTGCGTCTGGCGGTGCTGGCCTGCGCCGTGCCGCATCCGGCCGCCGGCCCTCCGGGGATCGTTACGGTGAGTTTAGGAGTGGCCTGCGTGGTGCCGACTGCGACGGGCCGGTCCGCGGCATTGATCGAGGCGGCGGATCAGCTTCTGTATGCGGCCAAGAGGGGCGGCCGAAATCGGGTGGGGGAAGTCAAGGAAGCAGTTCTTTTTTGAAAAAAAGAACCAAAAAACTTTTGCTCGAGTCAGAGTCGAATCTAATTAATAAAGGTTTTTTGTTTCTTTTTTTCAAAAAATAAATACTTCCTTCAGACCAAACGCCGACAAATAGCCGATGCGATCGTCGAGATACGCCTTGGCGCTTACCCGACGTGTTGGTTTGGCCGCCATGTGCCTGATCGCCCCTTGCCCGGTTTGCGCGGCCTCATTGTCCAGCCGCGATGTGCAAATCATTGCGAAGGTGCTTGGGTTTCTCGATCCGGCACCGGCAGGTGGCCCGATCGCGGTGCTTTTCGCGTCCGGCAGCGCGCGCTCCAAGGCGGACGCGGACGCGATTGTCGGCCTGTTCGGCGGCGGCCTGCCGTCCGGCTTGGGTACTGTCACGGCCAGGGCCGTCGATGCCGGCTCGGCCGGCAGCTTTCCGGGGTATGTCGCCATCATCCTGGCGGCCGGCGCCGAAAAAACCGGGATCGTACCGTCCAAGGCGCATGGCTTGCTCAGCATTACGGGCACCGATGCATTGGTGCAAACCGGGGACTGCGTCATGGCGCTGCACTCGCAGCCGCGGGTGGACATTACGGTGAACCGCGCCGCGGCGCGCGCGGCCGGCATCGGCTTTACCGCCGCGTTCGGCATGCTGGTGCACGAGATATGAAGGCGGCCATCGGCATTTCACGCGCGCCGTGCGTGCTGCTGGCATGTGTCGTCGCGTGGGCGTCGCATCCCGTCGCGGCGTCGGCCCAGGCGGTGGATTACGGCACACTGGAACAGATATTTGGCGAGCCGATCACCATGTCCGCCACCGGCAAGCCGCAGCGCGCGTCCGACGTGCCGGCCGACATGGTCATCATTACGCACGACGATATTCGCCGTTCGGGTGCCACGGACATTCCCACGATCCTGCAATTCGTCACCGGCATCGATGTGCGCCGCTATAGTTTCGGCGACACCGAAGTCGGCATTCGCGGCTACGATACGGTGTTCAACCCGCGCCTGCTGGTGCTGGTCGACGGGCGGCAGGTCTATCTGGATGATTACGGCTACGTCGCCTGGAACGATATCCCGGTGCAACTGGACGAAATCCGCCAAATCGAGGTGGTCAAAGGGCCTGCGTCGGCGTTGTTCGGCTTCAATGCCGCCAGCGGCGTCATCAACATCGTCACCTACGATCCGCTGCTCGATCACGTCAACACCGCCACGGTGCGGGGCGGCACGCAGGGATACGGTGCGGGCGACAGCGTGGCGACGGTTCAGGCCGGCACCACGGCCGGCGTGCGCGTCTCCGTCGGCGGCTGGACGGCGACCGGGTTCGAGGATCGGGCGGGCACCGCGGAAGCGGTGTCGCCACGTTATGCCAGTTTCAATATTTCCGCGCATTGGCAGGTTGCGGCGGCAATATTGCTGCGTTTCGAAGGTGGCATGACCGACAGCCACACCGAACGTGCGCTGCCCACTGAAATCATCAGCGCCACGCAGGATCAGCTCAATTTCTGGCGCGCGGGCGCCACCGCGGCATCGCCCGCGGGCACGCTGGATGCGGACATCTATCGCAACCAGGGGCTGCTGAATTTCGGCGGGACCCGCGGTCCAATCGATAACAAGGTCCTTGTCGGCAGGCTGAACGATCTGTTCAAGCTGGGCGCCGCCAACGCGGTCCGGGTGGGCGTGGAATACCGCACCAACAGCGCCGCCAACCAGGCGGCCTTCGGCGGCAAGGAATCATACCAGGACTGGGCCTTGGACGGCATGTGGGACTGGCTCATATCGTCGGCGTATGAATTGACCAATGCCGTTCGCGTCGATCGTCTGCGGTGGCACGATGCCGGTGATCTGTCCTCCACGCCGGGCCGCACGTTCGCCGCGCGCGATAGCGCGCAAATCACGCAACCGAGCTTCAATTCAGGCCTTGTCATTAAAGTCGGCGATGCCGATACGGTGCGCCTGACCGCGGGCCGCGGCCTGCAGCTTCCGTCGCTCATAAATCTCGGCCTGCAGATCGACGTCCGCGGCCTTCACCTCGCCGGCTCGCCGAGCGTGGTGCCGGCGGTGGTCTGGAACGCCGAAATCGCGCTCGACCACGCATTGACTTCCATCGGCGCGACCTTGACCACCGGTATATTCTTCCAGAGAGATACCGACCTGATCGAACCAGCCGGCAACACACCGCCCGCCATCATTGACAACCTGATGGTCTCGCAAGCCGAGAATATTGGTTCCAGCAACGAAATCGGGGTCGAGGCCGGGCTGCGCGGAAAAACCGCGGGCGGCTTGCGCTGGAACGCGAGCTACCGGTACGCGTCCATTTCGCAGAACATCACGGCCGCGGCTGCGGCCGATCCGGGGCCCAGCGCCGATTATGCAAGAGGCACGCCGTTGCACGAACTTGTTGCTGGCGTGGGCACTACGCAAGGCAAGTGGGAAATGGATGTGCAGGGAAGGTGGCAATCCTCCTACGTGGATTACCGGTTCGTTTCACCCGGCGTCCACGCGCCGTTCAAGGTGGGCAACTACGTCACCTTCAATGCCCGCGTGGGCTATCAAGTGACGGATTATCTCACGGTCGCGGCCACCGCCGAGCAATTCAACCTGTCGCGTATTCTGGAAACGTCGGGCAACTACGTCAATCGGCAATGTATTGCGAGTGCGACGTTGAAGTATTAGTCAAGAAAGGAAGCAGTTCTTTTTTGAAAAAAAGAACCAAAAAACTTTTGCTCCGGTGCAATCCCTAACGTCGGGCCATGGCCCGAACCTATGTGCAGGCGCAGGGCAAGAGTCTTTTGGTTCTTTTCTTCAGAAAAGAACAACTTCCTTAGCGCCGCGCAAATGCCGCCAAATAATTCACCCCCACATCGCGTGTCGGCCGCCATGCGCCGGACAACACGCCCATTTCCATGCCGGTCAGATCCACCAGCGCGAGCCCCGCCGCCCGGCCATATCCCGCCAGGGCCTCCGGCGGCACGAACCGGCGCCAATCATGCGTTCCGCGCGGCAGCAGCCGCGCCACATATTCCGCCCCTATCTTGGCCACCGCCAGCGACCGCATGGTCCGGTTGAGCGTCGAGACAAACACCTTGCCCCCCGGCACCACCAGCGACGCCAGCAGTTGCATGAACGCCGCCGGATCTTCCACGTGCTCGATGACTTCCAGCGCGGTGACCGCATCGAAGCGAAGCTGTTCCGCCACCAGATCCTCCGCGGCGCCGGCGCGGTAGGCCAGACTCAGCCCCAGCCCGGACGCGTGGGCCTCCGCCGCCGCAATCGCCTCGGCGGATGCGTCCAGTCCCAGCACCGTGTGGCCGCATTTCGCCAATGCCTCTGCGGCAATGCCCGCGCCGCACCCCACATCCAGCAGCCGCGCCGGGTGGCTCAGCCGCGCGTCGATCCAGCCGACGCGCAGCGGGTTCATCCGGTGCAGCGGCCGCATCGGGCCGCTCTCGTCCCACCACCGCCCGGCCAGCCGGCCGAATTTTGCGACTTCAGCACTGTCTACCGACGACACGCCGTGTCCTTCCGTTGCACCGGCTCTCTTGATACCGCCTCACGCCGCCGTTATGCCACCCCGCTCCCCCAAAGATCGCCTATGGGACCCCCAATGGCCCGCATCGTCATGAAGTTCGGCGGCACGTCCGTCGCCGACCTCGACCGCATCCGCAACGTCGCCGCCCGTGTGAAGCACCAGATCGACCGCGGCGATCAGGTCGCCGTCGTGGTCTCCGCCATGGCCGGCG
>CAJCIS010000203.1 GCA_903970435.1 Acidobacteriota bacterium | reverse complement strand
CCGCCAGCACCTCGCGGGCGGCCAGCCGGTTGCGGCCGGTGAGCGTCAGCGCGGGCGGGGCGGGCAATGGTGGGAGCTCGGCATCCATCAGTGGGTCGAATGTAGCCTTGGCTACAACCAGTTCAAGTGCTACGGCGGATGGGCGCGCATTTCGGAGGGGGCCTGCGTGTCACCGAGCACAGCCAGACCTGCCGTTACGCCTGCGACGCTGGAAGCGGAGGCGACGCTGGAGGCGGAGGCGACGCAGGCGCGCGGGTTCGGGCGCGCCCGCGAGGCCCGCGCGTCCGAATTGCTGGAGGATTATGCCGAGCTGATCGACGATCTGTCGCGCGGCGGCGGGCAGGCGCGAGCCACCGAAATCGCCCGCCGGCTTGGCGTGTCGCACGTGACGGCCGTGAAGGCGGTGGCGCGGCTGGAGCGCGAGGGGCTGGCGGTTTCCGTGCCGCATAGGGGCGTGTCCCTGACTGAAGCCGGGCAGGCGCTGGCAGGGCGGGTGCGGGCGCGGCATCGGCTGGTGTTCGACGTGCTGCTGGCGCTGGGCGTACCGGCGGAGGATGCGCGGGCGGATGCGGAGGGGATCGAGCATCACGTTTCGCCGGCGACATTGGCGGCGTTTGCGCGCTTTCTTCGAGGCGGGAGAAAAGGCAGGAAGGAAGGGGAACCACAGATGAACGCAGAGGAACACAGATAAGAAGGTATTACGACTATTGGCTCAGCGCATCCTTCCTTATCTGTGTTCATCTGTGTTCATCTGTGGTTTCATGACTTCTTTTGGCGTTGGCTTTTGCCGCGCGCGATAGAAACCAAAGCCGCAAGCATTCACCAGCAGGACAGTGAAGATGATTTTGGCGGCAAATATCCCCGGACTTTGCACGTCGACGAACGGATAGGCATTCAACGCCAGAACGAAAAGAATTGCCGCGACACCGCCGGCGCATACCAACGCAACCCAGCGGGGCAATCGGTTACGCAACGGCTTTGCGCCGCAGATCGGGATGAGAAACATGGCCAGATAGGCCAGGGCGTAAAACTCCGAGCTGGCATCGTTGAGCACGCCGAACGCTTCGGCGGCGTGGACGCCGGCGCTGCCGAGGACCAGCAATGCGGCGACGACGCCGCCGGTGACGTAAATCGAGCTTGTCGGGGTGAGGTAGCGCGGGTGAAGGCGGGTGAACCATTCCGGTACCAGATGGTCCCAGCCGGCCGTCATCGGCAGGCGGGTCGCGCCGGTAAAGAGGTAGCTGGCGGCGCCGAGGATACGGATTTGCAGAAGCAATATGGCGGCCTTGGCGATGATGGCGGCGGCACCGCCGCCGCCGAACGCCAGCGTGAGGGTTTGCGGAATGGGGGCGACGTAGTTGATCGGGGTTTGCGCGTGCAGTTCATGCAAGCTTACCACCGACGCAGTGCCCAGGACGAACATGGCCAGGATGATCGGGGTGGCGGCGACAACCGACCGGCCAATGGCGCTTTCGGCCGCCTGCGTTTCGCCGGCCATGATGGCAATGTATTCCAGGCCGGACGCGGCAAACATCACCTGCCCCATCAAGGAGAGCGAAGTCGGATCGGTCGGCGGCAGATGCAGCGCGAAGGGCGCATAGTGCAGCGGCGCGCCGTGCAGCCAGGTCCATAGGGGGGCGGCGATCAGCAGCGCAAACGCGGTGATCATCGCCGCGCCGCCGAAATTGTGGATCCATTTGCCCAGACCCAGGCCGCGCACCGCGGTGAACGTCAGCAACGCAACGATCGCGGCGAGCAGCGGGTAGACGAACAGATGATTTTCAGGCAGTCCGGACGCCGCAGGCCCGATCATGTAGGCCATTTCGCTTGGTATTTGAAACAGAATGGTGGCAATCGAGCTCAGCGCATAGGCCCAGATGTTCCAGGCGGTCATGAAGCCCACGGCGTCGCCGAACGAGCGCCGCGCCCACTCGTAGAGGCCGCCCTCCAGCGGCATTTCGCGGTTCAGGAAATAGACGGCAACTGCCATGGGGGCGTAAAACAGCGCAAACGCCAGCAACCAGACGGCGAACTGCGCGCGGCCCACGCCGGCGGCGATGCCGACCCAGGAACTGCCGACGACCGTGAGTACCTGAGCCAGAACCAGGTCGCGGAGACGGAGTTCCCGCTTCAGGTTGTGGGTAGAAGTCAAGAAGAAGTAGTTCTTTTTTGAAAAAAAGAACCAAAAAACTTTTGAATATTAAAGGAGTGGCTTATCACGCCGCCAACCGCCGCGCCTTCAGCTCCTCGGCGACCAGAAACGACAACTCCAAACTCTGCTCCGCATTCAAACGCGGATCGCAGAATGTTTCGTAACGCGACGCCAGATCCGCCTCCGTCAGGCGATGCGCGCCGCCGACGCATTCGGTCACCGGTTGGCCGGTCATTTCGACGTGCACGCCGCCGGGGCGGGTGCCGCAGTCGGCGCAAATGTCGAAGAAGGCGCGGACTTCGGCCAGGATGGAGTCGAAGCTGCGGGTTTTGACCTGGGCGGCGGTGGAGATGGTGTTGCCGTGCATGGGGTCGCAGAGCCAGGCGACATTGCGGCCTTCGCGGTTGACCGCGCGCATGAGCGGGGCGAGGTGCGTGCGCACCTGTTCGGCGCCCATGCGGCTGATGAGCGTGAGGCGGCCGGGTTCGTTCTGCGGCGATAATATGTCGATCAGGCGGAGGAGGTCGTCGATCGTGGTGGTGGGGCCGACTTTCAGGCCGATGGGGTTTTTCACGCCGCGCAGGAATTCCACGTGGGCGCCGTCCGGCTGGCGGGTGCGGTCGCCGACCCACAGGAAATGGGCCGAGCAGCAATACCAGTCGCCGCTGGTGCTATCGACGCGGGTGAGCGCCTGTTCGTAGGGCAGCAGCAGGCATTCGTGGCTGGTGTAGAATTCGGTTTCGCGGATCTGGGTGGTGTTGGCGCTGCCGATGCCGCACGCGGCCATGAAGCCGAGGGTTTCGTCGATGCGGGTGGCGAGATCCTGGTAGCGGGCGGCCAAAGGCGAGCGGGCGACGAAATCGAGGTTCCAGCGATGCACCTGGTGCAGGTCGGCGTAGCCGCCGCCGGCGAAGGCGCGCAGCAGGTTCAGGCGGCCGGCTGACTGGAAGTAGGCATGCTCCATGCGCGCCGGGTCGGGGATGCGGGCGGACGGGGTGAATTCGGGGCCGTTGATGATGTCGCCGCGGTAGCTGGGCAGGGTTTGGCCGTCGATGGTTTCGCTGTCGCTGGAGCGGGGCTTGGCGAACTGGCCGGCCATGCGGCCGATTTTCACCACCGGCACGGTGGCGCCGAAGGTGAGCACCACGGCCATTTGCAGCAGCACGCGGAAAGTGTCGCGCACCGAGTTGGCATTGAAGTCGGCAAAGCTTTCGGCACAGTCGCCGCCTTGGAGGACGAAGGTGCGGCCCTCCGCGGCGAGCGCCAGGGCGGTGCGGAGGCGACGCGCCTCGCCGGCGAAGACGAGCGGCGGATAGCCGGCGAGGCGCGACTCGGCGGCCGCGAGCGCGGTGTCGTCGGGATAGGCGGGCACCTGGCGGATGGGCTTGTGGCGCCAGGAAGCGGGGGTCCAGCCGCTTATGTGCATCGGGGGGTCCGTGGGGGTCGTGGCGGGGTGCTTATGCGCTGGGGGAAAAGTGATAGGAAGTAGTTCTTTTTTGAAAAAAAGAACCAAAAAACTTTTGCACGTGGTGCAATCCCCACCCCATCGGCCATGGCCCCACGCTTCGTGCAGGCGCAAGAGCAAAAGTCTTTTGGTTCTTTTCTTCAGAAAAGAACTGCTTCTTCCTTAGGATTCTTTGTTTGGATTACGATTTGCTGATCATAGGCGGCGGCATCAACGGCGCCGGCATTGCGCGCGACGCCGCCGGCCGGGGCTTGTCGGTGCTGCTGGTGGAGCAGGACGACCTGGCCGGGCACACCTCGTCGGCCAGCACCAAGTTGATCCATGGCGGATTGCGCTACCTGGAGCAGTATGAGTTTTCGCTGGTGCGGGAGGCGCTGCGGGAGCGGGAGCGGCTGCTGCGGATTGCGCCGCACATCATCTGGCCGCTTCGGTTCGTGCTGCCTCTGAGCGCCGGCATGCGGCCGGCCTGGCTGCTGCGGCTGGGGCTGTTTCTGTACGACCATATCGGGGGCCGGCGGAGCTTGCCGGGGACGCGGTCGCTGCGGCTGAACGGCAGCGGATTCGGCGCGGGGCTTGGGGCGCAGGTGCGGCGGGGCTTTGCCTATTCGGATTGCTGGGTGGAGGACAGCCGGCTGGTGGTGCTGAACGCCGTGGATGCGGCGGCACGGGGAGCCCGGGTCTTGACGCGGACCCGCCTTGTTGGGGCGCAGCGAGACGGCGAGGTTTGGCGGGCGACCTTGAAGGACAGG
>CAJCIS010000202.1 GCA_903970435.1 Acidobacteriota bacterium | reverse complement strand
CCGGCGCGCGGATTTTTGCCGGCACGCCGGCGACCGGATTGGGGCGGGACCGGGCGGGTTGGCGGGTGCGGACAGCGGGCGGCGTGGCGTCGGCGGAGCGCGTTATCCTGGCGACCAACGCCTATTCCGGGCGGCTGCATGACGGGCTGCGGCGCAGTGTGGTCGCGGCGTGCTCGTGGCAGGTGGCGACCGATCCGCTGCCGGCCGGGCTGCGGGAAACCATCCTGCCGGCGCGGCAGGCGGGGTCTGACATGCGGCGGCTGCTGCGGTATTTCCGGCTGGATGCGGAGGGCCGGTTTGTGCTCGGCGCGCGGGGATCGTTTGCCGAGCCGCAACCGCGCGGGTCGTTGCGGCGCCTGTGCGCGGCGGCGGCTGCGCTGTTTCCGCAACTGCGCGGTGTTGCGTTCACGTATCAGTGGGGCGGGCTGGTGGCGCTGACGCCGGATCACCTGCCGCATCTGCATGCGCTGGCGCCGGGGCTGTTGGCGGGCGTCGGCTATAACGGCCGGGGCGTTGCGATGGCGACCGTGATGGGGCGGGAACTGGCGGGGTTGGCGGCGGGTATGGACCCGTCCGAATTGGGGCTGCCCGTGGTGAACGTGCGGCCGATGGCGTTGCATGCGGTGAGCCGCATTGGGGTGCATGCCGCCACGGCATGGTACCGGCTGCTCGACGGATGGAAGTAAAAAAGAGTTCTCTTTTTGAAGAAGAATTATGTTGAGCCATCGGCGCTTAAGAAAAAAAGCAAAAGTTTTTTGTTTCTTTTTTTCAAAAAAGAAATACTTCCTGCCTCATGTCCCTTGCCAAGGTGCTGCTATTCGGGGCGTTGGCGGCCGCCAACATTCTGTATTTCGCCGCGTGGGCCAAGTCCGCGCGACGGCACAAAGGCGCGCCGGGCCCCACGATCGTCGATGTGTTGATCGGCTTGGTTACCGACTTTTTCGATGCGTTGGGGATCGGCTCCTACGCGCCCACCACGGCGATCTATACGTTCCGCGGGCGGCCATCGGAGGAGCTCATTCCGGGCACCTTGAACATTGGCCACAATGCGGCATCGATCGCGGAATGTTTGATCTATGTCGCGGCCGTGCCGGTGGACCCGGTGCTGCTGGTCGCTTCGATCGGGACGGCGGGGGCGGGGGCCTGGCTCGGCGCGGGCGTGGTTGCGCGCCTGCCGCGCCCGGCGATCCAGCGCGTGATGGGTGTCGCCCTGGTTATCGCCGGTGCGGTGTTTGCGGCGACCAATCTGGGTTGGCTGCCGTCCGGCGGGACCACCATGGCCCTGGCGGGCTGGAAATTCTGGCTTGCCGTCAGCGTCAATTTCTGCCTCGGCGCGCTGATGAGCGCCGGGATTGGTCTTTACGCACCCTGCATGATCATGCTGGCGCTGCTGGGGCTCAATCCGCTGGGCGCGTTTCCCATCATGATGGGCGCGTGCGGCCTGGTTCTGCCGTTGGCCAGCCTGCGGTTTTTCGAAACGGGACGGTTTGCGTGGGGGCCGGCGATGGGGCTTTTCATCGGCGGCGGCTTCGGCGTGCTGCTGGCCGCTTGCGTCGTGAAATCGCTGAAGCTGGTGGCACTGCGCTGGCTTGTGGTGGGCGTGGTGCTTTATGCTGCTGGATCACTGCTCGCGGCGCGCCGGGCGCCGCGTGTCTCATGAGATCAAGAAAGTATGTTCCTTTCTGAAGAAAAGAACTACTTTTTTTCGGAGAACCCATGATCAAAATCGGCTACAAAGCCTCAGCCGAACAATTCGCGCCGCGCGCGCTGCTCGATTTCGCCGTGCTCGCCGCGCAATCCGGGTTCGAGTCCTGCTTCGTCAGCGACCACTTCCAGCCCTGGCGGCACACGGACGGCCATGCGCCGTTCGCCTTTGCGTGGATGGCCGCGCTGGGTGAGCGCACGCAGCGCATGCAGATCGGCACCAGCGTGGTTACGCCCACGTTTCGCTACCACCCCTCCATTGTCGCCCAGGCCATGGCCACGCTTGCGGCGCTGTATCCGGCGCGCATCATTCTGGGCGTCGGAACCGGCGAAAGCCTCAACGAAGTGCCCGCCACGGGCATGACCTGGCCGAATTTCAAGGAACGCGAGGCCCGTCTGCGTGAAGCGGTTGGCCTGATGCGGCGCCTGTGGACCGAGGAGCGCGTCACCCATCACGGCACCTATTACCATACCGAGTCGGCAACCATTTACGACCGTCCCGCCGTGCCGGTGGCGATCTATCTGGGTGCCGCGGGCCCGAAAGCCGCTTTTGCGGCCGGCGAACTCGGCGACGGTTTCATTACCACCAGCGGCAAGGATGCGGCGCTGTATGCCGAAACCCTGGTGCCGAACGTGCAGGCCGGCCGCGCCGCCGGCGGCCGCGGCGAGCCCTACGACATGATGATGGAAATCAAGCTTTCTTTCGATACCGACATGGCGCAGGCGCTGGAAAATACCCGCCCCTGGGCGGCGCTGGCGCTGTCGGCCGAAGAAAAGACCGGTATCGAGGACGTGCTGGAAATGGAACGGCTTGCCGACGCCCTGCCGATTGAACGTTGCGCCAGCCGCTGGATCGTCACGACCGACCCCGACGAGGTGGTGGCGCGGATAAAACCTTATGTAGATCTGGGGTTTCGCCATCTGGTGTTTCATGCGCCGGGCGCCGACCAGGCAAAATTTCTGCATCACTTTGCGCAACAGGTTGCCCCGCGCCTGCGCGCGGCGTTCTGACCGGTGTGCCACCCCGAAGCCCACGCCCTTGCGGCATGCGACGATCTGGCCGCCCTCATGCGCGCCGCCGCGTGCCTGCGTGACGAGGGTTTTGGTGATCGCGTCACCTATTCGCGCAAGGTTTTCATCCCGCTTACGCAACTTTGCCGCGACGTATGCCATTACTGCATTTTTGCCGCCCCGCCGGGCCCGGGGCAGGATGCCTATCTGAGCCCCGATGCGGTGCTGGCTATCGCGCGCGCCGGCCGCGCCGCCGGCTGCCACGAAGCCTTGTTCACGCTCGGCGACCAGCCTGAATTGCGCTGGGCGCAGGCGCGCGATCAATTGCAGCGTCTCGGTTACGAAACCACGCTCGACTATCTGGCGGCGATGGCCCGGCGCGTGGCCGAGGAAACCGGCCTGCTGCCGCATCTCAACCCCGGCATCATGTCCGGCGAGGCGCTGACCAATCTGCGTCCTCACGCAGCCTCCATGGGCATCATGCTCGAAACCGGTTCGAACCGCCTGTCGCAGCGCGGCGGTCCGCATTTCGGCAGCCCGGACAAGGATCCTTCCAAACGCCTGGACTGCATCGCGCAAGCCGGCGCCGCCAAAATTCCGTTCACCAGCGGCATTCTCATCGGCATCGGCGAGACGCGGCTGGAGCGGGTGGAGGCACTGCTCGCCCTGCGTGACCTGCACGCGCAATACGGGCATCTGCAGGAAATCATCGTGCAGAATTTCGCGCCCAAGCCGCACACCAGAATGGCCGCGCATCCGGCGGCCGCCTTCGAGGATCATCTGTGGACCATTGCGGTGGCGCGCATGATCTTCGGGCCGCGAATGTCCATCCAGGCGCCGCCTAACCTCGCCGGCGGTGGACTGGAACAGCGCATCGCCGCCGGCATCAACGACTGGGGCGGCGTGTCTCCGGTCACGCCGGACCACGTCAATCCGGAAGCGCCGTGGCCGCACATCGATGCGCTGGCCGCCGCGACCGCGCGGGCGGGCAAGATACTGGTGCAGCGGCTTACCATCTATCCTGAATATGCCAGGAAAGTTTCGCAATGGGCGGCCACGCCCATGCAGCGCCTGATCCTGCGGGCCAGCGACGCCGAAGGTTTCGCCCGCGAGGACGATTGGCAAACCGGCGCCACGGCGGCACCGCCGCGCGCCGGCCGATCCGCCGCCGGGCCGGGCTGCTCGGCCGCGGTTGCCGCGATCATCGAAAAAGCCTGCGCCGGCCACGACCTTTGCGAATCCGAGATCATCCATCTGTTCGCCGCGCGCGGCGCCGCGTTCGAGGCAGTCTGCCGCCGCGCCGACCGGCTGCGCGCCGAAACGGTTGGCGATACCGTCACTTATGTCGTCACCCGCAACATCAACTACACCAACGTGTGCACGTACGCCTGCCGCTTCTGCGCCTTCTCCAAGGGCCGCACGCACGCCGACCTCCGCGGTTTGCCGTACGATCTGGATCGTGCGGAATTCTCCAGGCGGGTGCAGGAAGCCTGGGAACGCGGCGCCACCGAAATCTGCCTGCAAGGCGGCATTCATCCGGACTATGACGGCGGCACCTATCTCGAAATTCTCCGCGCGGCGCGGCAGGCAGCCCCTTCAATCCACATCCACGCCTTCTCGCCGCTCGAAATCACCCATGGCGCGCGCAGCCTCAACCTG
>CAJCIS010000201.1 GCA_903970435.1 Acidobacteriota bacterium | reverse complement strand
GGCTATCCGGCCGCACGTAACTAAAAAGCCGCTCATTGTGGTGGTCCGCGCCGCGCATGGGCTCCTCGAAAGCTGGGGCAGGCCTCAACAGAATCCGATACGCCCGCGTCGCGACAAGGGGTTTTTCAGCAGCCTGCTAGTATGGCAAGCTGCTTCAGTTTGCCCTTTATGCAGCAATCTGCTCAGCTGGCGCTTTGTGGGGGAGTAACGAAAAGTGGGCGCGCTCGGAAAATCGGCTCATAATGGCATTTGGGCCGTAGCGATCGTCGGTTCGTGCGTGTTTGGCACGGCAATGGCAAGAAGCTATAAATATGGCTATGTCAGCGCGAATTATAGTTCGTCGGGGGGTGGCGGGACATGTCTCACAACGTCCATGCATATGAACATTACGTTCTATCTCGCAGCACCCATTCCGGCAAACGCGAACCAATACCAGATAGCGCCGATATCCTGGAAGGCCAGTAACGGGCTACATTCCTATAGCAGTGCCTCGAAGTCCGCGCATATGGACTATGGTTTGTTTTCAACAGATGCAAACGGCAAGATCATCAACTGGATCGTCGATTTTTATGCGTCTCCACAAGGCGCCTTGGAGTATGCAGGAACGCGAAATGACCAACAGGATCAGGGCGCGCAAAACCCTTGCAGCAACGGAGTGGATGAAACGGCTTACGCCACGCCTCCTCAAGCATGGAAGCAGCCCCGAAAGCAAAAAACCCCTTAAAATGCAAAAGTTTTTTGGTTCTTTTTTTCAAAAAAGAACGACTTCCTTATTTCCTTACGCCCGCGCCAAAAGCTGCAAGATCCCGGCATACGGCCGCTCCAACCGCGCCTCATCAAGCGCCGAAGTATCATTCCAAGTCGCAATCACCGCATGGCGTGTGCCGTCGTGGGCAACGAGGGATGTGGAGAGGTTCAGGACGCCGGCGTCGCTGCCGCCTTTGAAGGCGACCCGTTGCCAGTCGGTGCGGCGGGCGAGCCCCGGGTTGCGGTCGAAGGCGGGGAGGTGGGCGACTTTCTCGAGCAGGGATTGCAGTTCGAGGGCGGAAAGGAACCACTCAACGTCCAGGGTGGGGGTGGGGGTCAGCGCTTGCGGCGCGGGGAGGGTTTGAGAGTCGATGGCGGGGAGCAAGGTTTGGCGGGCGGTGGTGTCGGCGGCGGCCCATTTTGCGCGCAGGGCGGCATTTGTGTCGGCTTTCAGAATGAACAATTCGCGGGTGGTGAGGAAGGGCGCGTTGCGCGGGGAGATGGCCTGGACGGCGGCGCGGCCGGCGGTGGCGA
The DNA here is from genome assembly GCA_903970435.1 of Acidobacteriota bacterium. Taxonomy (GTDB): domain Bacteria; phylum Pseudomonadota; class Alphaproteobacteria; order Acetobacterales; family Acetobacteraceae; genus CAJCIS01. Next base: position 27,308 of record CAJCIS010000201.1, on the reverse strand, counting down.
TCAGGGCGTCGGCGGCGGTGTTGTCGCTGATGGAAATCATCAGGCTGGCGACATGCTCGAGGCTCATTTCGGTGCCGGGCGGGGCGTTCTGCAGGATGCCGGAGGGGAGCGAGCGCCATGCGGGATCGAGGCGGACGGTGCCGCCCCAGGCCAGGCGGCGCGCGTCGCAGGCGTCCGCCACCGCCTTGAGGACCGCGAGTTTGAAGGCGGAGCCGACCGCCAAGGGCGCATCGGCGTTCACGCTGGCCAGCGGACTGCCGTTGGTGGTGACGAGAAGGGCCGGCTTGCCGGGCAGGGATGCGATTTCGCGGATGTGGTCTTGCAGCGTGCCGGGGATCGGCTGATCGAGGCTGGCCGCATTCTTTGGGCGTATCAGCAACCCGGTGATTTTGCCGTTGGCATCGAGCACGAGCTTGGCGCTCACATCGCCGTGGTCGAGATGAACGATGTAATCGCGGCCGCTGCCCGAGACGCTCTTGAAGCTGCCATATTGCTGCTTCACGGTCGCGAGGACGGTGTTCACCTGGTCGATCGGAACATGGGCCAGGAACGACGCGGCAAACCAGTCCGCATTGGCGGCGGGTGCCTGGAAGAGGCGGGTCAGCACGTCGATGCCGCTGGGCGTTTCCGCGGCGGCCGCGGTGCCGGCGGCGGCGAGCAGAAGGCCGGCCACCTGACGCCGGGATAGTTTCATTTCACGCGGCATATCGCCACCTGTGATCGAAGCTGCGGTGGCGATCACGTTACGCAGCCACGCGACAAGACTCAAGGAAGGAAGCAGTTCTTTTTTGAAAAAAAGAACCAAAAAACTTTTACTCTTTAGGGCAGCTTTCACCGCGGTGAGGTGGTGGGTCGCGAAGAGCAAACCACCCTACCGCTACCTGCTCTCCACCGGCACGTAATTACGCTGCACATGCCCGGTATAAACCTGCCGCGGCCGGCCGATGCGCTGCGACGGGTCCTCCATCATTTCCTTCCACTGGCTGATCCAGCCGACGGTGCGCGCAACCGCGAACAGCACGGTAAACATGCTGGTGGGAATGCCCATGGCCTGCAGAATGATGCCGGAGTAGAAATCCACGTTGGGGTAGAGCTTCTTGCTGATGAAGTAATCATCGTGCAGGGCGATCTTTTCCAGTTCCACCGCCAGGTCGAGCAGCGGATCGTCCTTGATGCCGAGCTCGGTCAGCACTTCGTGGCAGGTCGCCTGCATGATTTTCGCGCGCGGATCGTAATTCTTGTAGACGCGGTGGCCGAAGCCCATCAGGCGCACGTTGCTGTTCTTGTCTTTGACCTTCGCAATGAAATCCGGGATGTGGCTGCTGTCGCCGATTTCGGCCAGCATTTTCAGCACCGCTTCGTTGGCGCCGCCATGCGCGGGCCCCCACAGGCTGGCAATGCCGGCGGCGATGCAGGCGAACGGGTTGGCGCCGGTAGAACCGGCCAGGCGCACGGTGCTGGTCGAGGCATTCTGTTCGTGGTCGGCATGCAGGATCAGGATGCGGTCCATCGCACGGGCCAGCACCGGATTGACGTGGTATGGTTCCGCGGGGACGGCATTCATCATGTAGAGAAAATTCTCGGCATAGCCGAGATCGTTGCGCGGGTACATGAACGGCTGGCCGAGCGAGTATTTGTACGCCCAGGCGGCAATCGTCGGCACCTTGGCAATGAGCCGGAAGGCGGAGATGCGGCGGTGGTCGGCGTTATTGATGTCGAGGCTGTCGTGATAGAACGCCGACAGCGCGCCCACCACGCCGCAAATCACCGCCATGGGATGCGCATCGCGCCGGAAGCCGTTGTAGAACTGGCGCAGCTGCTCATGCACCATGGTGTGCAGCATGACGCCGCGGTGGAATTCGTCCGCCTCTGCATCGGTGGGCAGTTCGCCGTTCAGCAGCAGATAGGCGACTTCGAGGAAGGTGGATTTCTCCGCGAGTTGTTCGATCGGGTAGCCGCGGTGCAGCAGAATGCCGAGGTCGCCGTCGATATAGGTGATTTTGCTGTCGCAAGCCGCCGTGCCGCCATAGCCGGGGTCGTAGGTGAACACGCCAAGGTCCGCGTACAGCTTGCGGATGTCGGCCACCGCGGGGCCGATGGTGCCGGGCAGCAGCGGCAATGTTGCCGTGTGGTTCGACCCGTTCATGGTGACGGTGAGAGACCCGGCCGCAGTGCTGCTCATGAGTACCTGTCCTGTCATTTCGAGAAAGTCGCGCTGGCGGCCATCTGCCCGGCAAAACACGCCAGCGGGCGGGGCCATCGCGCCTGTCCGGACGATACTTAAGGTGTGTCCGATCCAACGTGCAACCTTCGCACCCGCAGCATGGGTTCTGACAGCTCACCGATAAACGGGGCAGGCGAACTTGACGTCGTGGCCGGTACAGTCTGTACGCGGGTGGGTGAGCTGGAAAAACTGTCTCGTCGTACAGGCGCTGCTGGCCGCCGCCGCCGCGCCTGTACCGCCGGCGGCGCCGGTCGCTCTGGTGGCCGCCGTGCCGCCGGGACCCGTGCACGACGCCCTGTGGAAGCTGCTGCTGAAACCGTATGCCGGGCCCACGCAGACGCTGGTCGCCGATCCGGCCTGGGATGGTGACAGCCTCGATGCGCTGAAAGCGCTGGCACCGGACCTCGCGCTGGTGGACGGCGAGCACCTGGTGGCCGGCTGCCGCAGCGGGCTGTTCCGCAAGCTGGACTGGGCGCACCTGAACCGCGACCGCTATCTGGCGCAGGCCATAAGCGACTGCGGGGCAGGCGCTTATGTCACGGCGACAGCGCTGGCATGGGACCGCGAAAAATTCACCACGCCGCCCTCGTGGTCGGACTTTTGGGATGTGGCGCGCCATCCCGGCCGCCGCGGCCTGCAACGCACCGCGCGCGGCACCTTGGAAATCGCGCTGCTGGCCGACGGTGTCGGCGCGGCGGACGTCTATCGGACCTTGCGCACGCCCGACGGGCTCGATCGCGCTTTCCGCAAGCTCGATCAGCTCAAGCCGTTCATTCAGTGGTGGGACCATCCGTCCGAGCCGGGGCAATGGCTGGCCGCGGGCAAGGTGCTGCTGACGTCCGCGCCGGCTGCGAGCGTGGCGGCTGCCGGCACCGCGGCACACAAGCAGCTTGCGGTGCAATGGGCCGGCAGCGTCACTAGCGTCACCAGCCTGGCGGTGCCGCAAAATGCGCCGGCTCCGGCCGTGGCCGCGATCGCGCTGATCGTCGCGGGCGACCCGGTGCGCCAGGCGCTGTTCGCCGAGGCGACCGGCCTGGGGCCGGCGGTGCGCGACGCGGTTGACCTGCTGCCGGTGGCGGCGCGGGGCCAGAGCGCCGCGGCGCCCGAGAACCTGGCGGGCGCTCTGGCTGTGGATGCAGGCTTTTGGGTTGATAATCGAGCCAAGCTCGAGGCGCGGTTTTTGGCTTGGGTGGCGAAGTAGGAAGCAAGCAGTTCTTTTCTGAAGAAAAGAACCAAAAGACGTTTGCTCTCTTCCTGCGGAAAGCCTCGGGCCGGGGCCGCTCAGTCACGACTTGCATCAATAGTACGGGTCTTTTCTTCGGCGGAGGACTGCTTCCCAACTATTTGTTTTCATAACTTTTTGGAATGTACCCTCCGTGTTTGGCCGGAACGTCGCGATGGCCCGCCAGCGGGCGTGGTTTTGCCGGGCACCGGAGCGGCGTGGCCGCTTGGCCATGCGCACCGGCGCGCAGGAAAACCGCGTCAGACGGCCGCCAGCGCGGCTTTCAGGCCAGACACTGTTCCTTGACAGGGGGGAGTGTGGCGGGCTTGATCCGCCCGCTCTGACCCCCGGTGCCAATTCGTATGCCCCCTGCCAAAAAAGCCGCCAAAGTCCAATCCTCAAGCGGCTGGATCGAAACCATCAAGACGCTTCTCTATGCCGGCCTGATTGCGCTGGGCGTGCGCACCGTTGCGTTCGAACCGTTCAACATCCCGTCCGGCAGCATGATCCCGACCCTGCTGGTGGGCGATTTCCTGTTCGTCAGCAAATACAGTTACGGCTACTCGCGCTTCTCCATTCCCTTCTCGCCGGCGATTTTCGGCTGGAGCAAGACCGGCCGCATTCTGGGATCGATGCCCAAGCGCGGCGACGTGGTGGTGTTTCGCTACACACGCGACACGACCGTGGATTATGTCAAGCGGGTGATCGGGCTGCCGGGCGACCATATTCAGGTGAAGGGTGGCCATCTGTTTATTAATGGCGCCGAGGCGCCGCGCACACCGCCCGGCGGCGATGATTACGAAGTGCCCGATAACCGCACCGGCACCCGCATTCTGGCCAAGGAATATACCGAGGCTCTTCCCAACGGCGTGCAGCACAAGATTCTCAAATACAGCGACGAGGAACGCCCGCTGGACGTTGCCAGCGAAGTGGATGCCAACAATACACCCGAATATGTCGTACCGGCCGACGATCTGTTCATGATGGGCGATAATCGTGACGATTCCAGCGACAGCCGCTTCCAGAACGATCTCGGCTTCGTGCCGGTCGAGAATCTGGTCGGCCGCGCACAGTTCATTTTCTTCAGCTTCGACGCATCGCGGCCCTGGTGGCAGTTCTGGATGTGGCCCTTCGAGGTGCGATGGGGCCGCCTGCTGAAGCCCGTGGATTGACGCAAACGGACGAAAGCGGGCGGCTGCGTCTGGCCGAAGACCTGTTGGGCTATCGGTTCCGCCGGCCCGAACTGCTGCGGGAGGCGCTCACTCACCGGTCGGCGGCCGGCGGGCGGGCCAAGCGCCGCGGGCAGGGCTCCAACGAGCGGCTGGAGTTCATCGGCGACCGCGTGCTGGGCCTGCTGATGGCCGAGTGGCTGGCGGAACGGTTTCCCGACGAGCAGGAGGGCCAGCTCGGCCCGCGCCATGCCTACCTGGTGAGCCGCGATGCACTTTTCCTCGTCGGCGAGGAAATCGGATTTTCGCGCGTGCTGTCACTGGGAACGAACGAGGCGCTCACCGGCGTCGCGCGGCTGGCCAACGTGGTGGCCGACGCCATGGAGGCGGCGATCGGCGCCTTGTATCTGGATGGGGGGTTGGATGCCGCGCGCGGCGTGGTGCGCGCCGCCTGGGGCCGCGCCATGGAGGCGCAGAAACTGCCGCCGAAGGACCCCAAGACGGCGTTGCAGGAAAAGCTGCTGGGGCGCGGCGAGAAATTGCCGGTGTATGACGTGGTGGCGAGCGTGGGCCCCTCGCATGCGCCGAAATTCCTGGTGCGCGCCAGCGGCGGCGGCCGCACGGCCACCGGCGAGGCGGGGTCCAAGCGCGGGGCGGAACGGCTGGCGGCGGCTTCATTGCTGGCGTTGCTGACATGACACGTTGCGGCTTCGTCGCCATTGTCGGGGCGCCGAACGCGGGCAAATCCACGCTGCTGAACCGCATGGCGGGCGCCAAGCTGTCGATCGTCAGCCCGAAGGCGCAGACCACGCGGTTCCGCGTGCTGGGTATCCTGCGCCGCGGCGATGCGCAGATCCTGCTGGTCGATACGCCGGGCATTTTCGCGCCGCGCCGCAAGCTGGACCGCGCCATGGTGGCGGCCGCCTGGACCGGTTCGCAGGACGCCGACCTGACCCTGCTACTGGTGGATGCGCGCGCCGGCCTCACGGCGCAGGTGCGTGCCATCGCCGCGCGGCTGGCCGAGCAGAAACGGCGCACCTGGCTGGTGCTCAACAAGGTGGATATTTGCGACCGGCCGGCACTGCTGCCGCTGACCGCGGAACTGGCGGCGCTCGTCTCAGTTGAACATACGTTCATGATCAGCGCGGGCAACGGCGATGGCGTGGAGGATCTGCTGGCTTCGTTGCCACCTGCACTGCCCGAGGGACCATTTCTGTATCCGGACGACGAACTGACCGATCTGCCGGACCGTCTTTTGGCAGCCGAATTGGTTCGGGAACAAATATTCTTGCAGACGCATGAGGAAGTGCCCTATGGGACGACCGTGGAGACTGAAACATTCGCCGAGCGTCCTGATGGATCGGTCCGTATCGATGCGACCATTTATGTGGCACGCGCCGGGCAGAAGGCGATCCTGATCGGGGAGGGCGGCGCGCGAATCAAATCGATCGGAGCGAAGGCCCGCGGCGAACTTGGCCGGCTACTGGAGCGGCACGTGCATCTGTTTCTGAACGTGAAGGAACGCAGCGGCTGGGACGATGAGCGCGCCCGCTTGCGCGCAATAGGGCTGGACGATCCCGACGGATGACAAAAGTTTTTTGGTTCTTTTTTTCAAAAAAGAACTGCTTCCTTGCTGGCGGTAAATACAATGAATGACGTCGCAGGACAGCAGACCGGTGCCGCGCGCGCGCGGCTGCGCGGCCTGGCCGAGGCGGCATTGGCACCAGGGGCGCCGGCCCTGCAAATGGCAAAGCCCCTGCGCGATCGTTATGAAGCCGAGGCAGCGTTGCAGCGCTCGGTGGAACTCCGCCGGACCACCCGGATCAGCGTCTGTGTGTATGTGGCGTCCGTTTTGCTGCTCAATCTTCTTGTCGTGCCGCATCCGAGTTGGCTCGACGTTGCGATGCAAATCGGGTTTACGCCGGCGACGGCGCTACTGATTGCAAGCCTGTTCTACCGTCCCGACACGCCACCGTTCGCACGTGAATCTGCGGCAACGGTTGCTGCCTCATGCTTCAGCCTGGCCACGGTGTTGGCGGTTGGCAGCAGCCCGATCGAAACCGCACAGATCAACTTCTGCATGATTTCTTTGCCGGTTCTTTACGTACTCGTCTTTGTCCGGCTGCGCTTTGCGGGCGCGCTGGCATTTACCGTATTCTCGGCCGGTTTGCTGATTATTGTCCTGCTGCTGCGCAACGACCTCACGGCGGGGCAGCGCGCCTATCCCATGGGCTTCATGCTGATTGCGGCAGCGCCGGGCCTTTTGGCTGCGTATCGATCCGAGGCAGACGCCCGACGCATCTTCCTGCGCATGCTGCTGTTGAATTTGCGTATCGACGAACTGGAGGCGCAGAGTGCACGGCTGAACCTGCGTTTGCCCGGCGATGCCGCAGCGCGGCTGGAATGGGAGAACCACCGCAGCGAGGGCGTGGCCTCCGGCCGCGCCTGAACGGTGCATTGCCTTGGAAATCGTTGCCCCCGCAATTCTACTCGCTACCGTGCGGTTCGGTGAAGGCGACGCGGTCGCGACATTATTCACTGAAGCCGACGGGCTGTTCCGTGGCCTGGCGCGGGGCGCCCAGTCGCGCGCGCATGCGGCGGCATGGCAGACAGGCAATTTGCTGAACGTGCGTTGGATCGCGCGGCTGGAGGACCAGCTTGGCAGCGTGATGGGCGAATTGTTGCACCCGGCGGCCGCGCTCGCCATGGCGGATCCCTACGGGCTGGCGATATTGTCGGCCGCGTGCGCCACCGCCGAAGGCGCGCTGCCGGAACGCCAGCCTTATGCCGCAATTTTCCGCGGCCTTTTGCACGTCATTGCGTACTGCGAAGTTCAAGGCAAAGCGGCCTTGCCGGAACTGGTGCGCTGGGAAGCGGGCCTGCTGCGCGAACTTGGCTACGGCCTGGATCTTTCGGCATGCGCCGTTTCAGGATCGGCGGACAATCTGGCTTACGTTTCGCCCAGAACGGGGCGCGCGGTGTCGGAAGAGGCAGCCGGACCTTGGGCGGAACGATTGCTGCGGTTGCCACCGTTTCTGGTTGGCGAAAGCGACGGTGATATCGCGGAATGGTTGGATGGACTTCGGCTGACGGGACATTTTCTGGCGCGTGATGTGTTTGGTATGCGGCACCGGGGGTTGCCGGCGGCTCGGGTCTTGCTGATGGAGAAGGTGGAGTTGGCGGCGAAATGAGAAAGGAAGTATTTCTTTTTTGAAAAAAAGAAACAAAAAACTTTTGCTCTTGTTTTAGTCTACGATGATAACGGCTAAGCCATCCCAGCCTTTGCTGCCTACTGTTTGCAGGGCGGTGGCGGTTATGCCAGTTTCTTGCGATAACGCATCGAACATGCGGCGAATGCCTTGCACATCGGGATCGGTGCTGTTTTCAGCCAGTATGGCACCTTCGCGGACGACGTTGTCGATGATGATCAGCGTGCCGGGACGGGAGAGCTTGATCGCCCATTCCAGATAGTGGGGATTGTTGCGCTTGTCGGCGTCGATGAAAACGAGGTCGAATGGCGAATTGGCGTCGAGCTTCTTCAGGCTGTCCAGCGCGGCGCCGACATGGATCGTCACCAGATGTTCCAAGCCGGCCCGTTTGATATTCGCCTGGGCCACCCTGGCGTGTGCCGGGTTGAATTCGAGGGTCGCCAGCTGGCCGTCGGCCGGCAGGGCGCGGGCAAGCCAGATCGTGCTGTACCCGCCCAGCGTGCCAATTTCCAGAATGCGGCGCGCGCACGCCAGGCGCGCCAGGATGTGCAACAATTTGCCCTGGTTTGGCGCCACGTCGATCGCGGGCAGGCCGCCCTGCTGGTTTGCCGCCAGAGCGTCATGCAGCACGGGGTCGGGCGCCACCAGCCGGTCGACAAGATAGGTGTCCACGTCAGCCCATTGTTGGTTCACGTCTCGCGGTCTCCTGCGGTAAGACGGGTCTGCCATTACAAACATGCCTGCAATTTGCAGCGCTTCAGACGATCGTAGATCGGTTGCGCCGCCTCGGCAATCGGCCGCAGCCGTGCTTCCAATTCGATCCTTTCTTCCCGCACGGGGGACGTGTGAAATCCGGTCGATTGTTCCACGGCGCCATACCAGGCCGGCGCCCATACACCGTCCGTTGCACGCGGACCCGGCGGCCAGGACAACATTTCGGCGAAAAATGGTATGTCCAAAGCCTGGCACAGCGCGGTCAACATCGCGCGCGGATCGGCACGGACGTCGGCGGCATCGACCACCGGCGGCGGCTTGCCGAGTTTGTCGCACACCGAATCGAACAACTCGGCCTGCTGAAGATATCCAACATCGTCCAAAGTCACGACGTCACGGCGCGCGCGATACGACATCAAAACTTGTTCCGGCGCGCGGATCAGAAAGGCGTTGCGGCACGATGCGATCCAGGCGCGATCCATGTCGCGCAGCATGTGATGCGTCATGTGCTTCTGGTAGAATACGGCGCGACCGTTTGGAACAGGCCCAAGCAGAGACTCGATAACTTCCTGCGGGTTTGTCGGCTGTGAGGCCAGGACCGCCTCGCGCATCGGATGATCCTGACCGGTTGCGGCCAGGAAGGCCGCATAGAATGGCTCATCCGCCACCACGCAATCCGGCCGATTCTCGAACGATCGCATCATGGCGGTGGAGATATTGCGTGGGCCGGACCACATGGCAATCCGTATTGGTTCAGCAACGCGCGTCACGGCGCCGGTGCGGCCGCGGCGTCACTGTCCATCAGCGCCGCATAGAGATGGCGCAAGCGTATCGTGACCGGCCCCGGGGTTGACCGGATAATGTGGCCATCGATGGCGCGCACGGGGGTGACGCCGCCGAGCGTTCCGGTGACGAACGCTTCGTCGGCGGTGCGCGCCTCACTTTGTGTGAACGGACCGATCCGGAACGGGATATCGTTGGCGCGGCAGAGATCGATGATGTTGGCGCGGGTGATGCCGTTGAAGCAGAATTCGCCGCTCGACGTGAAAACCGTTCCGTCTCGCACGGCAAAGAAATTGGTGGCGTTGCAACTGGAGACAAATCCGTCCGGGTCCAACATGAGAGCCTCGTCCGCGCCGCCATGAATGGCATCGAGCAGGGCACGAATGAGGTTGAGCCGGCTGTGCGAGTTGAGGCGCATGTCGAAGATGTCGGCAGGCGAGCAGCGGATCGAGGATGTCAGAAGATCGAGGCCGCGACTCGCGGTTGCGGGATTCGGCTGCTTGTATTCGGCCGTTATGACGACCGTGGGCTGTCCGAGCGCATTGCGTGGGTCCTGGTTGACCGTGGATTTCAGGCCGCGGGTCACCATCAGGCGCAAATGCACGCCGTCGTACATGTCGTTTGCGGCGAGCGTGGCGTAGAGGGCGGCGGCGATCTGCGCGCGATCAAGGCCGATCGTGAGATCGATGGACGCGGCCCCTGCCAGAAGGCGATCGATGTGCGCATCAAGAAAAAGCAGGCGCCCTCTGTGCGCGCGCAGTCCTTCCCATACGCCATCGCCAAGAGAGAATCCTGCATCGAAGATGGAGACGCGAGCTTGGTCGCGCGGCAAGAATGATCCATTCAAATAGACGCGTGTATGTGCGTTGCGCCGATCCGGCGCCGTATCCTGGCTACCAGCCATTTAAGTCCGCGCCCAGAGAAAGAGTTTTTTGGTTCTTTTTTTCAAAAAAGAACCGCTTCTTCTAAACGTGAAAACTCTCCCCACACCCGCAACGTCCTTTTTCGTTTGGGTTCGTGAAGGTAAAGCTCGAAGTAAGAGCCGTTTCCTCAAAGTCCATCGTCGTGCCGATTAGAAACAACGTCGCCTTGCGGTCCACCAGCACCGTAATGCCGCGATCGGTAACGACTTCGTCGCCCGGCCCGGCGGCATCGACCCAGGTCATGTCATAGGAAAGTCCCGAGCAGCCCTTCGTGCTGAGGCCCACACGTAGCAGCTTGCCGCTTTGCCCTGCGGAATAAAGGTGGCGCAGGCGGTTTGCGGCCGCATCGGTGAGCGTCATCAGCGGGGGCAAAGCGCGCTTGCGGGCGGGGGCGGTTTCGGTTTGGCTCATGGCATTTGTCCGATCAGAACATGTTGAGCGAGAGGCGGGCTTCCTCGCTCATCCGTCCGGGATTCCATGGCGGATCCCAAACGGTCTCTACGGTGACGTTGCGGGCGCCGGGCAGTTTCTGTACCGCTTCGCGCACCTGTTCTGGCAGTTCCTGGGCGCTGGGGCAGCCTGGCGCTGTCAGGGTCATTTCGACCCGTATATCGCCGTCATCGGTAATATCCACGGCATAGATCAGGCCGAGTTCGTAGATATTGACCGGAATTTCCGGGTCGTAAACGGTGCAGATCGCGTCCAGAACCGCGGTTTCGTGCGGCGCCGACAATACCTCGCCATCCGGCGTCCAGGTGCCGGTGCCGGGCGCGCCGGTGGTCGATTTTTCGTGCTGCGGGTCGGTAGGCAGGTTCATGTCATTCACTGCTGGCCTCCGTTTGCCCGTCGAGCGCCGCAAGCAGGGCGGCCCAGGGGAGCGTGGCGCATTTGATGCGGGAAGGGTATTCGGCAACGCCGGACAACGGCTTGAGTGCGGCGAGCGCCGTGTTCTCGCTTGCTGTGTCGCCGGTGCGGACGAGGCCATAGAAATCGCTTGCCAGTGCACGGATGTCCTCGGGCGGACGGCCGGTTGCCGCCTCCACCATGAGGTCGGCACTCGCCATGCTGATGGCGCAGCCACGCGCGTCGAACCCGATCGTGCCCACGGCGCCATCCGGCGCGTATTGGATGCGCACCTCGCAACGATCGCCGCACATCGGATTGTCTCCCGAGGCAGCGGCATCAAAAACTTCCAATCGCTGCATATGGACCGGATTGCGGCCATGGCGCAGAATGACGTCCTGATACAGGTCGCGCACGGCATCGAAGCTCATTGAAAGAAGCTCCTGACCCGCTCGAGGTTTTCGGCCAGCGCATCGATTTCCGCATGGGTGGTGTAGAGCGCGAAGCTGGCGCGCGCGGTGCTGTCCAGGCCAAGTCGTTGCATCAGCGGCTCGGCACAGTGATGGCCGGCGCGAACCGCAATGCCGTTGCGGTCCAGCAGCGTTGCAATGTCGTGCGCGTGTGCGCCGTCCATGGTAAAGGAAATGACGCCGCCGCGGTCCTGTGCGCGGCCGATGATGTACAGGCCGTCGATCGTGGACAGGGTGGCGAGCGCGTGGTCGGTGAGCGACTGCTCGTGCGCGGCAATCGCATCGTAACCGATTTCGTTCACATACGAAATGGCAGCGCCCAGCCCGATCGCCTCCAGAATGGCCGGCGTGCCCGCTTCAAACTTGTGCGGCACCCGCGCCCATGTCGATTTTTCGAAGCTGACCGAAGAAATCATGTCGCCGCCGCCGAGAAACGGCGGCATTCTGTCCAGCAATTCTGCCCTGGCCCACAGCACGCCGATTCCTGTCGGGCCATAAAGCTTGTGGCCGGTGAAGACATAAAAATCAGCGTCGATCGCCTGCACGTCGGCCGCGCGATGGACGACCGCCTGGCTGCCATCGAACAAAATCCTGGCGCCAAATCGGTGCGCCAGCGCAGCCACGCGGGCGGCCGGCGTGTAAGTACCGAGCACGTTGCTCATGTGGGTGATGGCGACGAGGCCCACATTGCCGTCCGCCAGCAGCGATTCGTAGGCTGCCATGTCCAGCTCGCCGGCGTCGGTCACCGGCGCCACGAGCAGCCGAATGCCGTGCGCATCGCGCAGCATCTGCCACGGCACGATATTGGAGTGGTGCTCCATTTCGCTGATCAACACCGCTTGCCCCGGCTGCAGGACGCCACGGCCATAACTGTGGGCCACCAGGTTGATCGCCTCGGTCGTGTTGCGGGTAAAAACGATTTCATCGCGTGACGGTGCGTTCAGCAACGATGCCACTTGATCGCGCACCGACTCATAGGCATCGGTGGTGCGCTCGCTCATCCAATGCAGGCCGCGATGAACGTTGGCGTATTGCGTCTCCATCGCATGGCTCATCGCCTCGATGACGGCGCGCGGCTTCTGCGCGCTCGCCGCGCTGTCCAGAAATACCAGTTTCTTGCCGCGCACCGACTGCGACAGGATCGGAAAATCCTGCCGAATCCTGTCGACATTGAACGGCACACCAGGAATGCGCGGCCCGATCTGGTTCATGGCGCCTGCGTCTCCCACCATGCGTTCAGAGCCTCATCGAACAATGCACGCGCGGCGTCGTGCTGCACCAGGTCGAGCGCTTCCGACAGAAAGGCGCGCACCAGCATGCCGCGCGCCTCGGCCTGCGGAATGCCGCGGCTGCGCAGGAAAAACATCTGATCGGCATCCAGCTCGCCGACAGTCGCGCCGTGGCTGCATTTGACGTCGTCGGCGAAAATCTCGAGTTGCGGCTTGCTGTCGATTTCGGCATGCGGCGACAGCAGCAACGCCTGGTTCATCTGGTAGCCGTCGGTTTTCTGCGCCGCGCGCGCCACCTCGATCTTGCCCTGGAACACGCCCCTTGCATGATCATCCAGCACGTTCTTCACCGTCTGGCGCGACGTGCCGCAAGGTGCGTCATGTGAAACGACGGTGGTAAAGTCGGCATGCTGCGCGCCGCGCAGCACCTGCGCCGCATTCAGTGCGGCGTGGCAGTTTGTGCCACCCAGCCGCGCGTGGATTTCGCTTCGTGCCAGCCGGGCGCCCAGGACAAGCGAAAAACTGTCATAGGACGCGCGCTCGGCGATGGCCGCATGCACGGCACCGATATGGAACGCCTGCGGTGATTCGATTTGCAGCCGCAAATGCGCCAGCCGCGCGCCCGCGGCCAAATCTATATCCATGACCGGGTTGTGCAAATACGTGCCTTGCCCGGCGCTGATTTCCACCAGCGTCAAAGCCGCGCCGGCGCCGAGATGAACGCTGTGCCGCGGGTGAAAGGCCGCCGGCGTGCCGGACAGGTCGGCGCCCATGTGAATGAGCAAAAGGGTTCCGGCATCGATGCCAGCGGCCACTTCCAGCAGCGCACCATCCTCGGCAAGCAACGTATTCAGCGCCAACAATTGGCTATCGTCCGCGGCCTCCTGCGTGCCCAGATGACCGGCAAAGCGCCGCGCCGTAATCTGGTCGGGCAATTGCGATAAATCCGCGCGATACCGGCCGGCGACAAAAACCACGCGCGGGCTTTCCGCAAGCGCGCCGAGATGCGGCAGCGCAACGGGTGCGGGATGATCGCCCGCGTCGGTCAGGGCCGCATGGAATTGCAGTTCGGTGAGCGGACGCAGGCTGGTGTATTTCCACGCTTCGTCGCGTGGGCCGGGCAGGCCGCGCCGGCGCAGCAGATCGGCGGCCGCCTCACGCGGCGCGCGCGGCCCCGGCAGGCCGGCCCGCAATCCGCGATACCGCGCCAGGAACGGCTCGGCGCTCGTCGCGTTCGGGGGTAGAATTTTTTGCGCGACGATGTTCACGCCGCCTCCGCAATGACTTGCGCATAGCCCTGCGCTTCCAGTTCGCGGGCCAATTCCGCGCCGCCGCTGCGAATGATGCGGCCATGCGCCAGAACATGCACGCGATCCGGCACGATATGGTCGAGCAGCCGCTGGTGGTGGGTAATGACCAGCGCGGAAAATCGTTCCGACCGCAGGGCATTCACGCCGTCGCCCACAATGCGCAGCGCGTCGATATCGAGCCCGCTATCCGTCTCGTCCAGAATGGCGAGCTTCGGCCGCAGGATGGCCATCTGCAGCACTTCGTTCCGCTTTTTCTCGCCGCCGGAAAAACCCACGTTCACGTTGCGCTTCAGCATGTCGTCCGGCATATGCAGCGACTTGGCGGCCGCGCGGGCAAGTTTGAGAAACGCCGCCGCGTCGAGTTCCTCGTCGCCACGCGCGCGGCGCACCGCGTTCAAGGCGGTGCGCAGGAAATTGGCGTTGCCAACGCCGGGCAATTCCACCGGCGCCTGGAAGGCGAGAAACAATCCCGCCTGGGCACGCTGTTCCGGTTCCATGGCGAGCAGATCCGCGCCATCGAACGTCACGCTGCCCGCCGTTACCGCAAAATCCTCCCGGCCCGACAGCACGTAAGCCAGCGTGGACTTCCCCGAGCCGTTCGGCCCCATAATGGCATGAATTTCGCCGTCCGGCACGACAAGGTCGATGCCCTGGAGTATCGGCTTTTCAACGACGGCCGCGTGAAGGTTACGTATCTCGAGCATAGATCACCAGACAGATAAAAGTTTCTTGCTTCTTTTTTTCAAAGAAGAAGGGCTTCTTTTTTGCAAGAAAGAAGCAAAAAACTTTTGCTTATTGCGTATCAACCTACCGAGCCTTCTAACGATACGGCGAGGAGTTTTTGGGCTTCCACGGCAAATTCCATGGGGAGTTCCTTCAGCACTTCGCGGCAGAAGCCGTTGACGATCAGCCCGACCGCGTCTTCTTCCGACAGGCCACGCTGGCGGCAATAGAACAACTGGTCCTCGGCGATCTTCGAAGTGGTGGCTTCATGTTCCACGCGCGCGGTCGCGTTGCGGCTTTCGATGTAGGGGACCGTATGCGCGCCGCATTGGTCACCGATCAGCAGCGAGTCGCACTGCGTGTGGTTGCGCGCGCCGGCGGCCTTCGGCAGCACGCGCACCAGGCCGCGATAGGTGTTATTCGAGTGGCCGGCGGAGATGCCCTTCGACACGATCGTGCTGGTCGTGTCGCGGCCGATATGGATCATTTTGGTGCCAGTGTCCGCCTGCTGCCGGTTGTTGGTCACCGCGACGGAATAGAACTCGCCGATGCTGCCATCGCCCTGCAACACACATGACGGATATTTCCAGGTGATCGCCGAGCCGGTTTCCACCTGGGTCCAGGAGATTTTCGAGCGCGCCCCGCGGCACACGCCGCGCTTGGTGACGAAATTATAGATGCCGCCACGGCCCTCGGCGTCACCGGGATACCAGTTCTGCACGGTGCTGTATTTGATCCGCGCATCGTCCATGGCAATCAGCTCGACCACGGCCGCGTGCAATTGGTTCTCGTCGCGCATCGGCGCGGTGCAGCCCTCGAGATAGCTGACCGAGGCGCCGTCCTCGGCAATAATCAATGTCCGCTCGAACTGGCCGGTGTTGCGCGCATTGATGCGGAAATAGGTGGAAAGCTCCATCGGGCAGGCGACGCCTTTGGGGATGAACACGAAGCTGCCATCGGTGAACACGGCTGAATTCAGGGCGGCGAAGAAATTGTCGCTGGGCGGCACCACGCTGCCCATGTATTTCTGCACCAGCTCGGGGTGGTCGCGCACCGCCTCGCTGATCGGGCAGAAAATCACACCGGACTTGGCCAACGTGGCGCGAAACGTGGTGGCCACCGAAACGCTGTCGAATACCGCATCCACCGCGATGTTGCTCGCTTCCACGCCGGCCAGGAAAGCACGCTCGCGCAACGGAATACCGAGCTTTTCGTAGGTGCGCAGCAACGCGGGGTCCACCTCGTCGAGCGACTTGGGGCCGTCCTTCTTGCGGGGGGCCGCGTAATAATGCGCGTCCTGATAGTCGATCGGCGGGTAATGCAGCATGGCCCAATGCGGCTCTTCCATCGCCTGCCACGCGGCGAACGCGCGCAGGCGCCATTCCAGCAGCCATGCGGGTTCCTGCTTGCGCGCGGAAATGAGGCGCACCGTGTCCTCGGTGAGGCCCTTGGGCGCCATATCCATTTCGATGTCGGTGACAAAACCCCATTTGTAGCCGCCGTCGGTTACGGCGCGCACGGTGTCGAGGGTTTCGGCGACGGCTGGCATGATGGCGAAATCCTTAAGCGGCGGGGCGGTCGGCGGGCTCGTCGGAATGCGGCGCGAACGCGGACCGGCCAGGGTTCGACGCGATTTCGGGGGCGCGGAAAGCGCGGGGAATGGCGCCATCCATGTCGGCCAAGGTAATCCGGCTCAAGGCGGCTTCGATCGCATCGTTCACCGGGTCCCACCTTCCGTGCATGGGACACAACCCATGGCTCTCACACGCGCCATTATCCACGCAGGCGGTCAGCGCGATCGGCCCGTCGATGGCGGCGATGACATCGGCCACCGGCACCTGCGCCAACGGCCGCGCGAGCCGGTAGCCGCCACGCGCGCCACGCTGGGACGAAACCAGCCCGCTGCCCGCCAGAATTTTCAATACCTTGGCGACGGTCGGTTCCGGAATGCCGGTCGCGGCCGCAATGCCGGGAGATGTCTGCACGCCATCCATCCGCGCCAGCCGAACCAGCACCACCACAGCATAGTCCGTGAGCTTGGAAAGTTTGAACATGGCGCCCGCAGCACAACAGGACCTCTTTAGTCCTGATTGAAAGGAGATGCGCCCCGCGCGGCCGAACGTCAAGTCCGCGCGCTTGCGACGACCGCCATTTTCGCCGCAGGTGCGCCGGATGAGCGACGATGTTCCCAAGGCGCCGCCGGGCCCCACTGTGGTTCCCCGCGCGGCGGCCAGTCTGCTGGTGGTTCGGCGCCGGCCGGACGGGTTTCGGCTGTTGATGGCGCGCCGCGGGGCGGGGCACCGGTTCATGCCCAACGTCCTGGTGTTCCCCGGCGGCGCTGTCGATCCATCGGATTTCGGGGCCGCCGTCGGCACACCCTTGCGGGCCGAGGTGCGGGCGCGCCTGGAGCGGTCCGCATCCCCGGGCCTGGCCGAGGCGCTCGGCGTGGCGGCGGCGCGCGAGCTGGAGGAGGAGGTGGGCATTTCGCTCGGCCATCCGCCCCAATTGCATGGGCTGGATTTCTTTGCCCGCGCGATCACGCCGCCGGACCGGGCGATGCGGTTCGACGCCTATTTCTTTGCGGTCGATGCCGCCCTGGTCCGCGGCGAACCCGTGGGTTCGACGGAATTGGAGGACCCGGGCTGGTATTCCATCGAGGAGGCGCTGGCCGCCAAGCTGGCGGCGGCGACACGGGCGGTGATTTTCCGATTTGCCGAGTGGCTCGAGCAACCGGTGCATGATGCGAAGGTGCCGGTCCTGCGGGAGAGGGCCTGGGTCGTCGAGTAGGAGGAAGTCGTTCTTTTTTGAAAAATAGAACCAAAAAACTGTTGTCTGTTAAAGGCCTTCCTTGCCTTCTAACGCATTCCCAGCGCTCTCCGGTTAGCCGCCAGCTCCTCCGGTGTCAGCTCGAACAGCACGTAAATCGTATAGTTCTGCCCGCCCAGGCCACGCCGCGTCGGGAAGTCGAAAAACACCTCCTGGCCCGTCACCTGCACCGTGTCCACGTTGGGCGGAAACGCGACGTGCTGGGTGTATCGGTGCTCCTCCAGAACCTGGTCGCCCTTCATCACGGCGATGATATACGGCACGTCCACCTCGCGGCTGGTGGCCGCCGGGCCGCGGGTCAGCACCATGGTCGCGTGGGCGTGCGCCGCCAGCGTGTTCTTGCCGAGTAGACCCTTGCAGGCGCCGCCGACGTCCTGGAGCCGGCCACTCAGCACGAGGTCGGTCAGGTCGGTGCCCTTTCCGTCATAGCGGCTCAGGGTGCTGGCATCCCGCCGCAGCAGCGCCACCGGGCATTGGGGGGCCTTCTCGTCGGGGTCCGGCGTGCAGGCGGCCAACGCCCACGTGAGCGCCAGGCAAGCCGGCGGCAGCACGGCAGTCAGCACTTGCATGGGTAAACAGTTTCGAAAAACCCGCATTGCAACTCCGCTTGGCTCCGGCCATGTGTGGCGCCATGTCTCGCTCGGGCGTTGCTTTGCACCAGAAAGGCCGCGTCTTCATAGTGCCGCATCCCGCAGTTCCGGAAGAAGCCGCCCCGCCATGCCCGATGCCCTCACCGACAATTTGCCCAACAGCCTGACCGGCTCACCCGCCGCACCGCAGGCCGCCGCCAGCCTGCGCGTCATTCTGGCCGGCCCGCGCGGCTTCTGCGCCGGCGTGGACCGGGCGATCCGGGTGGTGGAGGAAGCGCTGCGCCGCTATGGGGCGCCCGTCTATGTCCGCCACGAAATCGTCCATAACCGCACCGTGGTGGAGGACCTGGAGCGCCAGGGAGCCATCTTCGTCGAGGAGCTCGACGAAGTGCCGGCCAACGCGCATGTCGTGTTTTCCGCCCACGGCGTGCCGAAATCGGTGCCCGCCGAGGCGCAGCGGCGCCAGTTGGACTACCTCGATGCGACATGCCCGCTGGTCAGCAAGGTGCACCGCGAGGCGGAACGCCATTTTCGCGAAAAGCGCCACATTCTGATGATCGGCCATTGCGGCCACCCCGAAGTGGTCGGCACCATGGGCCAGTTGCCACCCGGCGCCGTGACGTTGGTGCAGAACGCCGAGGAGGCCGAGCAGGTCAAACCGGTGGCCGAACCCCTGGCGTTCATTACCCAAACCACGCTATCGGTCGACGACACGGCGGAAATCATCGATGTGCTGCGGCGCCGGTTTCCGCATATCGATGGCCCCCGGCGGGAGGATATCTGTTACGCCACCACCAACCGCCAGGCGGCGGTGAAAACCATTGCGGCTTCGTGCGATCTGATGATCGTCATCGGCAGCCCCAATTCTTCCAACAGCCAGCGCTTGCGCGAAGTGGCCGAGCGCGCCGGCGCCCGCCGCGCGGTGCTGGTGCCGAAGGTTTCCGACCTCGATTTTTCGCTGCTCGACGGTGTGGGCACGGTGGGGCTTACCGCAGGAGCCTCGGCACCGGAAAGCCTGGTGCAGGAGGTTCTGGCCGAACTCGGCAAACGGTTTCAGCTTCAGATCGAGGAACGGCAGGTCACGCAGGAAGACGTGATATTCAAGCTGCCTTATCCGCTGGCATAGCCGCGTGCCCGAAAATGTTGGCGCCTTGATCGGGAGGCGCCAACATTTTTTTCGTAACAAAAATAAAAGGAAGTATTTCTTTTTTGAAGAAAAGAAACAAAAAACCTTTACTAGGTGTGGTGGACGATGGCGCCTACAGCGGTGACGCCGACGAAGGTGACGTGGGTGCCATCGGAGAGCGTCATGATTGTGGAACCGGCATTCACGACGTCGGACGTGACGTTAACGCCCTGGAATGACATCTGATCGGTGCCGACGCGGAAGCCGGTGATGGTGTCCGAGCCGCCGCCGTGGCCGGCGACAAAGTCGTAGGTCACCGCGCCGCCCGATCCGGCTTCCGTAATGGCCGCCTGGCCGGTGCCGAAAACCACCGTGCCGCCCGCGCGCGTGAGCGTTGCCTGCGCCGACCCGCTGCCGGCCGTAAAGCGCGTGCCGCCGCCGCCGCCCACCAGCGTCATGTTGCCGCTGCCGGCGGTGACGTTCTCGATGCCAGAAACGCCGCCGAGCGATGCCGCGCCCCGGCCGCCGTTAAAGACCAGGTTGCCGTAGCCGGGCGCCTGGGTCACCAGGCCGCCGCCGCCCTGCACGGTGATCACCTGCTGGTCCCGCGTATCGTTCATTTGCAGAACCAGTGTCCCGCCGCCGCCCCAGATGTTGCCGCCGCCGGCCGTCACGTTGATCGTATCGCTGCCGGCGGTCGCCCAGATACGGGTGCCGGTTGCCGCCACCGAAACGCTCTGGTGGCCGCCGCCCAGCGCCGCGCCGTCGCCCGCGCCGCCCAGCGTAATTTGATCCACGCCCGCGGTGGCGCCGTCGAGCAGGCTGGCGCCGGAACCGCTGACGGTCGCCACTTCGCCGTCACTGTTGCCGAGCTGCGTGAAACGCACCCAGCCGCCATTCACCGCAATGCTGGTCAGTGAGCCGCCATTCACCGTGTCGTGCGAGGCGCCGCCGATGGTGACGCGGGTGTAGCCGCGCCCCGACAGGCTGTCCTGGCCATTCAAGGTGTAATAGGCATTGGCCGTGCTGCCGGTGATGGTGGCCTGGCCATTGGCGGTGACGGTGGAGTTGCCGCTGCCGTCGATGATGTGATCGGTGCCGTTGCTGACCACGTCGCAGGCATAGGTGAAGCCGATCGTGTCGTGCGCCGCGGCATTCGTGGTGATGGTGTCGGCGCCGCCGGCCGTGGTGAAATTCAGGCCGCCGGTCCCGCCGGTCACGGACTGGTCGCTGCCGCCGGTGACGTTCAGCAGGCCGGCGCCGCCGTCGATGGCGATGCCGCTGAGCTGCGCGTTCAGGACGCCCTGTTGCGCGCCGCCGACATAGGTGATGTTGCCGGTGTCGCCGCTGATGGTCACCGGTCCGGCCCCGCCATACACCGTCGCCTCGCCCTGCACGCCGTGGCCATAAACGCCGAGAGCGCCCGTGCCGTCGTAGATCGTCGCCGAGGCGCCCACCAGGATCGTGGCGGCGCCGCTGCCGGCATGCACCGTGTCGTCGCCGTAGCTGTCCAGGATCACATTGCCGGAACCAAAACTGATGTTCGACCCCGCGATGCCGCCCGCCGTGGTGACGTTCATGCCGCCGTCATAAACGGCCGCCGCCACACCGCCGCCATTGATGGTGGCCTGATCCTGCACGCCGTCCTGGCTGATGTTCCACGCGCTGTAGCCGCCGTTGATGGTGTTCTGGAAATAGGATTCCCGGCCTTGCAGCGTCGCGCGGGCGGTTTCACTATTGATCTGCACGGTATCGGCACCGCCGTTGCCGATCAGGCTCAATGTGCCGTTCACCGTGTAGGCGTTGTTGTCCGTGCCGCTGTTCACCGTATCGTTGCCGTCGATTTCGACGACCAGATTGCCGCTGCCGGCGGTGATGCTGTCCTGCCCGCTCGCCTGGATCGTGTCCTGGCCCAAAGCCGTGATGGTATCGGACGCACCGGCGGCGGTGGTGATGTAGGACCCGCCCTCATTCGGCGCCTCCTGATAATTCAGGCCGCCGACGCCGCCCAGTACGGTGACGTGCCCGGCCTCGGCCAATACCGTCAGCAGGCCGCCGCCGCCGAGAACGCCGGTCTGCGTGGTCAAGGTGATGTTGTGGGACAGGGAATCGCCGGAGAAATCATCCACGTCCGTCCCTTGCGCGAATTCATCCGACGCGCTGGGCGCGATCGGGTCGCCATTCTGGTCCACGTTGCCGCTCTGCGTGTAGCTGCCGTCGGCCAATGTCGCGTTGGCGAAATTGTCGAATTCGTTGCCGGTGATCGTTGCCTGCAGCGTGGTCTGGTTCAGCACGCCGTTGGCCTGCGGGCCGAGGTCGTTGATGAAATGGTTTCCCGTCACCGACAGCCCGCTGCCAGCATAGGGAATGCCCTCACCGCCGTAATGGATGAATGAATTGTTCTCCGACTCCGGTCCTTTTTCCAGGACATTGCCGGATATCGTGTCGGCACCGCCGTCAGGCAGGTCGATGCTGTAGCTCGCGGTGCCGGTGGGACCGTCGTAGAAGATGTTGTTGCTGATGAAATTGCTGGCGGCCCGGCTCTTGAACTCATGACCGACGTTGGCGCGCTCGAAAATATTGTTCGTCGCAACGACCGAACTGACGCCCTCTCCGACATAGAGATTGTGGGTGTAGCCGGCATATTGCCCGGAGGTTTGACCATTACTGTCGAAGGTGCATCCTTCGATCGTGAAGCTGTTCTGCGGCAGATTGTCCACCGCGGACCCCATGATGCCGTTCTGGTTATCCAGAAAGGCGTCATTGTTCAGCACGAGGTTGCCGCCCTGGTAGCGGATGCCCGCGCCGTTGCCGCCCTCGCTGTCCGGGATTTCGGCGCCCTGGAAGGTCAGATTGTCGATTTGGCAATTATTGTCGACGATAAAGATGCCTTTCTCGTTCGGCAGGTCTTCGGTTGACACCAGGTTCACCATGCCGCCGGCCCCCGCGATGGTGACCTGCGCCGTGACGTCGGCGAAGTCGTTCACGTAGGTGCCCGGCGCGATCAGGATCAGATCGCCATTCTGCGCCGCCGCGACGGCGGCGCCGATGGTGGTGAATTCGCCGTCGGCGCCCACTGTCAGCACGGTCTGGCCGGTCTGCGGCGTAACGATCATCGGGGCGTCCGGCGTGTAGCCGGCGCCCCCGGACACCGTCAAATTGTCCGGCACGGGCGCCGGCAGATTCACCGTTACAGCGTCATTGTTCAGGGCCATGCGACTTCTCCCAGAAAGGTGCACAGCGTCCAGAATAGGGGGAGAAAGGTTAAGAGTGCGTAAGCCGTCTGGGGCCCGGCCGAAACGCGCCGCGCCGCGCGGTGTCAAATGCCTGACGTATTCGTCAGCGGCGCGGCAATCTGTTGTGAATTCGGACTAAATGGCTGACGTTAAGCATCCGCAACGTCTGGCCGACCGCCCGTTTGCGGGACGTACTCGAACGCGCCTTCGCATGGCAAACCGTGCGATTGACACCGCTTTGGGTTTCTGGCCCCATGCAGGGGCAATCGACGTTTCGACTGGCCTTGACTGTATTTCCGTCACCGGAAGCTTCAGGCGCTAGAGCGTTCCGGTTCGCGTTAGAGCTGCGCGAACGGCCGCGTGGTGCCACAGGACGGAAGTGATACACAACATGGCGACTGGTACAGTGAAATGGTTCAACGCAACAAAGGGCTTCGGCTTCATCATGCCCGGCGACGGCGGGAAGGACGTGTTTGTGCACATCACCGCGGTTCAGGCCGCCGGCCTGCGCGGCCTCAATGACGGTCAGAAGGTCACCTATGAGGTGGTAATGGAGCGCGGCAAGGCAGCAGCGACGAATTTGAAGCTGGCGTGAACCGTGCCCGTTGGCCGGCCGACGGCAACAAATTGAACCACAAAGGAAAAGGTTTTTTGGTGCTTCTTTGCAAAACAGAACGGCTTGCCTTCTTGCCGTCTGCCACCCCCTAAACCAGCCGCTGATACCGCGCGCGCGTCCCGCGCTCGATGGCCGCGATCACCAGGCGGTCCAGCCGGAGTTCGGCGCTGATGAACGCCAGCATGTGCAGGATCGCCTGCCCGTGGTCGGTCTCGGCCGCCACCACTTCGCAGGCCAGCGTGTAGGCCGTCTCGCGCAGGCGCGTTTCCAGCGCCTCGCGGATGAGCTGGCCGGCGCGCGGCAATCCGTTTTCATCGCGCAGCAAGTTGACCGCGGCATCCGCCGCATCGCGCAATGCGTCGGTGGAAAATCCCTCGAAGATCGGCAGGGTTTGCACCAGCGTCGCCATCACGCCGATTTCGCGATCCGAAATGCCGCCCGATTCGGCGGCCGCCACGAGCACCATCGTGCAAACCAGGGCCGATTGCGGATCAAGCGAGGTGCGGCTCAGCATTCAGGTGTCTCCGGTCCAAATACGGGTGAAGAAGGAACGATGTTCTTTTCTGAAGAAAAGAACCAAAAGACTTTTGCCCTGCGCCTGCACACCGATTCGAGCCTTAGCCGATACGTCAGGGATTGCATCAAGAGCAAAAGTTTTTTGGTTCTTTTTTTCAAAAAAGAACTACTTTTTTAATCCTTCGCTTCAACGCCCTCGAGCAACCGTCTCAGCATATTACCCAGCGTACCCGGGTCACGCCGCGCGAGGTGACGCGGGTCATCCGCGGCCGCCGCCAGAAGTTCCAGCAACAACGCCGCGCCCGTTTCGGTAAGGCGCGTCCGCCCGCCCTGGTCGACGACAAAGCCGCGGGCGGCCGCATCCGCGACCGCCGGGGACGCCTGAACACGGCCGTAGCGGCCCTGATGGTAGACCAGCGGCGCGTGGCCCGCGCGGTCGAACGACAGCACCTCGCCGACGAAAATCGCATGATCGCCGCCTTCATATTCGAACGCGGTGCGGCAGACGAAGCGGGCAGCGCAGTCTTCCAGCAAGGGAATATCGCCTGGCCCGCGCATGACGGTCACGCCGGCGAATTTGTCCGCGCCCTTGCTGGCGAAGCGACCCGACAATGTCTCCTGCGACGACGACAGCACATGCACCGCCCACCAGGTCGCCTGCCTGAACGCTGCCAGATTGCTGCTCGTGAGCGCCAGGCTCCACAGGATCATCGGCGGGTCGAGCGACACGGAATTGAAACTGTTTGCCGTGAGTCCGATGTCGTGGCCGCCGGCATCGCGCGTGGTGACGATCGTCACCCCGGTGACAAAGCTGCCCAGCGCGGTGCGGAACGCCAGCGCGTCGCCGGCCAGCGCGTCATCGGCCGACGCATCGTTGGAGGGAATTGGCTCTGCGTTCATGGGACTCGGGATGCTGGCGGCAACGTTCAGGTGGGTACGCCGAACACAACTGCCACAGGATCGGCGCATTGACACTGGCTTGCCCCCAGGCTTGCCCCCCGGCTTGCCCACAGGCTTGCCCCGATTCTTGCCCCGAGGCTGGCACCTGGCCTGGGCCTCGAATTCAGCCGCCCTCCAGATCCCAGGCTTCCCGCAGGGCTTCGATTTCCGCTTGCAAGGCCGCGGTGCGCGCCGCGGCGCGCGCATCGGACGCCACGCGCAGCAGCATCGGCAGGATCTCGCACAGCGCCCACCCGGTGGCCCCGGCCAGCCATGCAGGCGCCAGCACGCGCGGGTCCTGCAGCAGATCCAAGGCCGCGCTCAGGTTGTCCCCGCCCTCGAAAAGACGCCATGCCGGCGCCAAGGCGAAGGCGGCGCCGGCGAGGAAAACCGCGCGGGCCACCGGCCGCCCCGGCCGGCGATCGAGCAGCACGCCGACCAGTGCCGGCACCAGCAGCACACCCAGTAGCAACGCGAACGCCGGCGCGAACGTGACCAATGCGCCGCATGCCAGCCCTTGCAGCCAGGAATGCCCGCCGCGCGCGCGGCCGCCGCGGCCGGTTCGTGCCGCTTGCATCAGGGTCCCAGGCCCAGCGTGACGGCCGCAAGCAGCAAGGCGAGCAATCCGGCGCCCGCGGCGACGTCGTACGCCAGCCGTTCAGCGTTGTCTTGCCTGCGGCTGCTGCCGGCTGCCAGTGCGGCCAGTTCCTCGGCAATGGCCACGGCGCGTCCGGCCGCGGCCGCGGCACCCGCCCGATCCGCGGCCAGCGCGAATTCGTCCTGCGCAATGTTCAGCATGGTCCCGATCTGCCCCGCGGACGCGGCCTCCGCCAACTTGGCGCCGACCGATTTTCGGGTGTGCAGGTTGCGCCATTGCTCGAGATCGACCAGCCGGCTCTCCAGCAGCCAGGCGGCGAGCGCCGGCAAGGGGGCGGGGTGCAGGCGCGATTGCAGGCGCGCGAAGAGCCGCAGAACGGAAATCCGCTCCGGCAGCGTGGTGAAGCCTTCCAACTGTCCGATATCCGCCAGCAAGGTGGCGTCGGCCCGTGCGGCGACGAAGGCGGCCACATGCGCGTCGACCGGCGGCCGCTTGCGATCGGCCACCGCGGCCGACAACTCCAGGGCCGGCAACAGATCGGCCAGCCGCGCCACCGCCCGGCCCGCAAGCAGGGCGGACCCGCACGTCAGCAGCGGGTTCAGTGCGTAGGACAGCCGCTTGGCGCCGCCCATGGCGCCCCGCGCGACGAGCCAGGCGCGCCAGTCGCGTGTTTCCTGCCGCAGCGCGTCCAGATCCGTGCGCTTGGTCTGGAGTGCCGACCAGAAGGTGATGACATCGAACATCACCAGCTCCTCCAGGTTTGCGCAGACCACCGCCTGGCCCGCCGCCTGCGCGGCCGCCAGCGCGCTGCCCAACCCGTCCGGAAACAGGGCGATGCCGCGCCAGATCAACGGTATGAGCGGGTCCAACGCCCAGGCGACCCGCATCAAAATCCCCGCGTTCCGGCGCTGCTCGTCGGTTTCCGCGTCGGCGGCGCTTGCGATCATCTTCTCGGCCAGCACGGCGAGCTGGCCGTCCCCCAGGACGCGGCGCAGCCAGCCATCCATGGCGCCGCTGCGGATCAAGGCCATGCCCGCCTCCGGCTGCACGCACAGGGCATGGGCCAGTTCCCGCGCCGTGGAGCAGGCCACGTTGCCGACCTGCAGTGGGCGGGTCGCCCGCGGCGTCGGCCGTGTGGCGAGGCGGCGCGATCGCGCCTGGTCCGGCGCCATCAGGAGTTCCGGCGTCGGCCGATGATCCGGATCCTCTGCCAGCATCAGGCGCAGCAGCTCCTGGAATGCGGTCGACAAGGTGCTGCCCGCCGCCAGCGCGGGCAGGCTGCCGAGCGCCAGTTTCCGCCACAGCAAGCCTGACGGTTCCGACCACGCCGGCGGGCCGCCCAGCACGCACCACAGCAGCACGGCGCCGAGCGCATACACGTCGTCCGCCGCGGTGCCTTCACCGCGGCCCGCCGGCAGGCACATGGCCACGTAGGGCGGCTCGAAAACGTTTGGCTGCAGGCTGGCGGGCGGCGCTGCCCAGAATGGGCCGAGCGTGACCGGCTCGCCGGGGCCGGAGCGGAACAGATTGTCGGGGCGGATCGCCCGGTGCGTGACGCCACGCTGCGCCAGGGCGTGCAGCGCCGTCGCGGCCGGCTTCAGCAGGGCCTGAATGGCCTCTGTCTCGGACCATGGGCGGGGCGGGGTACCCATAGAGGCGGACAGCGCCGGTCCGGGCGGCGCCACGCACAGGATGAACCAGCCTTCCTGCCCGGCCGGGTCGCGCCCCGGTCCTTGATCCAGCGGCGTCAGTGCATGCGGCACCGGCGCGGCGCCGAGACGCATGAGCGTGCGCGATCTTGGCGGCAGCTCCGGGCGGCTTTGCAGCGCGATCAGGCGCCGGGCCGGATCGCGGCGGTCCAGCGCCGCGTAGGCGCGCAGGCCGCCGACGGTCATTACGGCGGGGCGGCTGGAATCCAACTGGTAGTAGGTTGCGATCGCGGCGGGGTCGTCCATCCGCGCATCATGGTCGCGTCACATGAATAGAAAGTGAGGCAGGAAGGAAGCATTTCTTTTTTGAAAAAAAGAAACAAAAAACTTTTG
>CAJCIS010000200.1 GCA_903970435.1 Acidobacteriota bacterium | reverse complement strand
GCTGGCGTTCCAGGCGTTGGCGCGGGGCGCGGCAGGCGTGCCGGGGCGCCTGGCGGCGCTGATCACGACCGTGGGGAGCGCGGTGGGTGTGCCGCACGGCATCGTCGCGGGGCAGGCGTGGGAGTGCGAACCGGCGCCCGATCTGGCCGCGTATCAGAGGGCCAAGACGGGCGCCTTGTTCGCGGCGGCGACCGAAGCGGGCGCTGCCGCCGCGGGATGCGCCGCCGCGCCATGGCGCGCCTTGGGGGCCGCTCTCGGTGAGGCATACCAGGTCGCCGACGATATTGGCGACGCGATTTCGACCGAGGCGGTGTTGGGCAAGCCGGCGGGCCAGGATGCGGCGCTGGGGCGGCCGAACGCTGTGCATGTGCTGGGGCTGCAGGGCGCCGTGGCGCGTTTGGAGGGGCTGGCCGCGGAGGCCGCCGCGTCAATTCCCGAATGCCCGGGTGCAGGTGACCTGAGGGCCTTGATCCGGCTGGAAAGCCAGCGCCTGATGCCGAAGGAGCTGCCCGCCGTGGCGGCATGAGGTGAGTGGGTCCTGTCTTGACCGATCCTGTTTTGACCGATCCAGCTTTGACGAATCCGTGGGGTTCCGGGGCCGCGGGACCCATCGCGCGTGTGCGCGGTACGCGCGATGTGGTGCCGGGGCTGAGCGCCTGGCCTTCGTGGCAACGTCTGAAGACGCGGTGGATCGCGTCGCCGGGGTTCCAGCGATGGGCGACGCGCTTTCCGCTGACGCGGCCGATCGCGCGCCGCAACGCGGCTTCATTGTTCGATATCGGGGCCGGGTTCGTCTATTCGCAGGTGCTGACCGCGTGCGTGCGGTTGCACCTGTTCGAGGTGCTGCGGGACGGCCCGCTGACAACGCCCGAGATTGCGCAAAGCGTGGGGCTGCGGCCCGATGCCGCCGGGCGGTTGCTGCGGGCGGCCGCCGCGCTGGACCTTGTCGCGGCGGCCGGCGCCGGTGGCTATCAGCTTGGTACGCTGGGCGCCGCCCTGCTCGGCAACCCTGGGGTCGCCGCGATGATCGAGCACCACGCGCTGCTCTATGCCGATCTGGCGGACCCGGTGGCCTTGTTGCGGCGGGAGACCGGCCCCGCGGAGCTGGCGGCATACTGGCCGTATGCCGGCGGCGCGCATCCCGAGTCGCTGACGCCGGCGCAGGTGGCCGCGTATAGCGCTTTGATGGCGGCCAGCAACGGCATGGTGGCCGACCAGGTGCTGGCGGCTTATCGCGTCGGGCGGCACAAGATGTTGCTGGATGTGGGCGGCGGCGAGGGCACATTTTTGCGCGCGGCGGCGCGCGAATCGACGCGCCTCCGGCTGTGTCTGTTCGATTTGCCGGCGGTGGTGGAGCGCGCCCGGGCGCGGCTGGCGGCGGCCGACGTGCTGGACCGGGCCGAACTGCACGGCGGCGATTTCTTCCAGGACAGGCTGCCCGACGGGGCGGACCTGATCAGCCTTGTGCGGGTCGTGCACGATCATGACGATGTCGCGGCGATGACATTGTTGCGCAATGTGCGGCGGGCACTGCCGGCTGGCGGCACCGTGCTGCTGGCCGAGCCGATGGCCGGGCGGCACGGCCATCCGAAAGTGGCCGACGCCTATTTCGGTTTTTATTTGCTGGCCATGGGGTGCGGCCGCGCCCGGCCGCCCGAACTTCTCTGCGACATGCTGCTGCAGGCGGGATTCAAACGCCCGCGCCTGCGCCGCACGGCCGCGCCGATGCTGACGGGTCTGATCGTCGCACGCGGCTAGTGTCGGCGGCCATCGCGACTTTCCGGACAGACACTTATGCCAACCATCCTTGATGTTGACTCATCTTCATTGCCTCCGGCGGGCGGGGGGCTTCGCCCCCCTGCACCCCCCACCGGCGTGCCGCCGGCGTCGCGAATTGGCGTCAGGCCGTTTCCGGGGTCCGCAATTCTGGCAAGCGGCGCTTTTGACCCCCGTTGCGAACGTTTGGGCGTAAGTTTGGGTTGACACCCGTTTATGTCAGGTTAAGCTGACATAAATCGACGACCGCGCGGCAGCGGACGTCTTGGGGAGTGGGCAGGGGCATGGACGCCATCGCCGTTGTTCTGCAGGCACCGGAAAAGCTGGAATTGAGCCGCTTGACCCTGGCGCCGCAGGGGTCTGCGGACGTTGTGGTGGATATTGTCTATAGCGGCATCAGCACCGGCACGGAGCGGTTGCTGTGGTCGGGCCGCATGCCGCCATTTCCGGGCATGGGTTACCCGCTGGTGCCGGGATACGAATCGGTCGGTATTGTGCGCGAGGCGGGACCGGAGGCGGGGTTTACGCCGGGGCAGACGGTGTTCGTGCCGGGTGCGAATTGTTTTGGCGCGGTGCGTGGTCTGTTCGGTGGCGCCGCGAGCCGGCTGGTTGTGCCGGCGCGCCGTCTGGTGGCGGTGGATGCGGCGCTGGCGGAACGCGGTGTTCTGCTGGCCCTGGCGGCAACCGCCTATCACGCCATTGCCGGCGGCTTGCCGGATTTGATTGTCGGCCACGGCGTGCTGGGCCGGCTGGTGGCGCGGCTGGCGGTGCAGGCCGGGCGCGATCCGATCGTTTGGGAGACGAACGCCGCGCGGCAAAAAGGCGCGTGCGGCTATCATGTTCTGCATCCCGATGCGGATTCGAAGCGCGATTACGGCACGATTGTCGATGTCAGCGGCGATGCCGGCCTGCTCGATACGTTGATTTCGCGTCTGGGGCGGGGCGGCGAGGTGGTGCTGGCAGGATTTTACGCCGATCGCCTGAGTTTCGCGTTCCCACCCGCCTTCATGCGTGAGGCGCGGATCAGGGCGGCGGCGGAATGGAACGATGCCGATCTGCGCGCGACCGCCGCACTGGTGGCGAGCGGGGCGTTGTCGCTGGACGGCCTGATTACCCATACGAGCGCGGCGCATGCGGCCGATGATGCCTATCGCACCGCATTCGGCGATCCGGACTGCCTCAAAATGGTTCTCGATTGGAGACAACTTCAATGAGTACGCCGACATGAATGCACCAGCGGGTCCGATCGATGCAGACAGCACCCAGATGAGCGAAAAGCCGCGCCGGCAGACGCAGATAATCGCCATTTATGGCAAGGGCGGGATCGGCAAGAGTTTCACGCTCGCCAACCTCAGCTACATGATGGCGCAACAGGGCAAGCGGGTACTGCTGATCGGATGCGATCCGAAAAGCGATACGACATCGCTGCTGTTCGGCGGCCGCAGTTGTCCGACGATTATCGAAACGTCGTCGCGCAAGAAAGCGGCGGGCGAGAAAGTTGCAATCGGCGACGTGTGCTTCAAGCGCGACGGTGTGTTCGCCATGGAACTGGGCGGGCCGGAAGTGGGGCGCGGGTGTGGCGGCCGTGGCATCATTCACGGTTTCGAACTGCTGGAGAAACTGGGTTTTCACCAGTGGGATTTCGACTACGTATTGCTGGATTTTCTGGGCGATGTGGTGTGCGGCGGGTTCGGCCTGCCGATTGCGCGCGACATGTGCCAGAAGGTGATCGTTGTTGGCTCCAACGACCTGCAATCGTTATACGTGGCGAACAACGTCTGCTCGGCGGTCGAGTATTTCAAGAA
>CAJCIS010000199.1 GCA_903970435.1 Acidobacteriota bacterium | reverse complement strand
TCAGGCTGACGCCCACACCGCCGCTGCCGCCGGCCTCGTATCCGCCGCCGCCGCCGCCGCCGGTGATGGTGCCAAAGTTTTGCACCTGCGCGCCGATATCGACCGACACGCCTGTGCCACCGGTGCCGCCCACGGACAGAGTGTCCCCGGCGCTACTATGGCCGCCGAACCCGCCGTAGACCGTGCCGTTGTTGACCAAGTTTGCGTTGGGGCCAAGGACGATGCCGGCGCCGCCGCTGCCGCCATTGCCGAGCAGCGTGACGCTTCCGCTGCTCCCGCTGCCGCCCTGGCCGCCGACAATCAATCCGTCATTCGTCAGCATGCTGCCGGACTCGAGGTCGACACCCGCCCCGCCCTGCCCGCCCGGGCCGCCGTTCGGATAATTTCCGTTGCTGCCGAGGCCACCGAGGATGGTGCCGCTGTTGATAATTGTGCCGATCGTAACGACTCTGATTCCGATCCCGCCTGCGTTGCCGGCGCCGCCCGCACCGCCCTGAATGGTCGCGCCTTGCGTATTGGTGATCGACCCGTCGCCGCGCAGGTAGACGCCGCATTTTTCGCCGGTGATCAAACCGGCGTTGGTCAGGGTGCCACCCTTGGCAAATTCGACACCGAAACCCTTGGTACCCGATATGGTGCCATTGTTGAGCAGATCAGGGTCCGTGCCGCTCAGGAGGATGCCGCCCTTGCCGGACAATGTGCCGGAAACGGTGACGGAGGCATGGTTGCCGGCGACATCGAGGCGAAACTTGTTCGAATGCACCGTGTGGCTGTTGACAATGGTGTACCCCATCGGGAGGGAATACACCGAACCTTGCGGTTCGGCTTGGCACGGCCCTGTTCGGAAAGCCGACATCGGGAATTTCCCTCCGCTGTCTTGGTGCGGCATCAACGCCGGCTGGCGCGGATGCGGCGATCAACGCAGAACCGGTTCATTCTCATGGTCGCAACATGAATATGGTGCCGCAACCATTACCGCAACCAGGAGTGCCGCCCGCCGAAGTCGTTCCAAAAAAACCGCCTCCCGCAACCTGGGTCAGGCCACCGAGCGGCGTCTGACCATTCACGCCGCCTGAAAAATTGTATATCACCGTCGGGGCATTACTCGGTCCAAGGCGTGCGCTGAACAAGGTGCCCAGATTTGCGACCCCTCCCGACGCGGTGGGACCGTATCCGAACTCTATCTGGGCGCCCCGGTGCACACACAACCCGCCGACAGGTATACCGCCGTTTTCATTTCCGAAGCCTTGGGCAAAACGTTCGCCATTGCTCGCCGGGACCGAAAAGAACGTGCCGCACGTCGTTGGCTGGTTATTGAAACTACAAATGTTGTTGCCGCCGAAAGACGTGGTGCCGTAGATGTTGCTGCCGTCGGATACCAGCAAACCTTGCGGCGCTATGCCATCCGGACCGCCCTGGAACTGATAAACCACGGACTCTGCGCCAGTCATCGGATCGACTTTGAACACAGTGCCACATCCGTTGGGGCAGGCTGCCGTCGTCTGGCCCCCCAGGACGGTCGAGCCGAATAACACGGACGTATCCTTGTTTACGAAGATCAGCGGCGATTGAGGCAGTCGTCCGTCCCCCGTTCCATTATTGCCATTATTGCCTTCATTGCCTTGGAACGCATATATTACGGATTCCTTGGGATGTTTGGCGCCCAATTTGGTGACCTTGAAAACCGTTCCGCATCCGGAGGCGCCGCAGCCACCGAGGCCCCCGGCCGAGGTGGTTCCTAAAAGGTCTCCGTCGGGCGTAGGGGTAAGTTGCCCGAGGGGTGCGGCCCCATCGCTGCCGCCGGCGAAATTGTGAAGTACCGCAAATTTGTTGGTGTTGATCGTGTATGCGAACAGAATACCCTGGTCATACACGCCGCCCGCCTCGGTGGTTCCATAGAGCACACCATTGAACAGAAGCAATGCGCCCTGCGGATTTGCGCCGTCCTTTTGGCCCGCGAACGGGTGGAGCAATGTAGGTGGCAGATGGGTTGTTGCGTTAAACGAAAACAGCGTGCCGCAGTCTGGCGCGCAATGGGGTCCGTTCACGCTGATGTTCGGCGTAACGCCGTATACGAGGCCGCTGGTTGGATCGTAGGCGAGCGAGGTCGCGGGCTTGCCGCCATCGGAACCCCCCATAAAGGAGTAGAGGGTTACCAACTGCGGCGCGGCGTGCAACGCAGATGAAAAAAAACCCATGCAAGCCCACAAGGCAACGGCGATCGCTCTGACGCCGCCCATGGTTCCCCTCCTGATCGAATACTCGAGGGAATGTTACGGCAGGCTAGGTCCACTCCCTCCTGCGATTCGATACTCGCAATCCATGTGATTGGAAAGCGATAGTTTTTTTGTGCGTTTATAAAAATAGTCCGGGAAACGAATCCCTTCCGAAAAAAGATGCAGGGGCGTTGCTCATTACCCTTGGCGCACGCGGCGGGATGACACGCCGTTTCAGTGCGGCTAATGTTCTGCGAGCGCCGCGCCAGGCGAGTCCGCGTTCAGGCGCGGGGTCTTTCGGCCGCGGCCCTTGGTCGCGAAAGGGCGCCACGCGCTGGAGACGCCGCACGAGATCTATCTGTTTGGCCCGTTCCGACTTCATGTGACGGGACGGCGGTTGCTGGCGCGCGGCGTGCCAGTCGCCATTACCAGCCGCGCGTTCGATGTGCTGCTGGCGCTGGTGCGGCGGCGCGGCCAACTGGCCGGCAAGCAGGCGCTGCTCGATGAGGTTTGGCCCGGGGTTGCGGTGGAGGAAAACAACGTCACCACGCAGGTGCTGAATGTGCGAAACCTGCTCAAGAAGCACGATCCCGATACCGAGTACATCCGCACCGACCCCGGCCGTGGCTACCGGTTCGTGGCGGCGGTTTCGGTGCCGGCGCAACCGGCCGATCCAGCCGCCGCCGACGATCGCATGGCGCCGGTCCTGGTGGGCGACCTGGCGGACATGGAGGCAATGACGTCGCAGGGGGAAACCGAGCGGCGGCTGGCCGCTATCATGGTAGCCGACGTGGTCGGCTTCGCGCGCATGCTCGGCGAGGATCAGGCGGGGACGATGGCACGCCTGGACAGCGTGCGCCGCGATATCTTCAATCCCGCAGTGACGAAGTTCGGCGGCCGGGTGTTCAAGGAGATGGGCGACGGGCTGCTGGTGGAATTCCCCAGTGCAGTGCAGGCGCTCAGCGCCGCGCTGCGGATTCAGGCCGAGGTTGCGGCGCATAATACGGCGAGATCGGGGGCGGCGGGGCCGGTGATCAGGTTCCGGATCGGCGTTCATCAGGGCGACGTGCTGGTGCGCGGCGCCGACCTGTTCGGCGACGGCGTCAATGTGGCGGCGCGGCTCGAGGAGGTGGCACAGCCGGGCGGCATTTGCGTGTCCGACCGGGTACGCGACGATATCCGCGGCATATTGCCCGTGCAGTTCGAGGATCTCGGCGCATTGTCGCTGAAGAACATTGCGCGGCCGGTGCATGCCTATCAGGTCTGCTCGGATTTTTGGGATCAACCCAAGTCGCAACCAAAACGCGCTGATCCGCCGCGCGGGTCCGACGACCCGAACCCGCACAATCTGCCGGAGGAGGTGACGCCGTTCATTGGCCGGGAAGCCGAAATCGAGGCGCTGACGGACGGCTTGCGCTCGCGCCGGCGCCTGACCTTGGTGGGGTCCGGCGGGGTGGGCAAGACGCGGGCCGCCTTGCGCATCGGCGCGCGCCTGCGTGACGCCTTCCGCGACGGTGTCTGGCTGGTGGAATTGGCACCGCTGGCCGATCGGGCGCTGGTGGCCGAGGCGGTGTGCCGGGTGTTGTCGGCGCCGGTGTCGGGCACGCGCGCGCCGCTCGACGTCGCGGTCAGCTTCCTGCGGCACAAGCAGATTCTGCTCATCCTGGACAATTGCGAACATCTGCTCGCGGCCGCGGCCGAGCTGGCCGGCGAGCTGCTGTCGCAATGTCCGGACCTGGCCATCCTGGCGACCAGCCGCGAGCGGTTACGCATATCCGGCGAGGTGGTGTACCGGCTGCCGTCGCTGCCGGTGCCCGGGGCGCACGAAGGCCGCACGGCGGCGGATGCCATGCGGTTCGCCGCGGTGCGCCTGTTCGTTCAGCGCGCGGCCGACGCGGTCGGCGGCTACCAGTTGACGGAAACCGATGCGCCCTGGGTGTCGGCCATTTGCCGCCGGCTGGACGGCGTGCCCATGGCCATCGAGCTGGCCGCGGCGCGGCGCATCGTGCTCAAGCCGGCCGAAATCGCGGCACGCCTGGAAACGGCCTTCCGCGTCCTCAAAGGCGGCGGCCGGGGCACTGTGCCGCGGCACCAGACGATCTGGGCGACGATCGACTGGAGCCATTCCCTGCTGTCCCCGGAGGAGCAGATGCTGCTCCGCCGCCTGTCGATATTCGTTGACGGGTTTTCCCTGTCGGGCGCCGCGGCCGCGGCGCAGGACGATGGGGCCGATCCGGACCATGTGCTGGAAGTGCTCGAATTGCTGGTCGACAAGTCGCTGGTGAATGCCGACATGTCGGGCGCCGATACGCCCTCGCGCTACCGCATGCTGGAGGCGACGCGTCATTACGCGCGCGAAAAGCTGATGGCGAGCGGGGAGAGCGGCCGCGACCGTCTGGCGGCCGCGTATATGGCCGATTTTTATGCGCGCGCAGAGGCGACCTGGCCGGTTACGCCCACCGAGCCGTGGCTGGCGGAATACGCGCCCGAGGTGGAGAATTTGCGCGCCGCGATCGACTGGGCGTTCGGCCAGAGCGGCAAATATCACGGGATTGCCGGCGATCCCGGCGATGCCGCGCTGGGCGTGCGCCTGGTGGCCTGCGCGGGCAGCGTGGCCGAGGAGATGTCCCTGCAGGCGGATATGCAGCGCTGGACGCAGGCGGCGATGGCAAATCTGACGCCGGCGACGCCGCCGGCCACCGCCGGCTGGGTGCGGTTTTGGGCGACCAAATGGCAGTCGGTGTTCGGCGTGGGCGAGGTGTCCGCCAACCGGCGGGAGGCGATCGCCTTGTTCCGCCAGGCGGGCGATGCAGTGGGGCTGAGCCGGGCGCTGCGCACCACGGCGATGGCCATTGCGCGGCCGGGACAAATGCCGGCGGAGGTGGAGCCGATGCTGGCCGAGGCGATCGCGCTGCTGCGGCCGCGGGCGCCGAGCAAGGACCTGGCCATTGCACTTTCGCATATGGGATCGTTCTGTTTATTTAACGATAATCTTGCCGCGGCGCGCCGGTATTATGAGGAGGCGCTCGCCATGGGCCGCACGCTGGGCGATCGCACCGGCATGCTGGCATGTTCGATGAACATTGCGGAGCTCGAGTTCTTCAGCGGGCAACCGCGCACCGCGATCGCGTATGCGCGGCAGGCGGTGGTGGCGGCGCGGCGGGCGGGGGCGGTTTTCATGCAGGCCAACCTGTTGCATAATCTGGCCGGCTACCTGTTGGCGGTGGACGAAATCGAGGACGGCCGCCTGGCGGCCTGCGAGGCGCTGGCGCTCTATTTGGCGCTCGACCACCGCGACTGGGCGGTGCTGTGCATCGAGCACCTGGCGCTGGCCCATGCATTGTCGGGCGCGACCCAGCCGGCGGCGCGGTTGCTGGGATACACCGAGGGCCATTTCAACCGGACCGACCAGGTGCGCGACCTGCTGGAACAGGGCGGCCATGACCGCCTGAGCGCGCTGCTGGCGGCGGCGCTGCCGGCGGACCGGATGGCGGCGTTGGTGGTGGAGGGTGCGGGGTGGGCCGACGACGTGGCGGAAGCCGTGGCACGGGCGGATCCGCGTGCGTGAGGGACCGCGAGGAACCTGTAACAGACAAAGGTTTTTTGCTTCTTTTCTTAAAAAAAGAAGTTCTTCTTTTTTGAAAAAAAGAAGCAAAAAACTTTTGCTATTAAAAAAAAGGCGGACCTTGCGGTCCGCCCTTTTTGTTTCGGGCTGGATTAGAAATCCATATCGCCCATGCCACCACCACCTGGCGGCATCGGCGGGCCCTTCTTCTCCGGCTTTTCGGCGATCATCGCTTCCGTGGTGATCAGCAGGCTGGCGACCGAGGCCGCATCCTGCAACGCCGTGCGCACGACCTTTGTCGGGTCGATAATGCCGGCCGCCACCATGTCCTTGTACTCGCCGGCCTGCGCGTCGAAGCCGAAATCGTAGCTGTCGTTCTCCAGCACCTTGCCGGAAATGACCGCACCGTCCTCGCCGGCATTCTCGGCGATCTGGCGCAGCGGCGTCTGGATCGCCTTGCGAACGATCTCGATGCCGAACTTCTGGTCGGCGTTGTCGGACTTCAGCTGCGACAGGGTCAGCGACGCGCGGGCGAGGGCAACGCCGCCACCCGGAACGATGCCTTCCTCGACCGCGGCGCGGGTCGCATGCAGCGCGTCATCGACGCGATCCTTGCGCTCCTTCACCTCGACCTCGGTGCTGCCGCCGACGCGAATGACGGCGACGCCACCGGCCAGCTTCGCCAGACGCTCTTGCAGCTTCTCGCGGTCGTAGTCCGAGGTGGTTTCCTCGATCTGCGCCCGGATCTGGCCGCAACGGCCCTGGATGTCGGACTTCTCGCCGGCACCCTCGACAATCGTGGTGTTTTCCTTCTCGATCAGGACCTTCTTGGCGCGGCCGAGCATGGCGAGCGTCACGTTCTCGAGCTTGATGCCGAGGTCTTCGCTGATCACCTGGCCGCCGGTGAGAACGGCGATGTCCTCCAGCATGGCCTTGCGGCGATCGCCGAAGCCCGGCGCCTTCACGGCGGCGATTTTCAGACCACCACGCAGCTTGTTGACCACAAGCGTGGCCAACGCCTCGCCTTCCACGTCTTCGGCCACGATCAGCAGCGGACGGCCGGACTGCACGACGGCTTCGAGCAGCGGCAGCAGCGGCTGGAGGGTGGACAGCTTCTTTTCGTGGATCAGGATGTAGGGGCTATCCAGGTCCGCAATCATCTTCTCCGCGTTGGTAATGAAGTACGGGGAGACATAGCCGCGGTCGAACTGCATGCCCTCGACGACGTCGAGTTCGGTCTGGATGCCCTTGGCCTCTTCGACGGTGATGACACCCTCGTTGCCGACCTTCTGCATCGCTTCGCTGATCATGCGGCCGATATCGGCCTCGCCGTTGGCGCTGATCGTGCCGACCTGGGCGGTTTCCGCCTGGGTCGTGATCTTGCGCGTCCTGGACTTCAGCTCGTCCACGATGGCGGTCACGGCGCGATCGACACCGCGCTTGAGGTCCATCGGGTTCATGCCGGCGGCCACCGCCTTGGAACCCTCGCGAACGATCGCCTGGGCGAGCACGATCGCGGTGGTGGTGCCGTCACCGGCGATGTCGTTGGTTTTGGTGGCAACTTCGCGCAGCATCTGCGCGCCCATGTTCTCGAACTTGTCGAACAGCTCGATTTCCTTGGCAACCGTCACACCGTCCTTGGTAATGCGCGGGGCGCCGAAGGATTTGTCGATGACCACGTTGCGGCCCTTGGGACCCAGCGTGACCTTTACCGCGTCGGCGAGCGTGTCGACGCCGCGCAGCATGCGCTGCCGGGCATCGCCGGCGAAGCGGACTTCTTTAGCAGCCATGAATGTTTTTCCTCGTCATTTTTCGGGTAGTCGGGTCTTCAATCAGACCAGGTCGTTACTTACGCAGCCTTGGCGTGCGCCGCGGCATGCTCGACGATGCCGATGATGTCGCTTTCCTTCATCACCAGCAGCTCCTCGCCGCCGATCTTCACTTCGGTGCCGGACCATTTGCCGAACAGCACGCGGTCGCCGGCCTTGACTTCCAGCGCCACGATCTGGCCCTGCTCGTTACGCGCGCCGGGGCCGGCGGAGACAACTTCGCCCTCCTGCGGCTTTTCCTTGGCGGTGTCGGGGATAATGATGCCGCCGGCCGTCTTTTCTTCCGCGGTGATGCGGCGAACGACGACGCGGTCGTGCAGCGGGCGGAAACTCGCCATGCTGATCGCTCCTCTATCTCATGTGAAAGCCAGGCTGAGAACCACTCCCGCCTTGGCTGTTAGCACTCCCCTCAAGAGAGTGCCAACTATCTAGCCACTCAGGCGGCGCGTGTCAAGAAATAGCAGCACTCTCGGGGCGTGAGTGCTAAGCCCTTGATAAAATAGAAACTTTTTCTTGCGATCCTCGTTCGATATTGCTCAGCATGGCGCACCGCCCCGCAGAGG
This sequence comes from Acidobacteriota bacterium, assembly GCA_903970435.1. Taxonomy (GTDB): domain Bacteria; phylum Pseudomonadota; class Alphaproteobacteria; order Acetobacterales; family Acetobacteraceae; genus CAJCIS01. The sequence goes on along the minus strand of CAJCIS010000199.1, from coordinate 22,123 downwards.
CGCGGAAGGAGGGTCACTGGTGGGCGGCAAGGAGGCTTTGTAGACAAGGGACGCGTACATGAGCTTGGCATTGCAATTGAAGGGCTACCGGCTGACCACGGCCGAGATACTTTATCATCTGCCGGACCACCCGGCTGTCCTGCAGACCTATGTCTGGCAGGATTACGACGTGGCGCCGCAATATCCGGCGCTGTCCAAATTCCTCACATTCTGGCGCCGCGAGCTCGAAGGCCGCCTTCACTCGGTGCGAGTCGCCGCGGCCGGCCTGGTTTCGGCTGCCGAATGGCGCCACACGGAGCATATGCGCTACCTGCACTGATCGCGCGTCCGCACCGGCGGGCATAACGATCCGAGGCTGTGATGATCCGGGGGCTGCAACCCCCGGATGCAGGCGGGCGAATTCACCTGGCTTGACCTGGCTTCTTCCCTGGCTTCTTCCCTGGGGCCGGCCATCATACCCCTTGGATGATTTCGCGCGGCGCGCTACGGGAACACGGCGCGCCGGACCCCCGGGTCGGACCTTTTCGACCGGCATTTGGCGCCCCACCGCACGCGGGTTTGCATCCGGCATCATGGGCAGCACGATCGAGATCACGGCCGAGGACGGACATAGTTTCGCGGCGCACACGGCGGGGGCGGCGGATCTGCCGCGTGCCCTGGTGCTGATCGACGCGCTGCCGGGTAACACGTCGCATGCGCGCCGCCTCGCCGACCGGCTCGCCGCCTTCGGCTATCGCGTGCTGGCCCCCAACCTGGTCGCCCGGATCGATCCGGACGCGCGTCTGAGTTACGCGCCGTTCGAACTGGCGCGCAGCAAGGCAATCCGGGACCAGCTCAGCGGCGCCTGGGTGCTGCGGGATCTGGCCGCCACTTATGCTGCCATCGGCCACACCGATGTCGGTGTGGTGGGCTTTGGCTGGGGCGGCACCGCGGCGTGGCATGCGGCCACGCGCCTGAATCTGTTCCGCGCGGCCGCGTGTTTCTATGGCGGCGGCATCGCCGAGGCGCGGCAGCAATCGCTGAACTGCCCAGCCCTGCTGGTATTTGCCGAGGGCGACCATGTCATTCCCCTCGCCGATGTGGAACAGATACGGCGCGCCCAGCCCGCGGCGGAAATCGCGGTCTATCCGGGATCGCACGGTTTTGCCTGCGAGGAACGCGAATTCTTCAACGCGGATACCTGGGGCGAGGCGCGCGAGGCGATGTTGGGCTTCTTCCGTCGCAATCTCTGAAGTGCAACCAATTCCCGCCGCCGGCGTTCCCCCAGTGAAATTTGATCTGGGAAGGGTGAACGCCATGGGTACTATACTTCTGGTTATACTGTTGCTGCTTCTGGTCGGCGCCATCCCGACCTGGCCGTATAGCAGCGGCTGGGGCTATTACCCGTCCGGCGGCCTCGGCCTGGTTCTCATCATCGTGCTAATTCTCGTATTGATGGGCCGGATTTAAGGTTTGTTGGCCAGGGGCGCTGCCCCTGGCCGCCTCACCTAAAAGAGTAAGAGTTTTTTGTTTCTTTTTTTCAAAAAAGAAATACTTCCTTTTCCTATCTAAACGCCCCGCGCACCCGCAGTGCCGCTTCGATCGCGCCAAGGATCGGCCCCGGGATGATCGTGCTGCGCCCCAGAACGCCCGCCATCATCGCCCGCGTTTTCGCATCGAACGGCGGCAGCGGCGTCAGCCCCGCCGAAGCGCGGGTTTCCTCCACCACGCTCTTCGCATTGGAAACCTCCAGAAATCCCCGGTGACCACCCACCCTTCCGAAGCCGCTGGCATTGATGCCGCCGGACGGCAAGTGCGGATTGGTGCCGGTCTGAATCATGTTGTGGTTCACCACGGTGGACCCGGCCGACGTTCCCGCCAGCACCGCGTCGATCACCGGCCGGTCGCGCGCATACACATACAGCGCCAGCGGCTTTTCACGCGCCCTCACCCGCGCCATGGCCGCTTCCAGATCGTCGTACCGCAGAACCGGCAGAACCGGCCCGAAAATCTCCTCCTGCATCACCCGCATGTCGTCGGTCACATCGGTCAGCACGGTGGGCGGAATGAAGCGGGTCGGCGGATTGGCCGGGCCACCCAGAACCATGCGGGCGCCCTTGGCAAGCGCATCGTCGATCAATGCCTGCACGCGCGCGAATTGCGCCTGGTTGATCAGCCGCGGAAAATCCGCCGAATGCTCGAAGCCTTTGCCATCCGCGTTATACATGCGCGAAATTTCCGCCGCGATCGTGTCGAGAAACCGGTCCGCCACGGACCGCTGCACCAGCACGTAATCGGGCGCGATGCACACCTGCCCGGCATTGCTGAGCCGGCCCCAGGCGATTTTTCGTGCTGCATCCGTAATATCGGCGGAAGAGTCGACGAACACCGGGCTCTTGCCGCCCATCTCCAACGTAATGCTAGCGAAATGCTCGGCCGCCGCGCGCATCACGATGCGGCCGACACGATGCCCGCCGGTGTAATAAATATGGTTGAACGGCAATTCCAGCAACGCCTGCGCCACGTCCGGGCCGCCCTCGACGACGGCAAATTCGTCTTCCGGCATGGCGTCCGCAACAATTTCGCGCAGCAGGGACGCCGACAACGGCGCCAGTTCGGATGGTTTCAAAAGCACGGCATTCCCCGCGGCGATCGCGGCAATCGCCGGCACCAGCCCGATCGCCAGCGGCGCGTTCCAGGTCGACAAATTCAGCACCACGCCCTTCGGCTCATACTGAATCCACGCCTTCTTGCCGAGCATCATCATCGAATTCGGCACACGCTGCGGCTTCATCCAGGTTTCCAGATGCTTCAGCGCGAAATCAGCCTCCGCCTTGATGATGATGAGTTGCCCAATGACGTCCGTTTCGGACAGGCCAAGCTCCGCGCGCCCCGCCTCGAACGCCTTCTCCCGCCGGTCGAGCACCGAACGCAACAACGCCGCAATGCGCGCCTTGCGCTGCTGCGCCCCAGCCCGGGCCAGCCCCGGCGTGCTGGCCCGCAAACGGCCAAATATCTCGTCGAACTGCCCCATTCTGGTGCGCTCCCTCCCCGTTGTTGGCGGTCCCGAAAGAAGGCCAGGGGGCTCTGCCCCCGGACCCAGGCTAAGGACAAGTCCTTAGCACCTGTTTTTTAAGGGTAGTCAGGCGATGGGAGGGGGGCAACAGGCTACATTCATGGCGCCATATCCGGATCGTCGGGCATGAACACATGGCGCGCGCCGATCGCGCCCTCGGCTTCAAGGCGTGAGCGTTCGGTGATGGAGCAACCAGATGGCGCTGCGCAGGCGGGAGACGCCGCGGCGGACTTCGCCGTGTTCGCACATGCGGCGGCCTTCGATGAGCAGGCGCGTGACGTCGGGCGGCCGCACCGGACGATCCAGGATCAGGTGTTGCAGGTGGGTGCAGTATTCCACCGTATCGGTCAGCACCATTGCCGGCGGCGGTTCCTGTGCGTAGGCGGCGCTGCCGGCCACGACGGCGCAGCAAGCGGCGCGGCTCGCCGCGGCCAAGGTGCGAAGCAGGGGGTGGACCATCAATGGATCGGTTCTGCCACCGTGGGTGTGGCGGCGCCGTGTGGCACGGATGAACCTGTCTTCATGTGGCCCGGCATAGGGTTGGGGGGCATCGACCGCATGACGAGTGTGGCCCGCAAGCCGGGGCCGGAATCTTCCAGCAGCAGGGTGCCTTCGTGCAGGGTTGCGACGGCCTGCACCAGCGCCAGGCCCAGACCGCTGCCGGGCGTGCTGCGCGCCTGTTCGCCGCGGAAGAATCGTTCGGTGGCGCGCATGCGGTCCGGCTCGGGAATGCCCGGTCCCTGGTCGGCGACCGAGAGGCGCACCTGGCCGTCGATTTTCTCGGCCGCGAGCGTAATCCGGCCGCCGCTGGGGGAGAATTTGATGGCGTTGTCGAGCAGGTTGGCCACGGCTTGCTGCACCAGGTCGCGATCGCCGTAGGCGGGGAGCGTATCGGGCACCCGCAGGGTCAGGGTCAGGCCTTTATCCTCGGCCAGCGCGGCATAGAGTTCGGCGAGGTCCGCCAGGAGCGGCCCCAGATCGAGTTCGGCGAACGCGCTGCGGCGCGAGCCCGCCTCGATTTCGGCAATGCGCAGCAGCGCCTGGAACACCGAGGTGACGGCATCCAGATCGGCGACCGCCCGCTCCACCGCGGCGCGCAATTCGGCTTCGGTGCCGGCGTGGCTTGCCGCATCTTCCAGGCGCGCGCGGGCGCGGGTGATCGGCGTGCGTAAATCGTGCGCGATGGCGTTGCTGACTTGCCGCACGCCGTCCATCAGGCGGCCGATACGGTCCAGCATGTTGTTGATGGCGTCCGCCATGGCGTCGAATTCGTCGCCGCGGCCGGCGTGCGGCACCCGGCGGTCGAGTTCGCCGCGCGCGATGGCGGCGGCGGTGGATGAGACGTCCGCCACCATGCGGCGAAACAGGCCGCGCACCACCAGGCTGCCGACCAGCGCCAGCGCCAGCACCACCACGGTGGCGTAGAGCAGCGTGCCGGGCAGCAGATGCTTGAGTTGGGCGCGGCTTTTGATGTCGCGGCCGACCAGCAGATGCGCGCCGCCCTGCAAATTGTAGGCATAGACCATGGCCACGACGGGGACGCCGTCACGCACCACCCTCACCTCATAAAATTGTTGCGCCTGCACGACGTTCGCCGGCCAGTGATTGAGATTGCCGGCCAGCGGCTGAAGCTGCGGGCCATTCAGCGAATAGATCGCGGAGTCCTCGATGTCTTCCGCAAGCCGCGCATTGATGGCCATGATGATCGGCGGCAGGCCGCCATCCGTCCAGGCGTTGGCGAAAACCTGTGCATCCGCCACGATCGCCGCCTCGACCTGCTGGTTGAGCAGGTCGTTGGTCGCCCACCACAGAAAGAACACGAGCGCATAAGAAGAAAGCGCAAACAGCACGCCATAAACCGCGGCAAGCTTCAGGCTGGCGGAGCGAAATATCTGCCCCCGCGGCAGGCCAAATGGCAAAAGTTTTTTGGTTCCTTTTTTCAAAAAACAACTACTTCCTTCTTCCTACCGGAACGTCAGGGCGCTTCCGGTTGCAGCATATACCCCGCATTCCGAATCGTATGGATCAACGGCGTCGGGTAAGGCTTGTCGATCTTCTGCCGCAGCCGGCTGACATGCACGTCGATCACGTTCGTCTGCGGATCAAAATGATAATCCCACACGCCCTCCAGCAGCATCGTCCGCGTCACCACCTGCCCCGCGTGGCGCATGAGATATTCCAGCAGGCGAAACTCGCGCGGCTGCAAATCGATCTTCTGGCCGCCGCGGCGCACCCCGCGCGACAGCAGGTCCATTTCGAGATCGCCCACAATCAGCTTGGTCTGCGGCCCGTCGCCCTTGCCGCGGCGCGTCAGCGCCTCCACCCGCGCCAGCAATTCGGAGAATGCGAACGGCTTGGTCAGGTAATCATCGCCGCCCGCCTTCAGGCCCGCCACGCGGTCATCCACCTGGCTCATGGCCGACAGCACCAGCACCGGCGTGGTGTTGTTCTGCGAGCGTAGCGTCTCCAGCAGCCTGATGCCGTCGATGCCGCCCGGCAGCATGCGATCCAGGATGATGGTGTCGAACGTTTCGCTCGCCGCGAGGAACAGCCCGTCGCGGCCATTGTCGGAATGTTCCACCACATGGCCGGCCTCGCGCAGCCCCTTGGCCACGAAACCGGCGACGGTGGGATCGTCCTCAACCAGCAATATGCGCATTCTTGCGTCCTCTCACGCCCAACAATCCGCCGGGTTCATGGTTCTTGTTTTATGGCCGGGCATCAGCATCAGCCGGCTCCGGCGGGCGGCGGCCCACCGTGATGGAAACGTCGAATAGCTGACTCTGCCGCTTGACGCGCAGATGCGCCACCCCTCCCGGATTGACCGCTGAGACCTCCCGCACGAGCTCGCGCGAGGACGCGATCCGCTCGCCGTTGAACTGCGTCACCACGTCGCCCGGCCGCAATCCGCTGCGCGCCGCGGGGCCGCTTCGATCCACCGTCGCCACCAGCGCGCCGGCGCGGCGCTTGGCCGTAGTGTCCACCTCCACACCCAGCCAGCCGCGGTCCATGTGCCCGTGCGCCATCAGTTCGGCCACCACCGGCATGGCGATTTCGGACGGGATCGCAAAACCGATGCCGACCGAGGCGCCGGTGGGCGACACCAGCGCCGAATTCACCGCAATGACCTCGCCCGACATGTTGAAGGTCGGCCCGCCCGAATTGCCGGGATTGATCGGTGCATCCAACTGAAAGAAATCATCGAACGGCCCGGTGCCCAGCTCGCGCCCCCGCGCCGACACAATCCCCGCGGTCACCGAGCCGCCCAACCCAAAAGGATTCCCCGCGGCCAAAATCCAGTCGCCCACCTGCACCTGCCGGCTGTCGCCCCACGTCACACTCGGCAGCTTGTAGCCCGCATCCACCTTGATCACCGCAATGTCGGTGAGTTCATCCGTGCCGATCAGCCGCGCATTCAATTCGCTGCCGTCGCCCAGCGAGACGACGATGCGGCTGGCCGTACCCACCACGTGATTGTTGGTCACAATAATGCCCGCCGGATCGACAATGAAGCCGGACCCGGCGCCCACGATCTGCTCCCGGTTGGCGCGCAATTTGTCGCGATAGGTTTTCTCCAGCGGCGTGCCGCGCACCGCTTGGGGCAGCTTGGGAACGGGTTCACCGGAATCCATGCGAACCGCAATGTTGACGACGGCGGGGACGACCTTGCGGACCAACGGCGCAAAACTTAACGGGCCGGTTTGCACCAGCGGCTCCCCCACAGCCGGAAAACAAAACAGAAGAAAAAAGGCCAGGGCTCTGCCCTGGACCCGTCGTGCGAAGCACGCGTTCGCGTGACCGGCGAAGCACGCGTTCGCGTGACCGGGCCTGAGGCCCCAGACCCCCATTTTCTTAAGAACAGACAAACCAAGCATGGCCACGCCATGCCATGCGAGCAAGAATCCAACAAGTTCAGGGGGTGGCGGGATTTTCGGGCCAGGCGTGTTTGGGGTAGCGGCCGCGCAAATCGCGCCGAACGTCGGCCCAGGCGCCGCGCCAGAATGCTTCTAGGTCCGCCGTGATGGCCGCAGGCCGTCCGGCAGGTGAAAGAAGCGCCACCTGCAACGGTATCCGCCCCCCCGCCAGCAAGGGCGTGCTTCTCAAGCCAAAAAACGCCTGCGCCCGTGCCGACACAACCGGCACCGGTCCGGAATAATCCACCGGCGCGCGCCCCCCGGGCAGCGCAATATGCGTCGGCAATTCCCGGTCCAGCCGCGTAGCCTCATCCCACGCCAGCCTTCCGCGCAGCGCGGCGTAAAAATCGAGTTTTTGCGCGTCCGCCAAACGCGTCATCCCCGCCAGGGATGGCGCCAGCCACGCCCCCTCCCCGGCCGCCAGCGCCGCGTCGGACAAATCGGGAAACGCCGGATCGATCCCGCGCATCAAAGCCGCCCGCGCCTGCAACTGGCGCGCCGCCTCCGTCCACGGCAGCCGCTCGGGCTTCTCCGCCAGCACACGCGCCAATGTCGCTGCGACGTCCTCGGGGTCCGCCGCCACCATGCGGTCCTCCAGCACCAGCGCGCCAAACCTCCGCCGGCGCCGGCTGAACACCGTGCCGGTCGCCGGATCGAAACCGCTCTCCACCCGCTCGGTGCAGCGCGCGCGCACCGACTCGGGCAGCGACTCGGCATCGAGCGGCGCGGCCAACGTGATTCGCGCGGACGCTTTCTGTTCCAGCCCCGCCGCCACCAGCAATTTTACCCGCGCCAACGGATCGCTGGCCGGCAACCGCGCGCCCCCACCGCCGGACAGGCGAAACGAACCCGCCTCCCCCCGCGACTGCGCAATCCGGTCCGGAAACGCCGCCGCCAGCAATGCGCCCGCATCCCCCAACGGGGGCGCCTTCGTGCCCAGCCGCGCACGATACGATTGCGCCCCCATGCGCACCCGCCCCAGCACGCCCCGGTCCGCATCGCCGGGATGGCCATGCAGCGCGGCGAGCCGCAGATCGATGCCGCACGCCGTAGCTCGCAGCGGATCTCGTTCCTCCAGCAGCGCGGCGAGCTCAGCCGCCAGCGACGCCGCGCCGGGGTCGGGCGCCGCCAGCATCATGGCGGCGAGTCGCGGATGCGCACCGAGTCGCGCCATCCGACGGCCGAAATCCGAAATCCGTCCATCATCGTCCAAGGCGCCCAGATCGCGCAGCAAAGCCCGCCCCGCTGCCAGCGCGCCCGCCGGCGCCGCATCGGCAAACGGCAGATCCGCGGGATCGGCGCCCCACGCCGCGCAATCCAGCGCCAGGTGCGACAACTCGGCTTGCAGGATTTCCGGCCGGTCGAACGGCGCCAGGCCGCGATGCAGCGCGGCGCTCCATAGCCGGATGGCGGTGCCCGGCGCCTCCCGCCCCGCCCGGCCGGCGCGCTGGTCGGAAGCGGCACGGCTGATGCGCAACGTTTCCAGCCGCGTGAGCCCCGTCGCCGCATCCAGCCGCGGCGCGCGCCGCCAGCCGCCATCCACCACCACCCGCACGCCCGGCACCGTCAGGCTGGTCTCGGCAATCGACGTGGCCAGAACAACCCGGCGCACGCCCTCGGCGGGGCGCAAGGCGAGTTCCTGTTCGGCCGGGGGCAGGTCGCCATGCAGCGCCAGGATGAGCGCGGGCGCGCCGGAGAGCGCGGATTGGGTGCGCCGGATTTCCGCCATGCCGGGCAGGAACGCCAGAATGTCGCCCTCATGCGCGCTCAGCGCGCCGCGGATGGCGCGTGCCATCGCATCCGGCAGGTCGCGGATGTGCCCGATGTCGCGCGGCGCGTGGCGGATATCCACCGGGTGCATGCGCCCGGCACTTTCGATCACCGGCGCGTCCAGCAAGGCCGCCAGCCGCGCCCCGTCCAGCGTCGCCGACATCGCCAGCAGCCGGAGCTCCGGCCGCAACGCGCGCTGAATGTCCAGGCAAAATGCCAGCGCCAGATCGGCATCCAGGCTGCGCTCGTGAATTTCATCGAAAATCACCGCCGCCGTGCCCGCGAGGCCGGGATCGGACTGCAGCCGCCGCGCCAGCAACCCCTCGGTCACCACCTCGATCCGCGTGGCCGACGAAACCGCCTGGTCGAGCCGGGTGCGAAACCCCACGGTCTGCCCCACCTTCTCGCCGATCAGGTAAGCCATGCGCGACGCCGCGGCCCGCGCCGCCAATCGTCTCGGTTCCAGCATGACAATTTTCTGCCCGCCGCGCCACGCAGCTTCCAGCAGGGCAAGCGGCACGGTGGTGGTTTTGCCCGCACCGGGGGGCGCTACCAGAATGGCATTCGGGCGCGTTTCCAGCGATGCGAGAAGTGTTGGCAGCGCGTCGGCGATGGGCTGGGAGGTCATGCAATGTCACTCAGGGCGAAAAGGAAGAAAGCAGTTCTTTCTTGAAAAAGAGAACCAAAAAACTTTTGCATTTGAGCAATGTCCGGTTTTGCCGGCGCCTCCCGTCTTTATGGCCAGGTGCTGCTGTTGTGGCACGCCCCCCGCGCCGGCGGATCCGGCGTAACGATATCATTAGGAACCGAAACCATGATCAAGACATTCGCGATCCTCGCGGTCGCGACGGCCAGCCTCGCCGCCGGCGCCGCCCAGGCCGCGCAGCAATGGCCCGCAAGCATCGTCGGCAACTGGTCGGCACTCTCCAACCAGACGTCTCTCACCGTCAGCATTACCAGCCAGACCGGCGGAGAGACATGCAACCAGATCGCCGGAACGATCGGCAGCGACACACTGCTCGGCTTTTACTGCCCCGGCAGCGGCCGTTTCAACTTCCTGCGCTCCAATTCGCCCAGCGGAACCTACCAGGCCTATACCGGCAATCTGTCGGAAACCGTGTTCGGCAACGTCGTCATGACCGGCTCGTTCGTCGATTATATCGACGACCCGGAAGGCGAGTTCAACTTCCTCGCCTCCCCGGCGGAGTAGGCGCAAGGCCGCCCGCTCGAACCATCCACAAATTACGCTTCAAAAATGAAGCCACCCAGATCAGGAGACTCAAAATGACCAAGTATCTCGCTCTCGCGGCCGCGCTCAGCATTGTTGCCGGCGCCGCCCACGCCGCGTCCCCGTGGCCCTCGAAGGTAACCGGCAAATGGTCCGGCGGCGCCAACGAGGATCAGGTGACCATCAAGATCACGAGCCAGGCCAGCACCGGCAACTGCCGCCAGATCAGCGGAACGTTCACCGACGACACCGTCGGCGGTACCTCCGACATCCTCGGCTTCTATTGCCCGGTCTCAGGCCGCATCGCGTTTCGCCGGAGCGTCACCGGCCAGACCGCGGCCTACCAGAACTACACCGCCAGCCTCTCCCAGGTTGGCTCGACCGTCTACATGGGCGGCGTCTTTGCCGAGAACGCCACTGCGGCGAACGTAGGCGAGTACGCCTTCTACGCCTACAAGTAACCGGAATCCCGCCGGCGGCCCCAATCCGCCGGCCATTCTGAAAAACCAAAAGTATTCTGGCTCTTTTTTTCACAAAAGAACGGCTTCCTTCAACTTCCCCAGCCAAGGCTCATAGTTCCGCCACTGTTCCAAACCTGCACGGTAAACCGGCCGGCGAACCTGCTGCGAACTCGGCGTCGCCACCGCACGCCTGGTTTCCCAGAAGCGAAGGCACTGCGGCTCGAAAGGCAGACCGCAATAGGCGAGCAGGCGCCGGATTTCCGCCTCCGTGTCGTCGACCAGCCTCTCATACATGACGCGGTGCACGCGCCCTGGCAGCGCCGCGTCGAAATGCGCCATGCGATCCACGTAATCGTTGTAATAACGCGCGGTGTCGGTGAGGTCGTAGCTGTATTCGACGCCTGCGCCGAAATGATGCTTGAAGACGGCGAAGCAACCCGCCATCGGCTGCCGGCGCACATCGATGATCTTGGCGCGCGGCAGAATGAGCTGGATCAATCCGATATGCATCCAGTTCGACGGCATCTTGTCGATAAAGAACGGCCTGGAGCTGTGGCGATAAAGCCGGGTGCGCTCGATATAGCGGGCGCCGAGCGCCGCGAACGCGGCCGCATCGAGCGTGGCGAGACATTCCGGATAGGCGGCGCGACCCTGGCCGCCCGCGCCGGCGCCGATCGAACGGCCGATGGCGGAAATTTCGCGCAGTTCGCGCGTGCCCTCCACCAGGCTATGGCTGGCAAGTATCTGCTCCACCAGCGTCGTCCCGGCGCGCGGCACGCCGACCACGAAAATCGGTGCGGCATCGTCGCAGCCCGCGCCGGCCAGCGCCGCGAAGCGCGACGGGGTGAAGAATGCCTTCGAGCGGCGCATGGCGTTCGTCACGTCGCCAGCATTGTAGGTAAAGGTGCTGCGCTGTGCGGCGGCGCCGTCCGCGAAATGGGCAAAACTCGCCGCGTAATCGCCGGCCTGCTCAAAGGCCAGGCCGAGCGCATAGTGAAAGCGGCTGCGCGCCGGCGCGGCCAGGGCCGGCGCTTCGAGTTGCGCGCGCATGGCGGCGATGTCCGCCGCGCTGAACGGTTCGTTCTTGAGGTTGGCCAGTTTCAGCCAGGCTTCGCCGGAGTCCGGCCGGGTTTGCAGGCAACCCCGCAATATCTGCACGGCGCGGTCCCGGCGGCCGGCATAGGCCAAGGTCTCGGCGTAATGCAGCTGGAATTGCAGCCGCCCTTCGATTTCGTCCTCGAGGCCGGCGTAGAGATCCACCGCGCGTTCGAAATGGCCCAGTTCGCTCAGGCAATAGGCGAGCCTTACCCGATGGGAGGCCTCCTCCGGCGCCTGCGCCGCGAGTTGCTCGAACATGGGCAGCGCATCCGCGATATTGCCCTGTGCCAGCAGCCGGGTGGCGGTTTCGAGCGCGGGGTCCGGGGGGGGTGCGGCGGCCCATGGCACGACGCCGGTCACTGGCGCGGTGTTGGCCGGCGTTGTCGCCAGGAAGCTGGTCGATAACCGCATGGCGCACCGCAGCAAGAGAGAGGAAGTAAAGGACGTCGTTCTTTTTTGAAACAAAAGAACAAAAAACTTTTATCCATGTAGGGCGTGCAGCCGTGCTGACGCAATGATCCCCGGCGGACAAAGAAATCCGCCGGGGATTGCGGCGCCGCTTATCGCGGCGCCAGGACGTGAACCGAAGCGGCTAGCGCGCTGCCGGCGGCTTGCTGGACTGCGGCGCCCGGCTATTGTCGCCTTCCGAACAGCCGTTCGCGCTCAGCGTGCCGAGATAGGTGAAGCTGGCCGGATCGATCACGTTGACATAGCTCAGGCTGTCGGACCATTCGGTCCAGGAACCGCCCTTGCCCTTTTCGACCATCGAGTCATTGCCGGCGCCGCTGTTGTAGTTGCCTAAAACATGCCCGACGCTGCCTGCATTGGTCCATACGCCACCCCAGTTGGCAAACGTGCTGCTGTTCCAGGTGCCGTCGGTGTACAGGCAGATCGTCTGATAGCCATTGGCGCTATAGGCGCCCGACTTGAACTTGGCGTGCGCGGCGCCGGACATCACTGTCGCGGCCGCAACGGCCGCCATCATACCATACTTCATTTGGTTATACCCCAGTTGAGTTTTTAAGGCGTTGTAGCGTGGTGCGCGCAGTTGTCTGGCCGCGCCTCCCCGCCACGTTGAAACGTCTTAATCGATTCTGCCGCGAAGTAAAGCCACCTGCTGCAAAATACTCAATACAACCTGAAATGGAAACGGGCCGGCGCTGCGGTAAGGGAGCCCCCACACAGAAAATAAGTATGTTCCAGAAATGAGTTCCCCTAGGTGCCCGGCCTATAGGTAAGGCAGCATCAGACGCGCACCCGCGTCGCGCAGCCGGATCGGCAGGCTGCGGTTCTCCAGCGTCGCCTCGGTCATCGCCGCGCCGCGGTTTTGCTGCATGAAGCCGCTCAGCAGCGCTGCCAGCGACGCGTCGTAGACTTCCAGGCACACCTCGAAATTGAGCCGGAACGAGCGGATGTCCCAGTTGCAACTGCCGATGAGGCACCAGGCGCCGTCCACAACCATCACCTTGGAGTGGCGGAACGGCGGCGGCCCCTGCCAGATATGCACGCCATGGCTCAGCAGCGGGCCGACATTGGCGCGCGTGGCCCATTGCACCATGCGGTGGTTGCCGCGCTCGGGCAGAACGACATCCACCGCGACACCGCGCATGGCGGCCAGCGACAACGCGGTAATCAGGCGTTCGTCGGGCAGGAAATAGGGCGTCATCACCGCGATGGATGTCTGGGCGCAGGCAATCGCCTGCAGCACGGCGAACTCGACCTTTTCGATGTCCTTGTCCGGACCGGAATCGATCATCCGCGCCGGCGCGGTGCCGTGGGCGGGCGGGTTGGCGCACCAGGCGTCGCTGTCGAGGTCCTCGCCGGCGGCGAACGACCAATCCTGCGCGAAGGCGTCGCACAACTGCCGCACGACGGGTCCCTCGATGCGAAAATGGGTGTCCCGCACCGGTGCTTTCGGGTGCGCCGCCATGACGTTTTCGTCGGCGATGTTGATGCCGCCGGTAAATGCCGTGACGCCGTCGACGATGAGGATCTTGCGGTGGTTGCGCAGGTTCAGGAACGGCATGCGCCAGGGCAGCGACGAATGCAGAAAGCGGGCGGCCGGCACGCCCATGCGGCGCAGGCGGTGATACGCCGGCGACAGGAGCCAGCCGCCGCCGATGCCGTCGATCAGCACGCGCACCGCGACGCCCCGTTGGTGCGCGGCCGCCAGCGCGTCGATGAAGCGGCGTCCCCAGACGTCGGCCCGAAAAATGTAGGAACTGAGGCCGATACTGGCGTGCGCCGACTCGATCGCCGCCAGCATGGCGGGATAGGCCTCGTCGCCGTCCTGGTAGGTGCGCACCCCATTGCCCCCCAGCAACGCGCGGTCGGTCAGCGCGCCGATGCCAAGCCGCAGCGCATCCAGGTGATCGTCCTGCGCCGGCGCCGTGTCGTCGCCCGCGGTTCCGGCCCGCGGGTCGCGCGGCCGCATCTGCTGCGCCCGGCGGCGCACCCGGTTCACCCCGAACACCATGTAGCTGAGCGAGCCGGTCACCGGCGCGAACCACGCGAACCCGATCCACCCCACCGACGACCCCACGTCCCGCTTGTGCAACAGCACATGCAGCGTGACGCAAACGGCCAGCACCAGCCCCACAGCCAGTGCCACGTCGGCACGCACCCGCAGGATAAGATAAGAAATATCGTTCACGGCCAGACCAGCAAAGCAAGGCCAACGGCTCTGCCCCCCGCTCCCGAAAAGGACAAGTCCCCTGTCTCTGCGGAAAGTTGGGCTGGCCCGTCAGCTGGCGTGATTTTGCCGAGCATCGGAGCGGCGTGGCCGCTTGGCCATGCGCACCGAAGGGCAGGAAAATCGCGTCCGCGTGCGGAGCGCGCATTTGCACGACTGCCGTACCCAGCGCGCATTCGCACGACTGCCGCCAGCGCGACTTTCAAAGGTTAGCGGGGTTGGCCGGGGCCGAATATGTCAAAGACCACTAAGTCGCCGGGACGGTCATGCGCGGGATCGCGGCGGGCGATGACGTAGGCGATGCGGTGGTTCTGGCACACCAGTTCGCGCGTTCCCGCCACCGCGCCCGGCAGGCCCTTGTCGCGGCTTTCGGCCAACCGCTCCATGGCCGTGACGATCGCCCGCACCCGCTTGATGGATGGCGCGATATCGCCGTCACCGGGGCGCTGATACCACCATTCGATATGATCCAGGGCCTCGGCGGCCTCGTCGGCCAGGCTGGCGACACCGCTGACCTCGCGGCGGTCGGCCCAGCGCCGCGCGCGCGGCAACGGCAGAATATTGTAGCTGCCGAGGCTGTCCACCCACGCCCGCATTTCCGTCAGCGGGATGACCCGCCCCGCATTGACCGACTTCACCGCGGCGGCAATGCGGCGCATCTCGTGCGTGACCCGGGATGAGTGCTCCTCCTCCGTCTCCTCGGCCGGGCCGGTCGGGCCGAGATTGACTATAACCCGGTTGATCATGACCCATCATGCCATTCGCGGCCGTGCGAGCGCAAAGGGTTCGGACATGCGCGTCTCGAAATGGTGCCTCCTTGCTGCATCATTCGCTCTAGCCGTTCGGCCCGGCGCAGTTCAACCGACTGCCGGTTGCAGCAAGGGCGCCGTTGCACGTCACGGCGCGCTTGCTGCGGTTCGGCCGCGCCGGGCGCCGATCCTGACCGGCGCACGGTAATTCCGTTCCGCATAAATTTCGTTATCGTTCAAGACAGATAACCCGGCGCGGCAGCCACCGACAAAAGATCAATCGCGTGAACCGCGTCCGCTGCATCCAAAATGCCTCGCCCGAAGTAGAGCCGACAAGGCGGCGGCAGACGCGGCCCGTTGGAGAGGACACGACCGAATATGGCCGCGTCGGACCGGCGCGAGAGAAATGGGCTGGCGATGGAGGAGGCCGCAAGGCTGCCGTTTTCCCCGGCCGACCTGCATTGGGCGATCGCCGGCTGGGCGCGCGTGGCGCCTTGCGTGGACGGATGGATGATCCGGCATGTGGCCGCGTTCGCCGGCCACGGCGAGGCGCTTCTGATGGCGCCACCCGACCCGGCCGGGGCACCGTTGCGTGGCCCGAAATTCGCCATCACCGCCATGGGTACGCAGGCCGCGCTGCTCGTGGACATTCCGGGCAAGGCGCTGCGAAGAATCGCTCAATTCCCGTCGCTGATCGACGCCTTGCACGGCCTGTGCCCGCTCGATCCCGTTCAGCAACGCCTGGCGGACGAACTGGCGGAAAGGTCGGCTTTTGCGATCCAGGCGGTCGCTGGCTCCCGCCGGCATGCGACAAAAAAGGTTGATGGAACCTTAATGACTGACGTAATGTTCTTGCAAAAATGAATGCGCGCGGGAACAAATGTCGAAAGCCAGATCGTCTGCCCCGGCGGTATTGTTTCTGAGAGGCATTGGCTCCACCGCCGGCCGGCGCCGGCTGGCGGCCGGGTTGGTGCTCGTGCTTGCCGCAGCGGGCACGGCACGGGCCGCGCCCCGGATGGTTCTGACAGCCAAGGTGCCGGCACCGGTGGCCCGGCACCAGGTCAGGCTTGACGGTGCGCCGGACCCTGGGCGCGTGCTCCATCTTGCCGTCGCCTTGCCGATGCGAAACCTGGCCGGCCTCGATGCCCTGTTGCGGCGGATCTACGATCCGGCAAGCCCGTCATTCAGGCATTATCTCTCCGTCGCGGAATTCACCCGCCTGTTCGGCCCGGCGCAATCCGATTATGCGGCTGCGGTGCAATTTCTGGCTGAGTCCGGCTTGCACATAACCGGTGTCAGCGCCAATCGCACCATCATCGATGTCACCGGCAGCGTGGCCGATATCGAACGCGTTTTCCACCTCAGGCTCGGCCTGTACAGGCATCCCACCGAGGATCGCGATTTCATGGCACCCGACCGCGAACCGTCGCTCGATCTGGCGGTGCCGGTGCTGGACGTCATCGGCCTGGACGATTTCGTTCTGCCCACGCCGCGGCTGCGGCAGGCAACGACGCTACCCAAGAGAGTCGGCACCGGGTCGGGCCCGCACGGCAATTTCATCGGCAGCGACATCCGCGCGGCATATTACGGCGGCTCCGCCCTGACCGGCGCGGGACAGTCGGTGGGTCTGATGGAACTGGCGCCGTACAGCGCGGCCGACGTGAAGAATTATTTCGCCCGGTTCAACCAGCCGTTGGCCGTAACGATCAAGGGCATTTCCACGGACGGCAGCAGCCCGACCTGCAAGCATGTTTGCCATGACGGCGAGCAGGCGCTGGATATCGAATATGCCATTTCCATGGCTCCCGGCCTGGATAAGGTGGAGGTATATGTCGGACATTCGCCGGAAAGCGTGCTGAACCGGATGGCCAGCGACGACACCAGCGCGCAGCTCAGCACGTCCTGGGGCTGGGCGCGCGATTTTGCCACCGACGATGCGCTGTTCAAGGAAATGGCCGCGCAGGGCCAGACGATGCTGACCGCCAGCGGCGATTATTCAAACCTGAAGGATAGCGGCCCCTGGCCGGAGGAGGACGCCAACCTCACCGCCGTCGGCGGCACCGACCTCACCACCAGCGGTCCCGGCGGCGCCTGGCGGGGCGAGACCGGGTGGGAATACAGCGCGGGCGGCCCCTCGCTCGATCGAAAAATCGCCATCGAACCCTACCAGGTGCCGTTCATTACGGTGGAGACCGCCGGATCGTTGAAAGTACGTGATGTCCCCGACATTGCCGGCGACGCCAATTTCAACAATTACATCTGTTTCAACGGCAAGTGCAACGGCGGCTGGGGCGGCACCAGCTTTGCGTCGCCGATCTGGGCCGGGTTCATTGCGTTGGCGAATGAGCGGGCGGCCTCCCACGGCGATCCGCCGGTGGGGTTCCTCAATCCAACGCTGTACGCCCTGGCGGGCCGTGCGCGTTACCGGAGGATCTTGCACGATGAAACGATCGGGCAAAGCGGATTGTATTTTTCGTTGCCGGCCTATGATATGGTGACCGGGCTGGGGAGCCCGAACGGGCAGGCGTTGATTGATGCGCTGGCGCCGTAGAAGAAGGAAGGAAGTATTTCTTTTTTGAAAAAAAGAAATACTTCCTTTCTCTGCCCTTTCAGCGCGGCGGCGTCCCGCCCGTATCATGCGCAACGCTGGGCGAAGCCCCCGCCCCAGGCCCAGCCGCCGACGCCGGCGGAGATGTATTCTGCGAGGGCTGTGTCGCACCGCGGCTCTCCGAAACACTCGGCGCGGCCGCGTGCCCCGGCGTCGGCGGCGACGTCGGTGACTCCGTCGTCGATTGCGGCGGGCTGCCACGTTCATTCTCCACGCTGGGCGCCGCGGCCGTGCCCGGCGGCGTGGTGGAACTGGGCTGCGGGGCGGGTTGCGCAAACGCCGCGCCGCCCGTGAGGCAAAGCGAAACGGCGGCCACCAAAAATCCAGTACTACGCATTTTCATGCTCTTTTTTGGTTGAACGGGCCTAACGGATTGCGCACGCCTTCCGTTCCCGCATGCCGGCCGGTGGCCAAGTCGGCGTCATTGCGTGCGGCCTCAAAATTTCGTGCTGAAACGTTTCTGCTTGACAGCTGTTCAAGGAGCGCACGCCCGGTCCTCCAACCGGTGTGTGCGCTCAGGGCGGCTCCGGCTTGACCAGGTCAGACCGGAGCCGCTTGCGTTGCGTCGTCATGGCGCCTGGCCAAGTTGTTTCTTGTCTAGTGCGTCAGGTGCCCGCACGGCGCGATGCCCGCAAGCTGCTGCACAATCTCGACAAGCCGGGTGAGCTTGAAAGGCTTTCGGAGCGTTTCCATGCGAATTCCCGTCTTGCGGAGCCGCTCGATCGCATCCGGCCGCCCGGCGATGACCAGGAGGCACAATTCCGGATCGGAATTATGCGCCCTTCGCACCAACTCGACACCATCTAGCTTGCCGGGCAGGTGGGTGTCCATCACCAGGACCTTGTAGCCATCTGCCCGCAACAGATCCAGGGTGGCTTCCGAATAGTCGGCTTCGTCGACCACGAACCCGGCGCGCGTCAAAACTTCCACCATCAAGTAACGATTAAATTCCTCGCTGTCGACGACGAGAATGCGTCCATCTTCCATTGTCGGCGCTCCCAGAAATTTGAAGCCAGTGGAGGCTGAACCATGGTGCCGCAAACAGGTTGCAAGTGTACATCTGTACTGTGACGAATTAATGCACTTATACATTTAAACAAACGTTCAATAGGTTCGCGTCTCGGCAAAGGTTTTACTTGCGCTTCTCACGTGCAAGGCATGCGGCCGCGCCAGTGAGACAGGACGCGGCACCCCAATACTTCGTCAGGGTTGCATAGTCCCTCCCAGGCGTTCACCTGACGGGCCCCCGAAAGGTCCTGCGCAAGTTCTGGTGGAGGGGGTTGGATTCGAACCAACGTAGACGTGCGTCAACGGATTTACAGTCCGTCCCCTTTAGCCACTCGGGCACCCCTCCATGGGCGGGCAGGCGCGCGAGCTATTCTTGAACGTCTCGATTGTCAACGATAGCCCGTGACCCGTAGTGGGTCAGTTTGAGGCGGCGCCGGCGCCCTATACGCGCGGGGATGAAACCACCCTCACACGGATCACGGCCCCGCGGCGCGTCGCATGGCGGCGCGCAGGGCCATGGCGGACCCACGCCCCGGCCGCCCGCACGGGCCGATGCCCATGCCAAGGCGACAACGTTCCACCAGACCCCTCGGCCGGCCCACGCGGCGGGCGCGCCCGAGCGCGGGCCGCAGCGCAACCCGCCATCCGCGCCGCAAAACCGCCCGCGCGCCGAGGCGCAACGCGGTCCACGGGCCGAAACGCCGGGCGGCGCGATCTGGCTCTATGGCATTCATCCCGTGGCGGCCGCCCTGGCCAATCCGGCGCGGCGCCTGCGGCGGTTGCTGCTGACCGAAGAGGCCGAGAAAAACCTCGCCGCCCGCCTCCGCCCGCCCTTCAGCGTGCAGCCCGAGCGGATCGAGCGGGACCGGCTGGACCACATGCTCGGCCGCGACGTGGTGCACCAGGGCGCGGCGCTGCTCGCCGACCCGCTGGCCTCGCCGCCGCTGGTCCAGGTGCTTGAGCGGTCAGGCCCCCTGCTGGTGCTCGACCAGGTGACCGACCCGCGCAATGTCGGCGCCATCCTGCGCTCGGCCGCGGCATTCGGCGTCGCGGGCGTGATTACCCAGGACCGTCACGCGCCGGAGGAGACCGGCGCGCTGGCCAAGGCCGCCAGCGGTGCCCTGGAAACCGTGCCGCTGATCCGCGCGGTGAACCTGGCGCGCACGCTGATCGCACTGAAGGCCGCGAACGTGTGGTGCGTCGGACTGGCGGCGGACGCCCCTGCCCTGCGCGGCACATCCCTGGCGCAACGCCGGGTGGCGCTGGTGCTGGGGGCCGAGGGGGAGGGCATGCGGCGGCTGACGCGCGACACGTGCGACGAGCTCGCGGGCCTGGCGATGCGGGGGACGATGGAGAGCCTTAATGTTTCGGCGGCGGCTACTCTGGCGCTTTATGAATTGACGCGGGGGTAACGCCAAGCAAAACAAAAGTAAGGAAGCCGTTCTTTTTTGAAAAAAAGAACCAAAAAACTTTTGCTTGTTGGGGCGCCGTGGGGCTCACTTGAATTTAATCAGTTGCCGTCAGACTGATGGCATGCGTCCCCATACCTCAACAACCGAGTGGCAATCGCTGTCCGACGAAACGCAGCTGGCGCTGGCGCAGCAGGCGATGCGCCAGGCCGCCAAAATCATTGCGGATCAGGCAGAATTGTTCGCAGTACAGTTCCAGACCAAAACGCTCGCCGACCGCGGCGCGGCGGACGCGCTGAAACTGTTCGCCGTCCTGCTCCGCGAAACATCCGCCGACTGCCTCCGCCCCATGGGAAACGCGTAATCAGTTGCCAGTTGCCAGTTTCCAGTTTCCAGAGCGCGCTCTGAACACTGAAACTGGCAACTAGCAACTGGCAACTAGCAACTGGCAACTAAAAGCTACCGATCCCCCTCGCTGTCGCTATCGCCACCCGACGGGTCCTGCTCCGCGGGGGACACGGCAACGAAGGCGGGCTGGCCGTCGCGGATGATGCGCAGGGCGACCGCCTGGTTGTTCTTGAGCGACACGCGGATTTCGCGCGTCGCCTCGGCGGGGCTGGACACCGTCTTGTCGCCAACGCCGACGATGACGTCGCCGGCTTGCAGGCCCGCCTGGTCCGCGGTGGAGCCCTGCTTGACCTCGGCAATGACGGCGCCCTGAACGCCGTCGGGGATGCTGAGCTGCTGGCGCAGGCTGGGGGTGAGCGCCTGCAGGCCGACGCCCAGGGCCGGGCTGCCCTGCGGCGAGGCGCCGACCCGGCCGGACGCCTGGTCGGCCGGCAATGTGCCGACAGCGACGTCGATCGTCTTGGTGCCGCCGTCACGCAGAACGGCCAGCGACGCGGTATTGCCGGGCGGGATCTGACTCACCGTGACGGCCAGGTCGCGCGCATTGCCGATATGGTGGCCGTTCACTGTCACGATCACGTCGCCCGGCTGTACCCCGCCGCGGCTCGCGGGACTATCCGGCTCGACGCTGGCGACCAGCGCGCCACGATCGTCCGAGCTGCTCTGCGGCAGATGCAGCGCCGCCGCCATGGCCGACGTCACGGCCTGCGCCGAAACGCCGATAAAGCCGCGGGTGACGTGGCCCGATTTCTCCAGCTGGGCCACCACCGACTTCACGGTGTTGGACGGAATGGCAAAGCCGATGCCGACCGAGCCGCCGCTGGGCGAGAAGATGGCGGTGTTGACGCCCACCACCCGGCCATCCTGGGTCAGCAGCGGGCCGCCCGAATTGCCCTGATTGATCGGCGCGTCGATCTGAATGAAATTGTCGTACGGCCCCTCGCCGATGTCGCGGCCGCGGGCCGAGACAATGCCCGCGGTGACCGTGCCGCCCAGGCCGAACGGGTTGCCGACCGCAATCACCCAACTGCCGGTCTGCGCATCGTCGGAATCACCGAGATTGATGTACGGCAGCGCGCGGCTGGCCGAGACTCGCAGCACCGCGAGGTCGCTGCGCGCGTCATGGCCAATGACCTTGGCTGGCAGGGTGGTGCCGTCGTCGAGCGTGACGCTGACCGAGCGGGCGTTCTTCACCACGTGGTTGTTGGTGACGATGGTGCCGTTGCTGTCGATGAGGAAGCCGGAGCCGCGGGCCTCGATGGCACGCGGATGCGGCTGCATCTGGGCAAACGGGAACGGCAGCGCGAACGGCATCTGGCCGCCGCCGAACGGGCTCTGGCCGCCCTGCTGCGCAAAATTCTCGCCGCTTTCCTCCTCGACGATCTTGCTGGTGATGCTGACGACCGCCGGCTTCACCCGTTTGACGAGGTTGACGAAGTCGGGAAGCGGGTGGCTGACCTGCCCCGGCTGAATGGCCTCCTGAGCGTGCGCGGCGGGTACGACGGCGGGAAAAATGGCCAGCGCGCTGCCAGTCAGCAGCAGGGCGGCAAAACGGCGGCGGGCGCGAGGCGGGGTTTGGGTGGTCATGGCGTCTCCAGAAAGCGCGTGTGTCGGCGGGACAAATGGCCGATCGGCCGTGGCATTAAAGACACTGCACCGAACATTGCTCTGACGTTGCGATGAAACCCTCGTCATGACGGCGGGTTCATTTAGAAGTAGTGTT
>CAJCIS010000198.1 GCA_903970435.1 Acidobacteriota bacterium | reverse complement strand
CGCGGCGGCACCGGCGGCGCCGTAGGTTCGTCACGAAGGCCCGGGGGCGTCGTGCGGAGCACGTATTGCTTGACGCCCTTGGAGCTAAGGCAAAGCGTTAAGAAAGCAGTTCTTTTCTGAAGAAAAGAACCAAAAGACTTTCCCGCTTATCAACCAAGCGACACGGGCTCGGCGGCGTAAACGGATCGGCGGGTCAGTTGGGACGATGTCGTTATGGCGCGGCAGAGCGCTGGCACCATGTCGGTCATGGCGCGTCTGCGGTTCGTGGTCCAGCAAAAGGCGCCGAGATAGTCGTCGGCGTGTTTTGGCGAAATCGATTTGTGTGTCGCCTTGATGGCGGTGCTGAGGTTGGCGATGGCGGTGTTGACGATAAAGAACGGCGCCCCGCGCTCGCGTGGCGGGCGTTTGCTGCCCGTGGCGGTGGCCTGGTGACTGCGCCCAGCCTCGCCCAACGCGTTGAACGCGCGCAGCCCGTCGGTGTGCACATGCGCTGTCTTGGCAATGCATTGATCGGCAAACGCCTTGACGGCACTAGAAGAAAAACTTCCAACCACTTTCATGGCGACGTGACCCATTCGCCCGCTCTTGTGCCGTTCGGCCGCCGCGATCACCGGTGTTTTGCCCGCCGGGCCGGAACCTTGGTTACGCTCGCCGCCAAGATAGACGTCGTCGGCCTCAACCACCGGCGCGGCACCGCCATCGCCGTCGGGTGCGCCCAGAACGTAGCGGGCTTCCCGCTCGGTCATCGCGTGGTGCAGGCGTTTTTCGAGATACCAGGCGGTCGGATAGCTCACCCCCAGCCGGCGGCCGAGTTCCACCGCGGAAATGCTTTGCTTGGTGCAGGTCATCGCGTGCATGGCACGAAACCAGATGGCAAGCGGCAACTTCGTGCTGGCCATCACGGTGCCAGCCGTCACCGACCAGCGCCGATTGCACAACGTGCAGCCAATGCGGCGGCCCGAGACATAAATTCGTGTGTTCCCGCATGCCGGACACGCCATCCCCGCGGCCTGGCGCGTTGCCAGCAATGCGGCAAAACACTGCGCTTCTGTGCCATATTGCCGCTCGAACTCGGCATCCGTCATACCCTTCATCAACGCCCGCATCGCTCGCCTCCATCGCTGGACGAATCATGCACGAAAACAATGCGTTGTACAAGCCCGTGTTGGATGGTTGATAAGCGGGAAAGTTTTTTGTTTCTTTTTTTCAAAAAAGAAATACTTCTTCTTCTTTACACACCCGCGACAGCGGCGACTTCGGCGGCGAAATCGCCCTGGGGACCGCGATCGACGCCTTCGCCCAACTGGAAGCGGGAAAAGCCGGTGAGCTTGGCGCCGGCTTTGTGCACGATGGCGCGGACGCGGTTTTCGCCGTCGTGCACCCAGACCTGCTCGAGAAGGACCACCTCCTCGTAATATTTGCGGACGCGGCCTTCGACCATTTTTTCGATGATGGCGTCCGGCTTGCCGCTGGCGCGGGCCTGCTCGCGCAGTACTGCGCGCTCACGCTCCAGCGCCGCGGGGTCCACCGCATCGATGTCGAGGGCATCCGGCCGCGCGGCGGCGACGTGCATACCGATCTGGCGGCCTAATGTTTCCAATCCCGCAAGCTCGCTCGGCGCCTCGATGGCCACCAGGACACCGATCTTGCCGAGGCCTGGCCGCAACGCGGAATGAACATAGGTTGCCACCACGCCGGACTGCACGTGCAGCACGCTCGCGCGGCGCAACAACATGTTCTCGCCGATGGTTGCCACCAGGTGGGTCATTTCCTCGGCGACCGTGCGGCCGGTGCCGGGGAACGATGCGGCCTTGATCGCATCGATATCGTCGCCGACATCGAGTGCGATCCGGGCAACAGTCTCGACGAACGCCTGGAAGTTTTCATTGCGGGCGACGAAATCCGTCTCCGCGTTCACCTCGACCATCGCGGCGCGATTCGGCGCCGACGCCACGCCAATCAAGCCCTCGGCCGCCACGCGGCCGCTCTTCTTGGCCGCCGCGGACAAACCCTTCTTGCGCAGCCAATCAACCGCGCCCTCGATGTCGCCATCGGATTCCGTGAGCGCGCGTTTGCAGTCCATCATTCCGGCGCCGGTCTTCTCGCGCAGGTCCTTCACCAGTGTCGCGGTGATCTCAGCCATGGTTTGTCTCCTGTCGTGCAGTAAGAAGAAGGCCAAGGGGCTCTGCCCCCTGGACCCAAGCTAAGGACAAGTCCTTAGAACCTGTTACTTAAAGGAGGTCAGGGGAGAGGGAGGGGGGCAAGCGACCCAGACCCAGCTCCTCGGTGACCGCCTCCCTCTCCCCTGACTTTCCTAAACAAAATGGGGTCCGGGGACGTGTCCCCAGCTTGGGTCCAAGGGGCAGAGCCCCCTGGCCTTCCTTTCTTAATGCCCGACCGGCGCAAGCTCCGGCTCAGCCGCCGCGGCAACGGGTGCAGGGATCTCCTCGGAGGCGCCCAGATCGGCGCCGCTGGAGGAGAGTTCCTGGCTGATGCCATCGAGGACGGCGCTGCTGACCAGTTCGCAGTAGAGCGAAATGGCGCGAATGGCGTCGTCATTGCCGGGGATCGGGAAGTTGACGCCTTCGGGGTCGGAATTGCTGTCCAGCACGGCGACGACGGGAATGCCGAGCTTGTTGGCTTCCTCGACCGCGAGCTTTTCCTTGTTGGTGTCGATAATGAACAGAATGTCCGGCAGGCCGCCCATTTCCTTGATGCCGCCGAGGCTGCGTTCCAGCTTGTCGCGGTCGCGGGTGAGTTCCAGCACTTCTTTCTTGGTGAGGCCCGTGGTGTCGCCGCTGAGCATGTCGTCGATCTGGCGCAGGCGCTTGATGGAGCCGGTGATGGTTTTCCAGTTGGTCAGCATGCCGCCGAGCCAGCGGTGGTTGACGTAATACTGGCCGCAGCGCTTGGCGGCTTCGGCGACGTGTTCGGCCGCGGCGCGTTTGGTGCCGACGAACAGCACGCGGCCGCCCTTGGCGGTGACGTCGCGCACTTCGCGCAGGGCGCGGTCGAGCATCGGGACGGTCTGCTGGAGGTCGATGATGTGAACCTGGTTGCGCACGCCAAACAGGTACGGCGACATACGCGGGTTCCACCGGCGCGTGTGGTGGCCAAAATGAACGCCGGCTTCGAGGAGCTGACGCAGCGAGAAATCGGGCATCGCCATGAGGGCGTGATCCTTCCGTGATCGTCCGGTTGAGCCTCCGCGGGGATCGCCTTGCGGCACCGGACCTGGGGCGCGTTGCCCCGGGGAGGAACCCCGCGTGTGAATTATCGCCGCCTGCCCGGGTCGGGCGGACGGTGACGGCGAGGCATATGACGCATCGCCCCCAGGAAAACAAGCGTGCCCGGCGAAGCTTGGGGGGGTGTGGGTCAGTTTAGGGCGGCGCCGGCCCACTACGGCTTGGGGACCCGGCTTGGGGGACCCGGCTTGGGGACCCGGCTTGGGGAATCGGGCGGGGCGCTGCTACCCGATGGCGTTGCCTCTCCCAAGACGAGCCATGGCGCATGCTGAAACGCGAATGACCCCGCAGCTGCCGGCGGAACTCACCGTGGTGGTGCCGTGCTTCAAGGAGCGCGGCAACGTGGCGCCGATGATCGCGCGGCTGGACGCGGCGCTGGCTGGCATCGCCTGGGAAGCGATCTTCGTCGACGACGACAGCCCGGACGGCACGGCGGATGCGGTGCGCGCCGCGGCGGCGCTCGACCCGCGCATTCGCTGCATCCGGCGGATCGGCCGGCGGGGCCTGGCTTCGGCCGTGATCGAAGGGGCGCTGGCGTCGTCGGCCCAATATGTCGGGGTGATCGATGGCGATTTGCAGCATGACGAGACGCGGCTGCCGGTGATGCTGGGCATATTGCGCGCCGGCGAGGCGGATTTCGTCGTGGCCAGCCGGTTCGCCGAGGGGGGAGATGCGGCCGGCTTGTCCAGCGCATTCCGCCATCGGCTTTCGGATACCGCCATCCGGCTGGCCACCACGCTGCTGCCGGTGCGCCTGACCGACCCGATGAGCGGGTTCTTCATGCTGCCTCAGCCGGTCTTCGAACGGCTGACGCCGCGGCTGACCGGGCAGGGTTTCAAGATCCTGCTGGACCTTTTGCTGTCCTGGCGCGGCACGCCGCGGGTGCGCGAGGTGGGGGCGACATTTCGGCCGCGCACCGAGGGCGAGAGCAAGCTGTCGCCGCTCGTGATGCTGCAATTCGCGGCGCTGCTGCTGGACAAGGCGCTGGGCGGCGTGGTGCCGCTGCGGTTTCTGTCGTTCGCGCTGGTTGGCGGATTCGGCGTGCTGGTGAACCTGGCGGTGCTGGCGGCGTGCAGCGTGGCCGGACTGGATTTCGACACCGCCCAGGTGGTGGGCACGGTGGCGGCGATGGTGGCCAATTTCCAGCTCAACAACGTCATCACCTACCGCGACCAGCGGCTGCGGGGCGCCCGGATGTGGCGGGGGCTGTTCCTGTTCATGGTGGTTTGCGGCGTGGGCGCGGTCGCCAATGTCGGCATTGCGCGGGCCCTGTACCATGCCGGGGGCGCGGGCCCGACGCCGGCCGCGGCGATCGGGGCGATCATTGGCGTGGTGTGGAACTACGCGATGTCGGCCACGCTGGTGTGGGGGCGCCGGTCGATCATCAATCGCCAACCGGCTTAGAAATTGTCTCCAAAAATATATTTTTCACGCAATTTGACTGTTTTTCGCCAGGAAAAATGCCTCTTTATAGACAATCCGCGCTCGTCAGCGACTTTTTTGCTGGGTTCCACAAAATTGTGTTGATGCTGGCGCGAGATGTTATTAAATCGCCCGGGTATCTGGAAAGAGTGGGGCAATGTCTCTGCCTGGTCGCCTGCGTCGTTTTGCAACGCGTGCCCTCGCCCTTGGGGTGCTGGTTGCCGGGGTGAGCCAGACGGCTGCCGCGGCACCGGCTCTGTGGGTGGTGCGTAGCTCGACGGCGACGGTGTATCTGTTCGGAACGGTGCATAACCTGCCGCCGAATGTGGTTTGGCGCAGCCCGATGGTGGACCGGGCGCTCAGCCAGTCGCAGCAAATCTGGACCGAGGCGGATACCGGCAGCTTGCGATATCTCACGCGCCTGATCAGCCGATACGGCATCAGTCAGCAGGGCAATTTGCGCAGCCTGCTGCCGCGGCAATACCGCACGCGGTATGAAATGGAGATGAGCAGCGCCGGGCTGCGGGTGGACCAGTATGGGCACATCAAGCCCTGGCTGGCGCAGATGATGCTGAACGGCGAGGCGATGCACCGTGCGCACCGCGGCTTTGGCGTGGAAGCGGACTTGCTGGCGTATGCCCACGCGCATCATCGGCAGGCGCACACATTCGAATCGCCCGACTCGCAATTCGCCGTGCTGGCCGACATGCCCCTTGAAGCGCAGGTGCGCGCCCTTGAGATGGAAATCGACGGTTATCCGTCGGCCAACGGCACGATGAACCCGCTGGTCGTCGCGTGGCTCGACGGGCAGGACGAGTTGCTGGACCATATCACCAATCGGCGGCTGGCGCAGAGCGACGAGCGGTATTTCGACGACGTGATCGTCCGCCGCGACGAGCAGTTCGCCAATGCGGTGGTGACGCTGCTGCAAAATAGCGGGACGAGCTTCGTGGCGCTGGGAGCGGCGCATCTATGCGGGGGGACCGGCGTGCAGGCGCTGCTGAAGAACCTCGGCTACACCGCGGAGCGTGTCGACAAGTAGGCTCCCACCACCCTTGCCGCGCCGCGACACACGCCACATACCGGACACCAGTGTCGATCAGGGAGGGCACAGTGGCCGATTTCGACAATGCGGGACAGGCGCGCGAGGCGACGGTCGCGGCCGGGTTCGACTGGCAGGACCCGTTCCGGCTGGATGAGCAGCTCACCGCGGAAGAGCGCCTGGTGCGCGACACGGCGGCTTCCTATGCGCAGGGCAAGCTGCTGCCGCGGGTCACAAGCGCCTATCTCGATGAGCGGTTCGACCGCGACATCATGACTGAAATGGGCGCGCTGGGCCTGCTCGGCGCCACCATACCCGCCGCTTATGGGGGCGCCGGACTTGGCTATGTCAGCTACGGCCTGGTGGCGCGCGAGGTGGAGCGCGTGGATTCCGGCTATCGCAGCGCCATGAGCGTGCAGTCCAGCCTGGTGATGCACCCGATCCATGCATATGGCAGCGAGGCGCAGCGGCGGAAATATTTGCCGCTTCTGGCGACCGGCGAATGGGTTGGCTGCTTCGGCCTGACCGAGCCGGATGCCGGCTCGGACCCCAGCGGCATGCGCACGAAGGCGGAACCGATCGATGGCGGCTACCGCCTCAATGGCGCGAAAATGTGGATCACCAACAGCCCGATCGCCGATGTGGCGGTGGTTTGGGCGAAGTCGTCGGCGCACGGCGGCGCCATTCGGGGCTTTCTGGTGGAGCGCGGGACAGCGGGGTTTTCCACCCCGAAGATTGCAAAGAAGCTGTCGCTGCGGGCGTCCATCACCGGCGAGATTGTGCTGCAGAACGTGGAGATTCCGGAGGAAAACCTGCTGCCGAACGTGTCTGGGCTGAAGGGTCCGTTCGGCTGCCTGAACCGTGCGCGTTATGGCATTGCGTGGGGCACGATGGGAGCGGCCGAAGCATGTTTCACGGCGGCGCGGGCTTACACGCTGGACCGCAAGCAGTTCGGGCGTCCGTTGGCGGCAACCCAGCTGATACAGAAGAAACTTGCCGATATGGCCACCGAAATCGCCTTGGGGCTGCAGGCCGCGCTGCGCGTCGGCCGGCTGTTCGAGGCGGGCGAAATGGTGCCGGACATGATTTCGCTAATCAAGCGCAACAATTGCGGCAAGGCGCTGGACATCGCCAGGGTGGCCCGTGACATGCATGGCGGTAACGGTATTTCCGCTGAATTCCACGTCATCCGTCACGCCGCCAACCTGGAAACCGTCAACACCTACGAGGGAACGCACGACATCCACGCCTTGATCCTGGGACGCGCCATTACGGGATTGGCGGCCTTCTAAAGCGGCCTCAGCCCGACTGGAAAATCGTCTTGTGCCCGCCCGGCCGCTCTGGGTTGTTGTCTGCCGAGCCTTTGTATCAGCCTCAATTTGGGCGTCTCCATCGGGCGATTCCAGTCAGGCTGAAAATGCTCTGAAGAGCAAAGTTTTTGCTTCTTTTTTCAAAAGGAAGTCTGCCTCCTACCTGCCAAGTACGCGATGCGGAACCTTACATATTCCTGATCGTTATGGCGGACGTGATGTCCAGCACAGGGGAAGAGGCAAGTATCATGCGTGCAATTGCGAGGTTTGCGGCGCTCGGCGCGCTGGCGGTTGTTGCCGGATGCGGCAGCAGTGAGCCGGGGCGTGTGGAGGGTGGCGCCGGCGCGGGCGCGGCGACGGGTGCGGCGGTCGGTCTTGTGGGCGGCCCGGTGGGCGTGGTGGGCGGCGCGGTCATCGGCGGCGGCGTCGGGGCGGTGACGGGTGCCGCGACATCGCCGCGGCAGGTCAATCTCGGTCCGCCTCCGTAAGCGAAGCCAAGATGCCGGCTAGGCGTCGTCGTCGTTCCACGCATCGCCGAAGGCGCGGCGCTTGACCATGGACGGATCGCCGGCGAGCACCTCGTGAAGCGTCGTGTCGCCGTCTCGCCAGAAGCGAATTGAGAAATTTTGTGCGCCGACCGCCCAATCCCGGATTGTCAGGTTGGGCAGCCAGGCGGGCAGCATCGGGTCGACGAAAGCGGTTCCGCTTGTGGCATCGGGGATCAGGCCCAGCACCGCTTGCAGCAGAACGAAGGCCGACCCGGCAGCCCAGGCTTGCGGCACGTTGGCGCCGAGATATTGCACCGGGAAATTGGTGCCGTCCTTCTGAATGCCGGCGTACAGTTCCGGGACCTGATTGCCCTGGAAGTGGGCGGCGGCACCGCTGATGTCGCGCGCCACCCGCGCGGCCTCGTCACGAAAACCGTACCGTTTGAAGCCGAGGGCAATGATGGAATTGTCGTGCGGCCATACCGCGCCGAGCTGGTACGCGTACGGATTGAACGACACATGGTCGGCCGACAGGGTGCGGATGCCCCAGCCTGACCACATGTCGGGCGCCACGAGGCGGGCCACGACGCGCGCCGCGCGGTCAGGCGGCACAATCCCGGACCACAGGCAATGGCCCGGATTGGACGCGACTGTGAGCACCTGTTTCTTGTCGCCGTCGAGCGCGTAGGCGTAATAGCCGGTCGCCTCGTCCCAGAACGCTTCGTTAAATTGGTCGAACAGGCGCTTTGCGCGGTCGCGCAAATGCGCGGCGCGCGGCGCGTCACCGCGCGCGCCATAGATTGTCGCCATGCGCAGCCAGGCATCATAGACATAGCCTTGCAACTCGCAGAGCGCCTTGGGGCCGCGCACGCGCGTGCCGTCGGGATACATGACGGCGTCGCCGCTGTCCTTCCAGCCCATATTCTCGTAACCGGCCGGCGAGCGGGTCTGATATTCCTGGAAGCCGTCGCCGTCGCGGTCACCCTCGGTGTCGATCCATGCCAGGCAGGCCTCGGCCGTCTTGATGTGCCTTTCCAGCAGCCCGTGGTCGCCGGTAGCACGCCATGCGGCGTGCAATGTGATGAGCCAGAGCGGCGTGGCGTCGGCCGTTCCGTAATAGGGTGTGTGCGGGATCAGCTTGAAATGCGCCAGTTCACCCCGCCGCAACTCGTGCATGATCTTGCCAGGCTCGGCGTCGCGGTAGTCGTCGCGCACCGTTGCCTGCAGGCTGCCCAGCACATCCAGCGTGGTTGTTGCGAACTCGGGGTAGATCGTCAGATTCTGGAGCGAAACAATCAGGCTGTCGCGCCCGAATGGCGCCATGAACCAGGGCAGGCCGGCGGCTGGCATGAAGGTCATGTGATCACCCTCGCCACTTGGCAGGCGCAGCGCCGCCATGTCGTCCACGGCCTGGTGGAAGAAGCGGTAGAATTCTTCGTTCGAGGTTTCGATTTTCATGACGCGCTTGCGCCAATCGCGCAGGTTCTCGGCGTGGCGGCTGTCGGCATCGTGGGCGACGCAATCCGGCGGCGACATGATCTGTTCGGCACCGTCGGCAAGATCGTAATGCAGGCAGCAATGCCAGGCGGCGCCGGGTGCGAGGTCGATGTCGAAGCTCATGCGGCCATTGGCATACACCGCTTCGGCGTGGATCGCGGTGATGCTCACCGCGCGCAGAAAATCGTCGTTTCGATAGGTATTGGCGAGGACTTGCTGTTCCGGGTCCCAGTGCGTGGTGATTCTGCCGCGCCGGACGATCTTGTCGGACTTGACCTCGAACACATCGGCAAAATCGCAGCGCGGCGCCAGTTCGAGGTTGAAACGCACCGGACGCATCCCGTAGTTCGTGATGTCCAGATCCTCGTGCATGCCGCCGTCGATTTCGCGACTGATGACGAGCGACAGGGTGCGCGCGGCGATCTCGCCGTCCTGGGTCAGAAAAACGGCGTTGGTGAGGAATACGCGTGACGCGTAATAGGCGATCGATCCGCCATTCAACAGACACCAGGGCACGCCGTTGGCATAGATCGCCCATGCGCTCATCACCCGCGTGTCGCGAAAATAGAGGCCTCTTTCGCTGGGCCATGCGATCTGGCCGTCCAGTTCGGAAATCAGGACGGTCTGTCCCTGGTGGATGGCGATCTGCGGCGGACCAACCTGGACCCTAAACGGCATGTCGATGCTGACCTCGAGCGGGGGGGTGTTGATTCCTGGAGAACGAAACGCTTTACTGCCGGGCACGCCGTATGTGCGCCCGTGCCCCCGTCCTTAAGCGCCCAAGCCCGGCCAAGTTCGCCTGCCGTGGTTTTTTAGTGTCCGTCCGAGAAGAAATCTAATGAAATCAATGCGGCAAGAAGGAAGAATGTTCTGTTCTGAAGACAAGAACCAAAGGACTTTTGCGCCTGCGCCGGCACAACCGTTCGTGCCGTGGCGGATAGGTTAGGGATTGCATCAAGCGTAAAGGTCTTTTGGTCCTTCTCTTCAAAAAAGAACGGCTTCCTTCGCCGCGGCAACGCAGCACGCTACCCGGAGACATCCTCATGAAGCCATGGATTGCCGCTGTTCCCCTCCTGCTGGCCGCGACGGCAGCGCAGGCCGGGAGCGTTTCACCCTATGATCATATATTTGTCATCATGGAAGAGAATCACGAATACGATCAGATCATCGGCAACACCAACGCGCCGAACCTGAACGCCTATGCGACGACATATGGACTGGCCACCAACTACGATTCCGTCACCCATCCGAGTGCGCCGAATTACGTGGCCCTCGTTGGCGGCAGTTATTTTGGCATCCAGGACGATAATCCCTGGCAAACGCACAAGCTGAACGATCCCGACCTGACCAGCCAGATCGATACCGCGGGCCTCGCGTGGAAAGGCTACTTCCAGGGCCTGCCGCATCCCGGCTTCAAGGGCAACTGCTACCCGAGCCAATGCTACTATGCTTCAAAGCATAACGGGCCGATCTATTTCGATGCTGTGCATACAAGCAAGATCGAGCTGGACCGCGAAGTGCCGATCACGCAACTGGCGAAGGATATCAAGCACACATTGCCGAATTTCGCCGTCATTGTGCCAGACCAGTGTCATGACATGCATGGCGGCTACGGCGACTGCACGAACGATACCGATGCGCAACTCGTGGCCGCGGGCGACACATATGCCGCCGGCGTCGTGGCCCAACTGACGTCGGCGAAATTCTGGTCGGGCAGCCACAGCGCGATCGTCATCGTGTGGGACGAGGGTACGACCAATATCGGCGGCGGCGGCCACGTGGCGGCCATCGTGATCACCAGTACCGGACCGCGCGCGTTGCAGGACGGCACGGCGTATAATCATTACAGCCTGTTGGCAACGATCCAGGACGCGTTGGGGCTGGGGTGCTTGCAGAATACCTGCTCGGCCACGCCGATGGCGAAGCTGTTTGCGCATCCATAGGTAACAAGGCGGTCATCCAGACAGGGCAGCAACTTTGGCTTTTGTTTGGTGCTGCCGGGCCGCGCTGGATTGTTCCGACAATGGGAGACCTCGCTTGCGGCATGCGAAACCCGCATTCCGCTTTGCTCCATGACGGGCTTAGGCGTGGGCAGAAAAGTGCGCTGGGCGTGAATTTTTAGGTGTCAACGCCTCAATTTTAATATGTCCTCGTTTCGCAATCGCTTCCGGGTTGGAAGCGCGGCTTCTACCCGTCCAACTTGTGTCTGAAGGAGAGCATGCACCTTTCGATGAAGATCGTGTTGCCGGACGGGCTCGAGCCAAATATGTCGAACCAGTCCGTTGCGGCTCCACCGACGAAAACGGCAACATCACCGGCTGGTCCCCCGGCACCTGGTCCCCGAAATAGCAAAAGTTTTTTGCTTCTTTTTTGCAAAAAAGAAGCCTTCCTTCCTTGCTCCACTGCCCTAGCCTTTAAGCCGCCCGCGCCTTAACGTACCCTAATGCGATGCCCGTTTTGCGGCCATGAAGACACCCAGGTGAAGGACAGCCGTCCTGCCGAGGATGGCGCAGCCATTCGGCGGCGGCGCTTTTGCACCAGTTGCGGCCAGCGCTTCACCACGGTGGAGCGGGTGCAATTGCGCGAGTTGTCGGTGGTGAAGGCCGACGGGCGGCGTGTACCGTTCGATGCGGAAAAGCTGTCGCGTTCGATCCGCGTGGCGTTGCGCAAGCGGCCGATTGCCGAGGACCGGATCGACAGAATTGTTAATGGAATGGTGCGCCAGTTGGAGGCTTCGGGCGAGACCGATATTGCCAGCAGCCAGATCGGCGAGCTGGTCATGGACACGTTGAAGGAGGTGGACGAGGTCGCTTATGTCCGCTTCGCCAGCGTGTATCGCGACTTTCGCGAGGCCCGGGATTTCGAAGCGTTCCTGGGTCAGATGGACGATCCGAAAATCGAACCTGGCGGGTGATTCGCTTCACCCTGCGTTAAGTCCCACCCCGCATACTGCGACGAGATCGGCGCTTTGGAAAACCTGTGCCGAAGGTCTCTTAAAGTGGGGTAAAACATGACCAAGCTCTCAATTCAGCCGACCGCTTCCGTTGTTGTACCGGGTCCGTTGCCCCTGCTGATGCACATGGGGTGCGACGAAGTGACCATAACCTATCGAAGTGGCGGCAATGAGGGCGTGTGTCTGCAAAGCCCGGAACATGGTGTGCAGCAGCTTGCCGGATTTAATGTGGCTGTCGGCGATTTCATCGGCGTGGACGACATTCTCGAATTGACCCAGGCGCAGGTCGATCTGTCGGATGTGGCCAATTACATTACCAGTGTCGTCACGAACGGCAGCACCACGCTGTATTTCGACAAGACGGGCCATGGCCTGCAAGGCGTGCCGTTCGCGGTGTTGCAGGGCGTCAGCACGAGTGTCGCCCAGCTCGTGGCGGACGGCGGCATGAAGTATCAGCCGGACGCGATCACGGTGACGCCGGCGTTCGATACGCCGTTGACGTTGCGCGCCGCGGGATTGGAAACGGTTGCGCTCGGCAATATCGAGCCCGGCATCGGGCCGCAAGTGATTAACGGGTTCGACCCGACCAATGCGTGCATCCTGGAACTGGCGAATATCCTGAACGACACGCTGGCGCGGCCCGACCTGTCAGATATTGCAAATTACATTACCGTTACCAACACCGGTGGGAACACCATATTGTCGCTGGATCCGACCGGGCACGGACTTGCGGGCACGGCATTTGCGGTGCTGCAAGGCGTTACGCTGACGCTGAGCCAGTTGCTGGCGGACAATGCCCTGGCGTTCGACCCGACGAAGGTTACGGTCGGCGTCGGCTGGGGCAATGTGAATTTCGCCTATCGTTTCGAGGGTGCGGAAACGGCGCTGCTGCCGGGTTCCGCGAGCAAGCTGGGCGCTTGGCAGCTTTCGAACTTCTCGCTGACCAACGGCGACGCGATCAATGTGCAGCATATCCTGTGGAACGCGAACCTGATGCCGCCGATGGCGTCGATCGGCAATTACTTCAGCACGGTGCAGAGCGGCGCCAATACGCAAGTGTGGTTTAACGCGGCGGGTACCGGACATGGCGGCATACTGGAAGCCGTGCTGCTGAATACGAGTGTTTCGATGGCCCAGCTGGTGGCGAATTCGGCCATTACGTACGGCGTTCAGGGTGTGCCGCTCGAGCAAAATCCCGTCGAGATGGTGATGGGATGCACCAAGAACACGATAACCTACCGTGACGAAGGCAATCAGGGCGTGTGCCTGCAGAGCCCGCAGAATGGCGTGCAGCAACTTGCCAATTTCAACCCGGCGGCGGGCGATTTCATCGGCGTGGACGATATTCTGGAGAAGACGCTGGCGCACGACGACCTCTCCGATGTGGCCCAGTATATTACCAGCCAGGCGGTCAACGGCGGCACGATGTTGTATGTCGACCAGACCGGGCAAGGCTTGCAGGGCACACCGTTCGCGTTCCTGCAGGGCGTGACGACGACCGTTGCGCAACTGGTCGCGGACGGCGGCATGGTGTACGAGCCTGATCAGGTGGCAATCGCGCCGACCTTCGACACGCCGTTCACGATCCGGCCGGGCGGGCTGGAGACAGTGTTGGTGGGTCAGCTCCAGAACGGTGTCGGACCGGAGCAGATCAGCGGTTTTGCGCTGGGCGCCGGCGACAATCTGGAATTGGCAAACATTCTGAACAAGACGCTGGCGTTGCCGAACCTGTCCGACATTGCGCAGTTCATTACCGCAACCGACAGCGGCGGCAACACGATTCTATCGGTGGACGTGACCGGCCATGGGCTGGCCGGCACGCCGTTCGCGGTGCTGGAAGGAACGTCGCTGACGCTGAGCCAATTGCTGGCCGGGCATGCGCTGAGCTATGATCCGACGCCCACCTGGGTGCCGGCGCCGCTGGGCTCAGCATTCCAGTTCCGGTCCCAGGGCGGCGAAGGCGCGGTGCTGCAAAACGTTACCGCCCACGCGACGGCGGCGACCCTGGCGGGATTTTCGCTCGCGGCGGGTGATGGTATCAGTGTGAAGGATATTCTGTCCGCCGCCAGCATTCAGGCGGACCTGACGAATATCGGGAATTACTTCAGCACGGTGGAAACCGGCGGCAACACGCAGATTTGGTTCGATCCTCACGGATCGGGCCACGGAGGCACGCTGGAGGCGACCCTGCTGAATACCAGCGTGACGATGAACGACCTGCTCTCCCACTCGGCGCTGCAGCTGACCTAGGAGTCAGTCGTCAGTCGTCAGTCGTCAGTCGTCAGGTAACGCCGCCAGGGGCTAAGACTGGCAACTGACAACTGGCGACTGGCGACCGGTTTCCAGTCGTCAGTCGTCAGTCGTCAGGTAACGCCGCCAGGGGCTAAGACTGGCAACTGACAACTGACAACTGGCAACTGACAACTGGCGACTGGCGACTGACCATGCAGGAGAGGTTTATGCGCGCGGCGATCGCGCTCGGACGGCGGGCGTTGGGCACGACGTGGCCCAACCCGGCGGTCGGGTGCGTGATCGTGCGCGACGGCGCGATCGTCGCCCAGGGTGTCACGGGGCCTGGGGGGCGGCCGCATGCGGAGGTTCAGGCGCTGGCCATGGCGGGCGAGGCGGCGCGGGGCGCCACGGCCTATGTAACGCTTGAGCCGTGCAGCCATTACGGACAAACGCCGCCTTGTGCGGACGCGCTGATCGCCGCCGGTGTTGCCCACGTGGTGATTGCGGCAGGCGACCCCGATCCGCGGGTCGACGGCGCCGGCATCGCCAGGCTGCGCGACGCCGGCATCGACGTGACGACCGGCTTGTTGGAGGACGCCGCCACTGAGACGCTGGCGGGCTTCTTCGCGCGCGTGCGGCTCGGCCGGCCCCTGGTGACCTTGAAGCTGGCGGCGACGCTGGACGGACGCATTGCGACCGGATCGGGCGAGAGCCAATGGATTACCAGCACAAGCGCGCGCAAGACCGCTCACGCAATGCGCGGTTGCCATGATGCGGTGCTGGTGGGCGTCGGCACGGTGCTGGCGGACGACCCCGATCTGACATGCCGGGTGCCCGGCTTCACGTCCCGCCCCTGCGTGCGGGTGATCGCCGACAGCCATCTGCGCACGCCGCTGATGTCGCGCGTGGTGTCGACGGCCGGAGAGGCGCCGACCTGGATACTGCATCGCGACGGCGCGGACCCTAACCGGGCCGCGGCTTTATCGGCGGCCGGCGTCCGCTGCATCGAAGTGACGGCCGACGACATGGGGGTGGCACCCACGGCGGCCCTGGAGGCGCTTGGGCAGGCGGGCCTGACGCGCGTGCTGGCGGAGGGCGGCGCGCGCCTGGCCGCCGCCTTGTTGCGGGCGGACCTGGTGGACCGGCTGGCATGGTTCACCGCCCCCGGGATCATCGGCGGCGACGGGTGGCCCGCGGTGCAGGGCATGGGCGTGAGCCGGCTTGCCGACATGGCACATTTCACGCGGGTTGCGCAGCGCGCTGTGGGACCCGATCTGCTGGCGGAGTTCACCAGGGTTCTCTGACGCATGTTCACCGGCATCATTACCGCGCTCGGCGAGGTTCGCGATGCTTCGCCGCTCGGGGATGGGCGGGACATGCGGCTGACCCTCGGCGCGCCGCGGGAATTTCTGGCGGCGCACGGGGGGACTGCTGTTGGCGCGTCGATTGCTTGCTCGGGGTGCTGCCTGACGGTGACCGGCGTGGGCGAGGATTTCTTCACCGTGGACGTGTCCGCCGAGAGCATCGGGCGGACGGCGCCTGGGATTTGGGCGCCGGGGGTGCGGATCAATCTGGAACGCAGCCTGCGGGTGGGGGACGAGCTTGGCGGCCACATCGTATCGGGCCATGTGGATGGCGTGGGGCGCGTGGTGGCGGTGCGGCGGGATCACGGGTCCGCTGGGGCGCTCGTGGAGTTCCGGTGCGCGTAGGAGTGCGCGCGTTCGTTTACGTTTTTCGTTTACGGGCAGGGGTACGAGGATCGGCTCTGGATTCGCGCGGAGCCCTAGGCGGAGAGCAAGCGGCG
>CAJCIS010000197.1 GCA_903970435.1 Acidobacteriota bacterium | reverse complement strand
CGCGGCGGCACCGGCGGCGCCGTAGGTTCGTCACGAAGGCCCGGGGGCGTCGTGCGGAGCACGTATTGCTTGACGCCCTTGGAGCTAAGGCAAAGCGTTAAGAAAGCAGTTCTTTTCTGAAGAAAAGAACCAAAAGACTTTTGCTTTTGGTGCAATCCCGTGCGTCGCGGCCATGGCTCGACGCTTTGTGCAGCCGGACGGGCAAAAGTCTTTCACCTCGCCTAACGCATGGGACGGACACAAGGTGTTGAGCCCTTTGGCAGTCGCCCTGCCTCGCCTTCCCCCGATCGCCGGCGTCCGCCTCGGCGCCGCCGCCGCCGGCATCCGCTACCAAGGCCGCGTCGACCTCGTTATGGCCGAACTGGCCCCTGGCACCACTGTCGCCGGCGTCTTCACCCAAAATCGCTGCCCGGGCGCCCCCGTCGACTGGTGCCGCGCCGCGCTTTCCGGCGGCCAGGCGCGCGCGCTCGTGGTCAATGCAGGCAACGCGAACGTCTTCACCGGCGCTGCCGGACGCGCGGCAACGGCTGCCACAGCCGGGCAAGCCGCCGCGCTCATCGGATGCGCCGCGCACGAGGTGTTCCTCGCCAGTACCGGGGTCATTGGCGAAATGCTGCCCTATCACCGTATCACCGCCGCCCTGCCGGCGCTGCACGCCAAGCTTGCCGCCGACGCGTGGTCGGACGCGGCGCACGGCATCATGACCACCGATACCTTCGCCAAGGGCGCCACCCGCACCGCCTCCCTCGGCGGCGTCCCCGTGCGGATCAGCGGCTTTGCGAAAGGCTCGGGCATGATCGCGCCCGACATGGCCACCATGCTGTGCTTCGTTTTCACCGACGCTTTGCTCCCGGCCGCGTCCCTGCAAACCATGCTGCGCGCCGGCGTGCAGGGGAGTTTCAACCGAACCACGGTCGATTCCGATACGTCCACCAGCGATACGGTGCTGCTGTTTGCCACCGGCCTGGCCGGCAATCCGCCGGACGCCGATCCGGCTGATTTTGCCACCGCATTGAATTCGTTGCTCCTCGACCTGGCGCTGCAAGTGGTGCGCGACGGCGAGGGCGCGCGGAAATTCATTCGTATCGATGTCACCGGCGCGGTGGACGACGCGTCGGCCGGGCGCGTGGCGCTGGCGGTGGCGAATTCGCCCCTGGTGAAAACCGCCATCGCCGGCGAGGACGCCAATTGGGGCCGCATTGTCATGGCGGTCGGCAAGGCGGGCGAACCGGCGGATCGTGATCTTTTGTCGGTCGCCGTCGGCGGCATATGGATGGCGCGCCGCGGCGGTGTCGTTCCCGGCTATGACGAGGCGCCAGTCGTGGCGCATATGCAAGGAAGCGACATCAGGATCGAAATCGACCTGGGGCTCGGTGTCGGAAGCGGCATTGCCTGGACCTGCGACCTCACGCATGGCTACATCGACATCAACGGCAGCTACCGCAGCTAACAATCAAAAGTTTTTTGGTTCTTTTTTTCAAAAAAGAACTGCTTCCTTCCGGACGGATTGGGCCCATGTTGCAAGTCGCGTTGCCCGATTTCCCGCTGCGCACCGAGCGCCTCACCTTGCGTCCCCCCCGCCCCGAAGACGCGGAAGCCATTCATCGCCTGGTCAATGAATGGGAGGTGGTGCGCATGTTGAGCCGCCTGCCATATCCCTATCCGCGTGAACTCACCGACGAATGGATCGCCTCCACCGGGACGCAGATGGAGGACGGCAGCGCCTATCACCTGGCGATTACCGGCGAGGAGAACGGTCGCGAAATGGTCATCGGCTGCATCGGCCTGCGGCTGGACGAAACGCCGCGCGTGGCCGATCTCGGCTACTGGGTCGGCCGCCGCTACTGGGGCCACGGTGTCGCCTCGGAAGCGGCCGGCCGCGCCACGCGCTGGGCACTGGCGAACCTGCAAATCGATACCGTGCGCGCGCGCGTCGCGGTGGATAATCCCGCCAGTGTCGCGGTGCTGCGCCGCCTGGGGTTTCGCGAGGTGGGCGCAGGCAGGGAGGATTTCTTCGCGCGCGGCGGATCGCATCCCGTATTGATTTTCCAAGCCTCGCGCGCGGACATATTCGGCGCCGTGGAAACCGAAGGCCTGGCGCACGGCATGGCCGGGGGCAAGAAGCTTCTGCTGGTGGCCGCATGCGCGCTGATCGATACGGACACGCGCGTGCTGCTGGCGCGCCGCCCCGAAGGCAAGAAAATGGCCGGCCTATGGGAATTTCCGGGCGGCAAGGTAAAACCTGGCGAAACGCCCGAGGCCGCGCTGATCCGCGAATTGCGCGAGGAACTCGGCATCGACGTCACCGAAGCCTGCCTGGCGCCCTTCACCTTCGCCAGCCATGCCTACGAAACGTTCCACCTGCTCATGCCGCTGTATCTGTGCCGCCGGTGGGACGGCTTCGTGCGTCCGCTCGAGGGCCAGGCGCTCGCATGGGTGCGGCCGCAGAAACTTTCCGAATACGAAATGCCCGCCGCCGACAAGCCGCTGGTCCCGCTGCTGCGCGATTTCCTGTAGTTCCAGGAAGTCCAAATCGGAATCCGGAGCGGCCTCGGCCCGACTGGAAAATCGTCGGCTGCCCGCCGGGCCGCTCCGGGTTGTTGTCTGCCGCGCCTTTGTATCAGCCTCGGGTCGGGGGTCTCCATCCGGCGATTCCCGTCAGGCTGAAAAGGCTCTAAATTCCTGGTTTGGGCGGCCAAAAGCCCATATACCATTTCCAGGCACGGAGGTTCTCAGCGCAATGGACATGTATTCGATACACCTGGGCAAGGCCGGGGCAGACGGATTCAAATCAATCGAGGTGCAAAAAGCGCTCGGCTCCAACCTGGAGGAGATGCAGCAGCGCAGCCGCGAACTTCTCAGGACGCGCGGCGCCCAACTCGGCGCCACCCGCGTGCAAATCCTCGCCGGCGCCGACAAAATGGTTTGGGAATACCCCTGATGCAACCGAGCGGCGCTGGCCGGGGTGAGGTGGTTTGAAGGTTTAGAGCATTATCAGCCTGACTGGAATCGTGCCTATCGAGCCGGCGGCCTGAGGGCTGATGAAAATGCTCGCTCAAACAAAGAGCTAGAGCGGCCTGACGGAGGGTGCCGATTTTCCAGTCAGACTGAAGCCGCTCTAGGGAGGAAGGCCGGGGCTCTGCCCCTGGACCCCGTCACGCGCCGCGTGCGTTCGCACGGCGGCGCAAGTTGGCTGAATGCCAACTTGCGACGCCGGTGGGATTGGCGGGGGGTGAAACCCCCCGCCCGGTCCAGGGAGCGGAGCCCCCGGCTTCCTTCCTAAACTTTCAAACCATTTCGCCCTAGGAAAGCGCCGCCTCGATAGCGGCGGTGTCCACGTCCTCGATCGCGGGGGGGGTCCATTTCGGGGTGCGGTCCTTGTCGATGATCATGGCGCGCACGCCTTCGGCGAAATCGGGGTGGCGTGTGACGAAGCGGGTCAGCCGCAATTCCGCGTCCAGGCAGGCGGGCAGATCGCGGTGTGCGCCGCGGCGGAGCAGGCCGAACGACCACAGTATGGAGCTTGGCGACATTGCGCGCAGCGTGGTGCGCGTCGTCTCGCCCCATTCCCCTTCGTGATCCAGCCGTGCGAGGAGTTCCGGCACCGTGGGCGCCGAAAAACAGCGTCCGATCGCCGGCATGTGGGCGGCCAGTGAAAATGGCGGCAGGGCGGCCGCGAACCCCGCCAGCGCGCCCACCCCGTCTTCGGCCAGCGCGGCCGACAGGGCGCCCAATTGCGCCCGCGGTACGAAATGCGTGGCAAGTCCCGCGTGAACCGCGTCCGCCCCGGTCAGCCGTGTGCCGGTCAGCCCCAGATAGAGGCCGAGCGCGCCCGGCAGGCGCGGCAGGACATGGCTCGTGCCCACATCGGGAAACAGCGCGATGCCGGTTTCAGGCATGGCGAACATGGCCGCCTCGGTGACGACGCGGCTGCTGCCGTGCACCGACACGCCGACGCCGCCGCCCATGCAGATGCCGTCGATCAGCGCCACATAGGGTTTTGCATAGGCGGCGATCTGCCGGTTCAGCGCATATTCCTCGCCGAAGAACGCTTCGATCGTGGCCGCGTCACCGGCCAGCGCCGCGTCGCGGATCGCCCTGATGTCGCCCCCGGCGCAGAACGCGCGGCCCTCGCCTTCGATGACCACGGCGTGAATGTCCGGCCGGTCGCGCCACGCGCCCAGCGCCGCCGCCAGTGCGCGGATCATCGGCAGGTCCAACGCGTTCAGCGAAGCGGGCCGGTTCAAGGTCAGGTGCCCGACGCGGCCGCGGATTTCAGCAACAACGCTCTCGGTCATGCGCTCCCCCTTTGCCTCGGCTGCGTAGCCGCTGCGTGCCGTGCCGCAAAGTCTTGCCACGACACGCCGGGGCAGGCAGTGCTTGCGGCATGCTGGGGACCGAACGAGACGGCTGGAAAAGCACCCGTGGCTGAGGGGGGACTTCGCCTTACAAACGTCACGTCGAGGCCGCGGGCGGGGCGGCCGGGAAGACTGGACGACATTTCGCTCGATGTCGCGGCGGGAACGTTACTGGCCGTGATCGGCGCGCCGGGCAGCGGCAAATCCGCGCTCATCGCCGTGCTGGCCGGCGTGGTTGCCAGGCATCGTGGCTATGTAACGTTCGACGGCACGTCGCTGCGCCGCGTGGCTACAAACCGGCGCGGCTTCGGCCTGGTGCAGCAGGAGGATGCGCTTTTTCCCGCGCTGTCGCTGGCGGAGAACGTTGCGTATCCGCTGCGCCTGCGCGGCGTGCGGCGGCGTGACCGCGCCCGCCTGGTGGACAGCGCGCTCGACAGCGTGCTGCTGGAACATCCCGGGCGCCGTCCGCACCAGGCGAGCCCGGCCGAACGCCAGCGCGCCGCCATCGCCCGCGCCACCGTGTTCGGTCCGCGTCTGCTGCTGCTCGACGAGCCGCTCAGCGACCAGCCTGCCGAAACGAGGCCCGCCATCGTGGCCGCGCTGCGCCGTCTTCACCTGGTGCTCGGTACCACCACCGTTCTGGCCACCCGTGTCGCGGCCGACGCGCTGGTGCTCGGCGACCAGGTCGCGGTGCTGCACCACGGCAAACTGGAGCAAGTCGCGGCGCCGGCATCGCTCTACGACCGCCCGTCTTCCGCGGTCGCCGCTCTGGCCGCGGGCGAGACCAATTTGCTTGCCGGCCGCGTCAACGGCATCGATGCGGACGGCGTCGCCAGCATCAGCCTGGAATGCGGCCCGACGGTGGAGGCGCAGGCCGCCCCCGGCCTGCTCCCGCGCCACGCGTGCCTGTTTGCGCTGCGTCCCGAGCGGGTGGCGGTCGCCCCCATCCGCGCGGCCGACATGGGCGGCGACGCCCTGGACG
This sequence comes from Acidobacteriota bacterium, assembly GCA_903970435.1. Taxonomy (GTDB): domain Bacteria; phylum Pseudomonadota; class Alphaproteobacteria; order Acetobacterales; family Acetobacteraceae; genus CAJCIS01. The sequence goes on along the minus strand of CAJCIS010000197.1, from coordinate 312 downwards.
CGACGCTGCTCGAGGTGCTGCACCTTGGCGAGCAGATCCGGCTGCGCTTATTGGTAGGTTCGGGTGCGGAACTCGTCGTCAAGCGTCCCGCGGCCGCCGGCACACGCGGCCTGGTGGTTGGCCAAACCGTGGCCATCGCCTGGCAACCCAGCCACGCCTTGGTTTTTCCGTGAAGGCGGGGGGCAAATCCCCCGGTCGCCGAAGGCGAAACGCGAGGGTCAACATCAAGCCGGTTGGTATAATGCAATCCGCTTTGATACTGACTCTTCGAAGAAGGCCAGGGGGTTTCACCCCCTGGACCCCCGACCGGCG
>CAJCIS010000196.1 GCA_903970435.1 Acidobacteriota bacterium | reverse complement strand
TTACCGCGGTCTCCATCCGCTCGCGGAACAGCGTGCGATTGGGCAGGCCGGTCAGGGCATCATGCAGCGCGAGTTTGTGCGCCTGCTGTTCGGCCGCCAGGCGTGCGGTGATATCCTCGAATGTCTGGACACACCCGCCGTCATCCATCGGCGCGTGCGTGACGCACAGGGTTCTTCCGTCGGGCAGGGCCTGGAACAAGGTTTCGTGGGTGGCGCCGGCGACCAGGCGTTCGTGGTTGCGCAGCACGAGGGAAGCGGCCTGCGGGTCGGAGGGATGACGCAACGTCAGCGACTCGCGGAGCAGAGCCTCCATCGGGGTGCCGGGCTTTGGATCCTGCAGGCCGAACATTTCAACCAGCCGGTTGTTGCAGACCAGCAGGTTGCCGTGCTCGTCGAGCATGCAGATCCCGTGCGACATGTTGTCGAGCGCCGCGGCAAAGCGAAGGTTTTGCCGCTGCAGCGAACTGACAACCGCGTCGAGTTCCTCGGCCATCAGGCGCGAGGCGCGGTCGGCGCGCCGCCGTTCCTGGTCGGCCGCTTCGTAGGCGGAACTGACCAGTTCCAGCAGCTTCGATATCTCGGATGGCGCCGCGCCCCTATCGGCACAGGCGGCCTGCATCTGGCGGGCCAGGAGGTGATGAACCTGCCCTGTCATGCGGCCGATTCGGCGAGCAGCGTCACGGTCATGGTCTGGTTGTGCAATTTGCAAAGACCCGAGGCGCTGTCAGGCGCGATTTCGCCGTACGAAAAGAAGCCGAGCCGTATCGCGCCCGGCGGCAACGCCTCATCGGCGGCCTCGATATCGTCCATGGTCCGTTGGCCCATCAACAGCCGGCGGCCGATGCAGCTGACCATGATGGCGAGCGTGTCGCCGCAAAGGCCCGCGCCCAGATTGTCGCGCGCCTGCTGCGCGGCGTCGCGGGCACCGTCGCACAGGCCATCGATCGTGCCCCGCATCAACTGGGCGTGCCAGCCAAGCGGCATGTCGCCGGCGAAAATCAGGGCGTTGGTGGTACGGTCGATGCCCAGCAAGGTGCGGACGACCGCGGTGGCCGGCTGATCGGGGTGCCAGATCAGGAGCGGAAACAGTAAGCCGGAGCTCGGGAGCGACGCCGCCTCGTCACCCAAATAGCGCTCGTACAGCGCCAGCGCCGGCTGGCCATCGAGCGTCAGCAACTGGTTGCCGGCGGCGCTCGTGACCCGCCGGCGCGGCCCGAATACCTCCCAACCGCCGCCTGTGCCGGTGGCAAAGCGGAGGGAAGTTCCATAGAACCCAAGGCCGCCCACGCAGCCTTCGGCGGGTGCCTCGTTGGCGCCGACCACGGTGAGGCCGAAATTTGCGCCGTCGCCCGCAAGACCGCCGGATACGGGGACGCGCGACCCGACGGCATCCACCAGTCCCGTCACGAGTGCGCTGCCGTTCACCCGCAATCCGTCGGACAGGACGAAGATGCCCACCAGATCGTCCGCCCGCAGCGCCTCCCCGATCGATTTGCCGAGCGCGCGCGCGGCTTCCGACGGCGTGCCCTGCGCCTCCTCGATGCGGCGGTGCACCAGGCGATGACGCGTGGAACCGAACGAAAGCGCGGCGGCGGTCACGCCCGTCTCGGTAATGCCCGTTCCGGTGATCTGACCGCCGGTGCTGCACCCCAGAATGGCGGCCCCAGGGTAGATCGCCCGCAGCTCCGCGGCGGCACGGGTGATCGGCGAGGCCCGCTCGCCAAAATACAGCACGATGCTGACAGGGTCCGCGTTGCATCCGCCGAGCTGTACCCGCCAGCCGCGTGTTCCGTCCCAATCGAGGTGTTCTACGCGCATGTGAAGGAGCGATCCTGCCGCCGTTCGCGCGGCATTATCGGTGGAAAGGATTAATTCGGAGGGAATGGGGCAGCGGGGATGTGGGGGGGCGTAAAGAGTAAAAGTCTTTTGGTTCTTTTCTTCAGAAAAGAACTGCTTTCCTACCCCGACGGGCCAAGCACGCGTAACCTGGCAGCGAGAATGTCTTGCAGGTGATTGACCGGGTCGCCGGCGGTGACGCCGGCTTCGATGGGCAGGGCGATGCCGGTGATCTGGCGGGCCCGGTTGCCGGCGAGGAACAGGGCCGCTTCCGCGACATCCTCCGGCAGGCCGCGGCGCTTGAGGGGTTGGTTGGAGAGGTAGACGGTGTCGATCGCCTGTTCCAGGCGCTGCGCGGTTTCGGCGGGGGCGCCTTTGGCCTCGAAGGCGCTGAGCGGTGTGCGGATGTGGCCGGGCACCAGGCAATTGACGCGAATGCCGTATTGCGCGAGATCGATGGCAACCGATTTGCTGAAATGAATGAGCGCTGCCTTGGAGGCGCGGTAGGTCATCATGGCCTGGCCGGCGCGCAGGCCGGCGATCGATGCGTTGTTGAGGATGACGCCGCCGGCGCCTTGCGCGCGCATGCGCCGCGCGGCCGCCTGGGTGCCGGCCATGGGGCCGAACAAATTCACCGCGATCACCCGCTGGAAATCCTCGAGCGTGTCGTCGAGAAAATGCGGGAAGGCGGCGCAGGCGATGCCGGCATTGTTGAACATGATGTCTACACCGCCGAAATCGGCTACCGCGCGATCGATCAGCGCATCGATCTGTTCTCGGTCCGATACGTCCGTGTGCTGATAGCGCGCGGCGCCGCCGAGCCTGTCGGCAAGCGCCTGGCCGGCATTGTCGTTTATGTCGGCAATGACGATCCTGGCGCCTTCGCGCGCGAACAGCTCCACCGTGGCCTTGCCGATGCCGCCCGCGCCGCCGGTAACAACGGCGACCTGGCCTTGCAGTTCACCCGCCATGCGTCAGGCCCGTTGGTCGAACATGATAGGCAGCCGCTCCAGCGTGCGGGTGGCGACGGTGGGAAGGTAGCGCAGCTCATCGGCCGCGACGGCGAGCCGGAAATTGTCGAACCGGCGCACCAGGGCGCGCGCGGCGACCTTGATTTCCATGCGCGCCAGGGCGGCGCCGACGCAGCGATGCACGCCGCCGCCGAACGACACATGGCGGACGATATTCTTGCGTTGCAGGTCGAAGTGGCGGGGGCAGGGAAAGATATCCGGCTGGTCGTTGGCCGACGCATACATCAGCAAGAGATGCGCGCCTTCGGGCAGATATTTGCCGCCAAGTTCGACCGCGCGCGTGGTCATGCGCGAGAGCGCGCGGACCGGCGGCTCGATGCGCAGCAATTCCTCCACGAAACGGTTGAGCAGCCTGTCGTCGTCGGCGGAGGCGTGCAGCAGCCTGGCGATATCCGGTTCGGTGCAGAGGATGTAGACGAGATTTCCCAGCGCGGTCGCCGTGGTTTCGTTGCCGGCGACGAGCAGCGCGCGGATCAGCGACAGCGCTTCGGCAAAGGTCAGCATGGCGCCTTCGCCATCGCCATCGCCATCGCCATCCTTGGCATGGACGATGTCGGAAATCATGTCCTCCCTGGGCGCTGCCTGCCGTGCTTTCATCTTGGCGATGAGATATTGCTGCAAGTTGCAGATTTGCCGCGCGTGGGCGCGCATTTCCGCGCCGTCCTGCATGCGGCCGATCTGCGCGGTGACGGCGGTGGACCAGAGCTGGATATTGTCCTTCATATCGAGGTCGAGGCCGAGCTGCTCGCAGATGATGCGGGTCGTTAACGGTATGGCGAAGTCGCGCATCGCGTCCATGGTTCCCTTGTCCGCGATCGCATCGATCAGCGCTGCGACCACGGCTTCGATACGCGGTTCCAGTTCGCGCACGCGGTGGGCGGTGAAGGCATTTTCCATCAGCTTGCGGATGCGCGTGTGGTAGGGCGGGTCCGACATGATCGCATCGGGGAAATAGCCGCCGCCGTCGCGCTCGAGAATTTCGCGGAACTCGGCGGCAAAGCCTTTCGCCTGCTGGTTGTGGTAGCCTTTGTTGACCGAAAAGGTGATGGGGTCCTGCTGGATTGTCTGAATGTCCTCGAAACGGGAGACCAGATACATGTCCAGCTGTTCATCGTAATGGACGGGATCGAGCTTGCGCATCGCATCGTAGAATGTGCGGGGCCGGGCGTGGACGGTGGGGTCCAGCAACGTGGCGTGGGCGATCAGCCGCCGCTCCTCCTCCGTCGCCGGGCACGTGCGCGCGGCTGGTGCCATTTCGCCGGCAGAAGATGCCATATTTCATTCCCTTCGTGCAACCATATCGGCCGGGACGCGGTGCCGGCCGCGATGACGAACGCGCGGCATAGTGAAAAACCCGGTGGCGCGCCGCCATGACCCGCGCAAACCGCCGCCTTGTCCGCAGCGGCACGCCGGCGCTGCCGGGTGCGAGGTCCATCCTAGCGTAAACGCCGTCTTGGATCACATGCCATGCAGCCTCAGTCATTTGAAGCGCGGGACCGGCACGGTAGCCTTCACGCCGGTGTTGGCTTCTGTCCGGCGGATGGGGCGGCGCGGCCGGAGGGATGGGCTTTGCCATGGCGACCACGCTGATCCGAAATGCCCGCATCTTCGACGGCACCGGCGCCGCGCCGTTCGCCGGCGACCTGGTGGTGGACGGCAGCCGCATCGCTTGGGTGTCGCGCGCCGGGGCGCGCACGGACGGCGCGCACGACAGGGTGCTGGACGCCGGCGGCCGCTTTCTGATGCCCGGCATGACCGAGGGACATGCGCACCTGTCGTTCGAGAATGTCGCCGCCACCGAGGACCTTATCACGCCTTCGCCGGAAGCGCAGGTTTTCGCCGCGGCGCGCGGCGCGAAGGCCTTGATCGATGCCGGGTTCACCAGCGCTTATGGCGCCTCGGAAGCCAAGTTGCGCCTGGCGGTTGCGGTGCGAAACGAGGTGGATGCGGGGCGTCTGCCCGGGCCCCGGATTCGCGCCGGCTCGATGGAAATCAGCGTGACGGGCGGGATGGGCGACGAGAGCCGGGAACATAATCCCAGGCGCGGGCCCTCGATCATTGTCGATGGGCCGGAGGAGATGCGCAAGGCGGTGCGGCTATGCTGCCGCGAGGGGTGCGACAACATCAAGCTCGATGTGTCGGGCGATCCGTTCTACCCGAACACGCCGAGCCACACGACAACGATGAGTTTCGAGGAAATCAGGATGGCGGTGGACACCGCCCACGCGTACGGGCGGCGCGTGAACGCGCATACGCGGTCGATCGCGGGGACGAAGATGTGTGTGAAGGCGGGGGTGGATGGGTTGTTTCATTGCGAGCATTCGGACGCGGAACTGCTCGATTTGATGGAGGATGCGAAGGACCGCATCGTTGTTGCGCCGACCGTTGCGTTATTTCATCAGATTGTCAAGGGCGAGGCCGCGTCGAGCGGACTCACGCCTGAAATCGGCTTGTATATGGGTATTCCGCGGCTGCTGGAGGAATCGGTGCGGACGCATACGGCGTTGCGCAAGCGCGGCGTGCGCCATGTAATCGGCGGCGATTATGGTTTTCGCTGGAGCGCGCAGGGCACACAGGCGCGCGACATTGAATTCTTCATCGATTATTACGGCTATACACCGGCCGATGCACTGGTTTGCGCAACGAGGAACGGCGGCTGGGCGATGCGCGCGCCGAGAGGGGATTGCGGCGGGGATCTCGGCACGCTGCAGCCGGGCATGCTCGCCGACATGATTCTGGTCGACGGCGATCCGCTCGCCGATCCGCGCATCCTGACCGATACGAGGAAACTTGTACTTATCATGAAAGATGGCCAATTTCACAAGAACATTCTGGACGATGGCGTGCATGGCGAAGGCCACGAACGGCGCGGGGCCGTGCCGGCCGACACCCACGCATTCGCATGAGGGGATCCGCTTGATGAATATCGAAATCGGCAAGCTGGCGCCCGGCCTGGCGCGTTGCCCGGCCGACAGCGCACAGGACATTATTGCGCGCGACAAGGTGCAGGCGCCAGACTGGGTGCGCTCGGAAAGTTACGCATTCCTCGGCAGCGCGGACATCGATACGCGCCGCTATACCGATCCGGAATTCGCCAGGGACGAATATCGCAAGCTGTGGACACGCACCTGGCAATTCGCCTGCCGCGAGGAGCATGTTCCCAACGTCGGCGACTATTACGTTTATGACATTGGCGCCTACAGCTTCATCGTCACGCGGGTGGCGCAGGACGATATCCGCGCCTATTTCAATGCGTGCCTGCACCGCGGCACCAAACTGCGTGCTTCCGGTACGGAAGGATGCGCCTCCGAATTCAAATGCCCGTTCCATGGCTGGAGCTGGAACCTGGACGGGACGAACAGGAATATCACGTGCCAATGGGATTTTCCGCACGTCGATCCTCGCGAATTTTCATTGCCGCAAGCCCGCGTTGCCATTCTGGGCGGCTTTGTGTGGATCAATATGGACCCGGACGCACCGGAGCTGGTGGACTATCTGGGCCCGGAAGCGCTGGCGCATATGCAAGCATGGGCGCTGGAACGCCGTTATATCCACCTGCATGTGCAAAAAAGCTTCCCGGCCAACTGGAAGCTGACGGTGGAGGCTTTCCTGGAGGCCTATCACGTTATCGAAACGCACCCGCAGGTGGCGGTTTCCAATGCCGATGCCAACTCGCAATACGATATATACGGCGATCATGTGAACCGCTTCATTTCGCTGCTGGGGGTGTGCAGTCCGCACCTGGCGGGCCAATACACCGAGCAGGACGTGCTGGACCAGTTCACGGTGGGCGACGGCACGATGCTGGATGCGGATCGGCCGCGCGTGGGCGACGGCACCGCGCGGCAGGTGATGGCCGACCTGTTCCGCGCCATGTTCGAGCAGGCAACGAAAACCGATCTCTCCCGCGTTTCCGACAGCGAAATGCTCGATTGCTTCTCCTACACGATCTTTCCGAACACATATCTTTTTCCCGGCATTTCGCTGCCGATGGTGTATCGGTTCCGGCCGGACCCGAAGGACCACCGGCGCTGCATCTTCGAAGTGATGTTCCTGCGGCCGGTGCCGGTGCCAGGGGAACGGCCGGCGCCGGCCGACATCGTGGTGCTGACCGACGCACAGAGTTTTACCGAAGCCGAGGGGATGGACCCGGGCTTTGGGAGGATCCTCGATCAGGACACGGACAATCTCCACGCGCAGCAGGAGGGTGTGGAAGCGAGCGCGAAGGGCGGCTTGACGCTTGGCAATTATCAGGAAATCCGCGTGCGTCATTTTGAACGCGCGGTGGACAAGTATATGTCCATGGCGCCGTATCGGCCCGATATCGACACGTTGCGCCGCTGACTGAAGATCGCATGGCAGCGCTTGCCGGCCGAACGGCGCTGGTCGCTGGCGCATCGTCCGGTTTGGGCGCGGGATTCGCCAGGCTGTTCGCGGAGGCGGGGGCAAACATTGTGCTGGGCGCGCGGCGGCTGGACCGCGTGCAGGCGCTGGCGCGCGAGCTCGCCGATGCCGGTGCACAATCGCTGGCCGTAGCCATGGATGTTACCGACGAGACTTCGGTGATCGAAGCGTTCGACCGCGCCGAGGCGCGGTTCGGCACGGTCAATTCGATCGTTGCGAACGCGGGCACGGCTTGCCCAGGCCGTTCGACGGAGGTTCCGCTGGCCGGTGTGCGCAAGGTGATCGATACGAATCTCATCGGTACATACCTGGTGGCGCGCGAGGCCGCGCGCCGGCTGATCGCGAGCGGCAGCCGTGAGCGGGAGGACGGGCGTATCATTCTCATCGGATCGATCACGGCGGAGCAGGCGCATGTCGGCGATGCGGCGTATGCCGCCAGCAAGGCTGCGATCGCGCATCTCGGACGCCAGTTCGCGCGCGAATGGATCCGGCTCGGTATAAACGTCAATATTATTCAGCCCGGTTGGATTCATACCGAAATCAACGATGCGTGGTATCGCTCGCAGCTCAGCGGAGCGGCGATCGCCGGCTTGCCGCGCCGCCGCATGCAGGCGGCAAGCTCGCTGAATGACATGGTGCTTTATCTCGCCTCGGATCGTTCGCAGGCGGTGACCGGGGCGACCTTCGTGATCGATGACGGGCAATCGTTGTGAGCGCGTTTACAGGGTTCGTGATTGTCGAGACCGCCGAACGGGTGGTGGGGGAATATGCGTCGCGGCTGCTCGCCGATTTCGCGGCTGACGTTATTAAAGTAGAACGTCCGGGTGGGGCGCCGACTCGCGCAATGGGGCCGCATGTGAAGGGACAAAGCGCGGTCTTTGCGTACCTGAATACGAACAAGAAGTCGGTCGTGTTGGATATCGAAACGGAATCTGGACGCGCGGGCCTAGCCACATTGCTGGCGCGGGCCGACGCGCTGATCGACGATCATGACGAAGGCTGGTGCGCGGCGCACGCGCTCGGTTCCGCTGGCGTGGCCAAGACCTATCCCGCGCTTGTTCATTGCGTGATTACGCCATTCGGCCAGGGCGCACCGGAAGACAGGCGGCGCGCCTACCCCATCAATATCAGCAATGCGGGCGGGTGGGCCTACCATACGCGCCGTGCGGCATCGCCCGCCGCGCCACCGCTGAAGGGCGCCGGACGCTTTCTGCCCGCCTATGAGGCCGGGCTGGATGCGGCAATGGCGGTGGGAGCCTCGCTGTGGCGCAAACGGCGAACCGGCCTGGGGCAATTCATCGACATTTCCGAGGTGCAGACACAACTTTCGCGCGCCGACGTTGTGCTGGGACGCATTCTGGCGGGTGACGACGAACCCAGCGCGCTGCCAACACGTTACGATATGGGCGGCCCGGCAGCGTGCTTCCCCTGCGCCGACGGCTATGTGTATTTATTCATGACGACCCGGGGGCATTGGAACGGACTGCGCACATTGATGGGCGATCCCGCATGGGCGCGCGAATTCCCGGCCGATTGGCTGGAGTTTTATTGCACGCCTGAGCGGGTAGAGGTTTTTCGCAATGAGTTCGCGGGCTGGATCGCCGGGCAGAACAAGGTTCATGTTTCGGACGAGGCGCAAAAACTCAGCGTGCCGATCGTTCCGGTCAATACTGGGGTGGATCTGCGACATAATGCGCAATATCGGCATCGTGGTTATTTCCAGAGGCTGGGTGAGGCGGAATATCCGACCGTGCCTTATCGCATGAGCGGTTCGCCGGTTCGGCTGGAGGGGGAGGCGGGATGATGGCAGTGGGAGAAGGAAGTTCTTCTTTTTTGAAAAAAGAAGCAAAAAACTTTTGTCTGTTTGGTGGAGGTGCCAAATAGATAAAGGTTTTTGCTTCTTTTCTTCAAAAAAGAGGATCCTTAATTCCTATGAGCTATCGCAATCGGGGCGGCCCGCTCGCCGGAATACGCGTGCTGGAAATCGCCAAGGTTTGGGCCGGCCCTTACGCCGGCAAAATGCTTGCCATGCTGGGTGCCGAAGTCATCAAGGTGGAGAGCACGGGCGCGCTCGATGAAATGCGCGCCTATGGTGGCGTCGATATCGAGCACGCACCTTATTTTCTGAGCCACAACACCGAGATTTTGAGTGTTCAGGTCAATCTGAAATCGGAAGAAGGCCTGGCGCGGCTGCGCGACATGGTCGCCCGATGCGACATCGTCATCGACAATATCCGGCCCGGGGCGATGGAGCGGATGAAACTCGGTTATAATGATCTTCAGGAAATTCGGCCGGATATTATTCATGTGTCGATCAAGATGTACGGCAATGACGGGCCGCTCGGCTACCAGACGGGGTACGCTCCCTGCTTTGCGGCAATCGGCGGCCTCACCTACCTTGTTGGAGAAGAACGCGACGTGCCGCGCGGCATGAATATTCGTTATGGGGACGCGACCGTCGGCGCTGCCGCGGCCTTCGCAGCGATCGCGGCATTGCATCACCGAGAACGCACCGGTGAAGGACAATTTGTTGATGTCTCCGCCGTCGAAACCATGTCCACGCTGATCGGCGACAGCCTGTTCGCCTACAATCTTACCGGTGAGAGCCCGCAGCCGGACGGCAATTTTCATTCCGAGCTCGCACCTCACGGCGCCTATCCTTGCCAGGAAGATGGCTGGATCGCAATCGCCTGCGGATCGGATGGTGAATTCAATGCTCTGGCACGGGAACTTGGTGCGACCGGATTGACGGAAGATTCGCGTTTTGCGACATGCGAGTCGCGCGTTGCTCATTGCGCGGCGCTCGACGCAATATTGGGTAAACTGACCCTTGCCCACGACGTGGTTGCGTTGGGTGAGAAATTGCGTGCGGCCGGCGTCGCGGCGTATCCGAGCGCGAGTTCGCTTGCGCTCGTTTCGGATGAATTGTTGTGGGAGCGCCAGGCCTATCGCATGGTTCGCAACGGGAATGGTGGCACACGCCCGGTGGTGGGCCCAAGCTGGCGGATGACACCGGATGAAGCTGCCATTGAATGCGGGGCGCCGCTGCTGGGTGAACATAATGACTATGTATATTGCGAGCTGCTTGGCTTGTCGCAGGAGGAACTGCGCGACCTTGTTGCCCGCGGTGTGGTGACTTGAACCATCAAACAGAAAGAAGTTTTTTGCTTCCTTTTTTCAAGAAAGAAGAACTTACTTCCTAATCGTGCGGACGAAACCGCGAATTGACCACCTTGGTCGTCGACCAGCCGCCGTCTACGGCGATCACCTGACCGTTGATAAACTCGCCCTTGTCGGAACACAGAAACACCACCGCATTGGCGACGTCATCAACTTCGCAATCGCGATAAAAGGGTGTCAATCCTTGATTGACGCGCTGGAACGACGGATCGTTCCACGCTGCTTCGGTCATCGATGTACGAACCACGGTGGGGGCTACGACGTTGGCGCGAATGCCTTGTTCGCCATACTGCGCGGCGATTGTTTGGGTGAGGCCGGTGAGGCCTGATTTAACCATGCAATAGGCGCCGCCATCGAGGCCGCCGCGAATGCCGAATGTGGAGCCAATTGTGCAGATCGCAGCGCCCTTGCCCATGTGAGGAATGACTTCGCGGCACAAGCGGAACGGCGCGCGCATGGAAATGGCAATGACGTCGTCGAGCATCGAATCCGGCGTTGCGTGCACCGGCGCCCATTGGCCCGAGCCCGCGTTGTTGACGAGATAATCGACCCTGCCGTGCTTTGCGAGCGTGTAATTCACGATTGCGGCAGGCGCATCGTTCGCCGTGATGTCCGCAGATATAAAAGAGAATTCGACATTGTCCCCGAGCATCCGACGCAGCGCTTCCAGCTTTTCGCCGTCGCGGCCGGTGCCGACGACCGCGACGCCCTGCTCGGTGAATTTGCGAACGATACCGGCGCCAATGCCACCCGCCGCGCCCGTTACGATCGCTATCCTGGTGTGGCTCACGGTCGTCAATTCCCCTGCTGCGTTGCGGTGCCGCGCTGATTGCCGGCGCGCGCGGCGATATCGTTCGCGGCCACATAGCCAAATGTGAGCGCGGGGCCGATCGTGCCGCCCGCGCCGGGGTAGATGGATCCGAACGGATTGCCCGAGCAGTTACCCGCGGCATAGAGGTTGGGTATCGGCTCACAATCCTTGTCGAGAACCCGCGCCCGCGCGTCGGCGCGCAGCCCACCCTTGGTGCCGAGATCTCCGTTATTAATCGGAACGGCGTAGAACGGCGGTTTCTCGATCGGGCCGAGACATGGATTTGGCGACACCGTCGCGTCACCAAAAAACCGATCGTATATATTGCCGCCGCGGCCAAATTCCGGATCGATTCCAACCCGCGCATATTCATTCATCTTTGAAACCGTATCTTTAAGGGCATCTTGTGGGACCTTGATCTTCTCCGCCAGTGCGTCGATTGTGTCGGCACGGAAGACGTAATGGTCCCACCAGTCGGAGGGAATCTTCCGGTCTGGCGTGACGATCGACGGCATCAATCCGCCGGCGCTGAATTTGCTCCTAAAAGTGGCGTCGAACACCAGCCAGCAGGGCGTGTTCGCCCCTGTCTTCAATTGATCCTCCACCATGGCCTGGCCGAAACTATCATAGCCGGTCGCTTCGTCCACGAAGCGGACACCGTTGCGGTTTACGCAAACGCTGTGCGGCCGGCCCACATCGAAGGCGGCCTGATGGATTTCGTGAAAATTGGAGGCGCCGGGCGCGGGCAAATTCATGGTGGGAATCCACCAGCCCTGGCCCGTGTGTTCTACCGAGGCGCCGATAGACTCGCCGGCAATCAGGGCTTCACCACGGTTTCCGTCCTCGGGGGTAGAGGAATGCCGGGTCAGGCCCGGAACCTTGTAGAACCTGTCGCGCAATTCCTGGTTCCATTCGAATCCGCCCGCCGCGAGTACCACGCCATGCCGAGCGTGTATTTCGTATGTGCGGCCGAAATTGCTCACTGCGATTCCGGTTACCCGGCCATTCGTCTCGGTCAAGAGGCTTTCGAGGCTGGTGTCCAACCGCGGTTCGATTCCGCGGCCGAACAGCTGTTTGTAAATCTGGCCCATCAGGGCGGCGCCTTGCGTAAAGCGGCGGTCGCGGCGGGAGATCCTTCGTGTATCGTAATCGGTCCAATAGCGGCGGAGGATGCGGGCCGCTGTGCTGCGCCACCCTTTTGCGCGGGCCATGAGCGTGAATGTTTCGGTGAGATCCATGGCATAGCGGCCGAACAGTTTGAAACGATTATACTGTTCGCGCATGAGCGGATAGCGTTGTTCGCCGAGTTCCCGCCCGTCGAATGTCGGGCAAATGAGCGAACGATCGGCGCGCGCACCGGGTTTGTCGGGGAAATAGTCGGGCCAGTTGGCGGCAATCACCTTTACGCCGGTCGCGGTCAGATAGCGCAGCATCTCCGGCGCCTGGTCGACATAGGCTTCGAGCCGGTCGTGCTGCCCGACGTCCGTGCAGAGTGAGCCGAGATATTCAAGTGCCTGCGCGCGGCTGTCACCTTCGTGATTCAGATTGTGGTTCGGTATCCACATGACCCCGCCCGACGTTGCCGAGGTGCCGCCGAATTTTTGCGCCTTTTCGACGATCAGCACGGACAGGCCCTGGTCGCTGGCGCGCAGCGCGGCCATCGCGCCGGCCGCGCCGGAGCCGACCACGACGACATCAAAGATTTCGGGTTCCGTCATGCGAGGTACTCAGAAGCGCGGCACGGCAGCCAGATGCGAGTCCGGCGGGAAGGTGAAATATTCGAGGAAATGGCCGGTGTCTGCGCGCGCATCGAAATAGGCATAGGTGCCCCCCATGGTATCCCAGGCGATCGGCATGCGCCAGTTCGCCTTGCCCGCCGCCACGTGGCGGTCGAATTCGGATCGCGCGGCGAAATGGCGGCCGAGATGATGGAAGCGCTTGGCGTAACCATCGGCCGGCAATCCGATGCGATAAACCCCGTCATCGCCCGATAGCGGTTGAATGATTTCAAATTGCACGTCATTCTTGTAGGCCAGTGCGAAATGGCAGATCGCGCGGCGATCCTGGCCGGTATCGAATTCGGCAGCTTGCATCTGCATCCACGCGCCAATGTCGTGCTGGGCCGAAAGCTCCGACATTGCCCGTTTCCAGTCAGTGGTAACATAGGCGTGCTGATAATAATTTTGGCTCGCCATGGCAGGCGCTCCCCCGGTGATGCTTGCGTCTTTCCGCCTGACTGTCGGCACAGGCGCGCCAATCGGAATGACCGTGCCGGCATAGACGCTTGCACCCGTGCGCATTTGCGTCGGCGTCGCGTTGCGCCGCACGCCGGTTGCCGCCAAAATACGGCAATGCGTGAAGATTGCGAGCAGCAATTCGCCGCCGCGGCGAGGCTGGACGAGGTTCCGGCCGGCTCGGTTAAAGCAGTGACCCTGAACGGCAGGTCCGTTCTCCTGTGTAACAGTAACGCTCGGATTTTTGCAATTATCAACCGATGCTCCCACGCCGACGAGAAACTGGAATGCGGAAAGATGAAGTCCGGCTGGATCGCTTGCCCGGCGCATGGCGCACGTTTCGATCTGGCGACCGGGCAAGCGAAGAACCCGCCGGCGAAGCAGCCGATTGAGGTTTTTGCTGTGCGGATTGTTGGGGATTTGATTGAGGTGGAGATTTGGAAACAAAAGGAAGAACTTCTTTTTTGAAAAAAAGAAGCAAAAAACTTTTGTCTGTTTCGGACAGCATCCGTGTTTCCCGGTTAAACCGGGTATTGGGAGCAACAGATAAAAGTTTTTTGCTTCTTTTTTTCAAAAAAGAAGTCCTTAACCTGCCAATCTCTCGACCGCGCGCGTCCGTACCTCGGCTGTCTTGATCTTCTCATTGCCCGTCACAGCGAATTCCTCCTCGCCAAAAATCAGCACGGCACGCGGCACCTTGAAACTGGCCAGGCGATCCTTGAGATGCGTGGTCAGCGCGGCAACATCTATTTCGGCGCCGGTTACAGGCACCACGCAGGCGACAACCATTTCGCCCAGCAGATCGTCGGGCACGCCGACGGTCTGGCTGCGTTTGACGCCGGGGTAGGCGGCGATGACCAGATCGATTTCGTCAGGCGAAACGTTTGCGCCGCCGGTCTTGATCATGTCGGTCAGCCTGCCTTGCCAGAAAAAGCGGCCTGCTTCATCGACGTGGCCGCCGTCGCCGGTGCAGTAGAAACCTTCCGTATCGAAACATTCTTGCCGCGTGCGGCCGAGATAGCCACTCATCAAGGTCGGCCCCTTGATGCACATCTCGCCGCGCGCGCCGCGTGGCAGGATCGCACCGGTCAGCGGATCGACGATCTTGAGCGTGTTACCGGGCAGAGGCTTTCCGCAACATCCCGGCGCCGCCAATGAAGCTGCGTCGCCGGCCGCGGAGGTGCAGATCGTCATGGTTTCGGTTGTGCCGAACGCCATCGGGACGCGCCATTCGGTATTTACCGTGTTGTGCTCGAAGAGCAGTTCGCCGCGGGGTACATATTTCAAGCTTGACAAGTCCACATCGTTCCAATTTGGTGCAGCCTGCAACCTGGCCCATTGGTGCGGGCGTCCATTGGCGAACGAAACGCGTTCGGCCTCGATCAGGCGCAGCGCTTCCGCTTCGTCGAAATAGCGCTGGAGGATGACGGCGCCACCGGTGGAAAACGCTGTTCCCACCACCATGCTGACATTTCCGGACCAGAAGAATCCGTTGCCTGTCCAGCTTCGCACCGGTTCGGCCATGCCGAAAACGCGTGGCCAGCGCCACCATTGGATGGCGAAAGCGCGCTGCTCATGCACGATACCTTTCGGCATGCTGGTTGTACCGGAGGAGAAGAAAATTCCACCGGGGTCGCCGGGCGCGACCCGCGCCGACCTCGCGGCGACGATGGAAGGCGCCAATCCTTGCGCATGGGACAGGAACATTTCCCACGTCTCGATCGCGCCCGCGGGCTCCACCGGGGCGCCCATAATGTCGCCTTCCACCTCGCCGAGTGCCACCAGGCGGGAGAGGAAGGGGAAACGCTCGCTCGCCAATTTGCCCGGCGCCCCGCGCAGAATGGCCGCGTCGAGCGCGCCGAGCATCTGCCGGAAGTCCTTCTTGAGAATACGCTCCTCGTAGAGCAGCACCGAAATTTCCGATGCGCTCACGACCTGATCGAGTTCCTGCGGCGTGGAGAAGGTGGAAAGGGCCACGGCGACGCCGCCGGCCATGGCTATCCCGAACAGGGCGACCAGGAATTCCGGCCGGTTGGTCATCAATATGCCGACGCGGCCGTGCTTGCCGAGGCCGCACGCGATCAGCGCCCGCGCCAGTTCCGTTGCGTTATCGCTCAAATCGTCAAAGGTCCAGGCCAGGCGTCGGCCGCCGGCATTGAGAACCACCGCCTCGCGGCTGCCATAACGCGCGCCAAGCTGATCGAGATAGCCGGGAATGGTCAGGGCCCCGATGCCGGGTTCTTCGTCCAGGCTGGTGCCCTGAACCAGGGACAGGTCGCCGGTCATGTCCGTGCCGGTCATGCCCAGCCCTTCCATCAAATGCCGCGTGGCAGCGAAACTTCGGCGATCCCCTTCAGAATCTTGTCGCCGGTTTGGGTCGTCATGACCGTTTCGATTTTTACCACGGGCAGGCCCCAGGGCGACATGTCGATTTTCTCTACTATTTCGCCATCGACATAGGTGACGTCGCCCTCGAAGGCCGGGCTGCGGAACTGGGTTTTGGAGTGCCAGATATAGCCATCATGGCCGGCCCAGTAGGCGACCGTATCGAGATGCCAGGCATTCATCGAGGCGCCGTAGCCATAGGCGCCGCCCATGCCGACATCCTTGGCCTTGCGGGGGTTGACGTGCCCGCTCGAGGGGCCGTGGAACAGGCCATCGTGCATGCGCGGATCTATTTTCGATGCTGCGTGATCATAGCTCATCTTTTCGCCGAACCCGGCGTCGTCGGTGGCGGGATCGTGGGTGCCCGCGGGGGGATTCCAGTGCCAGGTGCCCCAAATATTCTGCCGGTGGCCGCGGCATTCCAGCGCGAACGTCACCACGGAGTGCGGGCCGATCACGCGGCGCGGGAGTTTGTCGCCGACTCGAACCTGGTCGTAGGCGGGGGAGATGCCGTCGCGGTTTGACAGGATCCAGTCGTGACGCAGGCGGGCGATTTCGGCCAATTCCTCGTCTGTCCAGATTTTCGGCGTGCGTTTGTCCTGCGCGTAGACGGCGCGCTTCCTGGCTTCCTCGACGAGGTAGCGGATGGAGGTTGCGCGCTCGCGGGCGACGAGCGCGCCGTGCTGATTGCGATGCACCGTGTCGCCGTCTGCAAACATCGTCGGGCCGGCGAAAGATGTTTCGGAAACCTTGTATCCGGCGAAGGTCCGTTCCTGCGTCAGCTTGTCGCCCGGCCGGAGCGGCGTGCCGTAGAACCACCATTCCTCGCCGGCGAATATAAGATGCGTGCCGGGAACCTTGCCGACGCAGGAGGGGTGGCAGCCATGGCCATAATCCATCGCGACAGTGAAGCTCTGCGGCGCAACGATTCCGCCGAAGCGGGATTTGCGGGCGAATTCCTCATCCCAATGGAGCGGGTTGGGGTAATCCAGCGCCTGTACCCATCGGCGGATTTCGGTCGCGGTCGCGGGGTCCCACATTTCGGCGAACACCACGCGCTTGCCCACCCATTGGTCGACATCGCTGGTATCCAGCCGAACTTCGTCTTGCATGGTATCGGGCATGGTATCGGGCATGGTGTTCCAATCATTGCTGGCCCGGCGGGGCGGTCTTGGGTCGCTCAGTCGAGCGGTTGCGGCGCGCCGGTTCCCATATAGAAGGCCAGCACACGATGAAAATTGACGATCGCCCTTTCCTCCAGCGGGCTTGGCCGGATGCCGTCGAACTGCGGCGACTTCAGGCCTTTCTGAACCGCGCCCATGTTGGCGAAATCCTGGCACAGGACACGGCGCCAGTTGGCTTCGGTCAGTTCGGGCCGGTAGAGATTTTCCGGCCTGGGCGCCTGGCCGGCGGGATATTTTTCCAGGGTATAGACCTCGAATATGCACCGATCGGGATCGTAACCATCGGGGCGCGCGCGATAGCATAGTGCGAAGGTGGGTCCATGAATGATCACGGTATTCGGAAACAGGTGCCAGACATTGCCGGCGGCGGCGAAATGCGCGGGATCGATGCGCGGCCAATGCACACCGCGTTTGGCATCCTCCTCGATGGTGCGCTGCATGAGATGCATTTGCACCTGCTGCGGCGGGGTGTCTTCGGGCAATTCTTCCTCGAGCAAATTGGCAACCATGACCATGGTTTCGGTGGTGGTGGCGTTCACCTCATCCCAGAGTTGATTGAGCGAATGTTTGAGGCCGATGCGCATGTCGGCGGCACCGGAGGCGCCGGCGGTGGCGCCGCCGGAACCCTCGCGGGCCGCGGCGCCGAACACGCCGTGCCGGCCGCGCGCCGCGCTCCATGTGGGCTTGGCGGAGAATTTTGTCAGTTGCGGATGCGTGCCGGCGACGTGATAGCCTTCGTTGAACGCCTCGATGGCGACTTTCCAGTTGCTCGGGAAGTGTAACCATTGCCGCCAGCGATAATTCATGTTTTGCAACTCGAACGGATCGAGCATGGAAGCAGCCGGTTCCAGATAGGCGCGCAGGCTTTCGCAATCCGGGTCCATGTTGATGAAGACGAAGCCGCCCCAGCAATCGACGCGGACCTCCTTGAGCGCGATGTCGGCTTGCTTGAGCGAGTCGCCCCAGGCCTCGCCGCGGACCACGCCGGCGTTTCTGCCGTCCAGGGTCCAGCTCCATGCATGAAAGGGGCAAACCAGGCGCCTCCTGTTGCCGCACCCCTCCGTCAGGCGGCGGCCGCGATGGCGGCATTGGTTGTGATAGGCCTTGATCCGGTGCTCGGAGGCGCGGATGACGATGATCGACGAATCGAGGATGTCGTACGTGACGAAGTCGCCGACATCGGCGATTTCCTCCTCGCGGCAGGCGACCTGCCAGACCTTGTTCCAGAGCCTCTCGGCCTCGTTACGGGCGTAGAGCGGCGAGACATAGGCCTCGGTGCCGATCAGAACGGGGGGGTCATCCATGACGGCGGTCTTTCTTCGGCGTGGCAAGCAAGGCGGAAGGATGTTCTTTTTTGAAAAAAAGAACCAAAAAACTCTTATCTGTTGGCTTGCGCCGCTCTGGCGCGGAATTCGCGGGGATTTACCTTGAAGATGCGCTTGAACATGCGGCTGAAATGGGCGGCGCTCTTGAAGCCGACGCCATAGGCGATTTCGCTGATCGAAATGTCCTCGGGCGCCGATCTGGCGAGCCACTCCTTGGCGCGTTCGAGACGTTTCTGCCATGCCAGTTCGGAAAAGGACGTGCCGTTGGTGCGCAGCAGGAAGGACAGATAGCGCGGGGAAATGCCGCATCCGCGCGACACCATGGCGGTGGACATGGCGGGGTCGGACAGGCGCACCTCGATGAAGCGCAACACTTCCTCGAGGCGCCGTTTGGCCATTGTCTGGCGCAGCGGCGCCGCGGCGCCGCTTTGCCGCACCGCATGGCCGACCGCGCTCAACGCCGCCTCCACCAGCGTGCGGGCGAGATCTTCGGCAATCACGCCGTCATCGGCAAAGACTTCCGCAAGGATTTTTTCGGCAATGATCAACTCGCGCCGCATCGGCATGAGCAGGCTTGCCGCGACATCGCGCACGATATGGCTTCGCAGCAAATGCGTCGGCACGGTGACGTTCAGCACTTCGTGAATGCCCTGCGCGTCGAGCTCGCATTCGATGAGGAACGGCGACATCGAGCGGGTGATCAGGAAATCGCCGGGCCGGGCGACATGGTTGCCGTTTTGACCGGACAGATTGAGCTGGCCGCGCTTGACGAACCACAGGACGCACAGATCCGTGCCGTCTTCGCGGATATGCTGGCGGGTGCGGCGAAAGAACTGGCGGGCGGCGGCGCGCACGCGAATGATGGCATGTGGCCCGGCGGCGCGGCGTTCGGCCCGGACGTCGACATCGTTGGCCGCGTCCACCCAGTAATCGCCGCGATAATATTCCTGTTCGCGCGCGCCGCGGAACAGGTTTTGACAGTCGCGGTAATTGGCCTGGTCCAGCGCGAAAAGCATCTCCGCCATCGCCCACTCCTCCAGGGGATCAGGTATGCCCCCATCCTCCAGAGGCTATGCTAGCCTACCGGCGCAGTCATGCCATGCAGCAGGCGCGGCCGGATTGTCACTTCGCGCACCCCGACAAAGCAAAAGTTTTTTGGTTCTTTTTTTCAAAAAAGAACTACTTCCTACCTAATCCTAAAAGAGGTGTCCGAATGACCCACCAAGCCCCCGTCCTGGACACCGTCCTGGCCCACATCAACGCCACCCGCGCCGCGGCGCATGGAAGGCTGTTCGAATTCCTCCGCATCCCCAGCATCAGTGCGCAGCCCGACCACGCGGCCGATTGCCGCCGCGCGGCCGACTGGGCGGCGGACCATTTGCAAGGGTCCGGCTTCACCGCAAGGATTGCCGAAACCGGGGGGCACCCCGTGGTGATCGGCGAGCACCAGGGGACCGGCGCGGGCCCGCATTTGCTGTATTACGGCCATTACGACGTGCAGCCACCCGAGCCGCTGGAGCTCTGGACCAGCCCGGCGTTCGAGCCGACGGTGGTGGACAGCCAGCACGGGCCGAAAATCGTCGCCCGCGGCGCGGTGGACGACAAGGGCCAGGTGTCGATGTGGCTGGAGGCTTTCCGTGCCTGGCACGACGTGGCCGGGGGGGCGCCGACCCGCATTACGGTGTTGCTGGAGGGCGAGGAGGAGGTGGGCACGGCGAACCTGCTGCCGTTCCTGCGTAACAACAAGGACGCGCTGCGGGCCGATGCGGCGGTGATTTCCGACACCGGCATGTGGGATATCGACACCCCTGCCCTCACCACGCGGCTGCGCGGCATCGTGTATACCGAAATCAACCTTCGCGCCGCGTCGCGGGACCTGCATTCGGGCATTTATGGCGGGTCGGCGCTGAACCCGATCAATGCGCTCACCCGCATTCTGGGCGGTCTGCACGATGCGGACGGGCGGGTGCAACTGGACGGGTTTTATGATGGAGTGGCGGCGCTGTCCGAGGCCGAGGCGGCGCAGTG
>CAJCIS010000195.1 GCA_903970435.1 Acidobacteriota bacterium | reverse complement strand
TTGTGCCGCGCAGCGCATAAGACGCCGGCGGCACGCCGGTCGGGGGTCCAGGGGGTGAAACCCCCTGGCCTTCTTCGAAAAGTCAGTATCAAAGCGGATTGTATGAGACGTGCCGCAACCGCCGCCGCAACCGCCGCCGCTCTGGGGTGTTTTGTTGGGACGCGCGGCATTCGCCGTGGCGGAACGAAGGACATCGCTGATGAGCAATCTGCCTGACGGGCCCGACGAAGCTGACGTCGATGCCGCGCTCGATGACTCTTTTCCGGCCAGCGATCCGCCGTCGACGAGCGATCCGGCGGGCGGCATCACCGACGCGCGCCCGCCGCTGCGTCGGCCGGTGCAGACCGAGGCGGCTCAGATCGGCAAGAAACCGCCGGCGGGGCGCGCTTGATGAGCGACGATCCGCCAACCCGGCCGCCGTTCGAGCCGCCGCCCGATCCCGGTGAGCCCGTGCCGCCGCCGCCCGGCCCCGGCCCGCAAATAAGCCCCGAGCCTTTGGAGTTGCCGCCCCCCATGCCGGTGCCCGGCACCGAACCCCCGCCCATGACGGCGTAAACGCCAAAGTTTTTTGGTTCTTTTTTTCAAAAAAGAACTGCTTCTTCTTGGAGCCGCCTCAGCCTGACTGCAAAATCGTCGGGCGCGATTCCAGTCCGGCTGAAAAGGCTCTAAAACCCGATGTCGCAAGCTGCCAGCGGCAGCAAGCTCGCAAGCCGATCAATCCAAGCCGCCTGCCCCTCGGCCTGCGCGATCAAATCCTGGCGAATTTCAAATTCCACATAGGGAAGGCCGCGGCGTTCGCAGTGCACCGGAACGCCATAATCGCTCTCATCGGTGACGCGATAGGGCTCATTGTCAGCGACGATGAGGCCCGGCTCTGCCGCCAGCCGATGGAATAGCGCGCGCGCGAGCCTGACGTCCCGGTTGTAGAGCACGGCCGCGTGCATCGCCCGGGCGGCGCCGTCATAGACCGGCGTGAAACTGTGCAGGGCAACAAATAATGTCGCACGGCCGGCGCGCGCCCGCGTGTCGAGCTCGGCGGCAATCGCCGCATGGTAGGGATCGAATATTTCGGTGCGCCTTTGCGCGGCATGCTCGGGCGAAATGCCGACATTGCCTGGTATGTCTGTATTTTCGCTGCGTACGGGAATGGAGGTGGGGGTGCCGGGATGGCGGTTGCAGTCGATGACCAGCCGGGAATAATTCTGCAGAATGGCCCACGCGTTCAGCCGCGCGGCCAGGCCCTGCGTCACCGCGGCGGCGCCGATATCCCAGCCGATATGGCGCGCGATTTCGGCGTCCGGCAAACCCAGCCTGCCCAGGGCGCGCGGTATTCGGTTCGATGCGTGATCGCATGTAATGACCCAGCGTCCGACGGAGGCGGGTTGGATGACATGGAACGGTTTCGGCTCGTCGCAGGCGAGAAGCGATGGCATCTTCCATGTCTGGCAGAAACACGGCGCCGGAAGAAGTGCGGGGGCGCTCTGCAAGCCGCCGATTCTATGTTATCCGATTTGACATTGTGCAATAATATTTTATACGATTGGCGGTGTGAATGAGCGCCGCGTCCATCGATCCTGCTGTGTGATTCGCCTGTGAGTGACGATTATTCGGCCAACTTGCCGCACGACCAAGGGCAGCCCGTCGCGGTTCGCGCCGGCCAATCCAGGCTGCGCCGCATCCTGGCGCTCGTCGCCTTTGTGGCCATCATGCTGCTGATGGCCGAGATGCTCCGCATGGGCGCCAAGCCGCATCCGCATGCACCGCCGGGACACGCGATCGGATAAAAGGTTCTTGGTTCTTTTTTTCAAGAAAGAACCGGTTCTTCTTCTACTTCATCCAGCCCGGCACAGGCAAATTCCTCTCCCGCAAGAACGCCGGATTGAACAGCTTGTTCTGATAGCGCGCGCCGCCGTCGCATAAGATCGTAACAATCAGGTGCCCCGGCCCCAATGTGCGCGCCACCTGCACCGCGGCGCCGATATTGATGCCCGACGAGGGACCTACCGAAATCCCCTCATGGATGAGGAGGTCGTAGACGTGCGCGAGCGCCTCGGCGTCCGCCACACGCACGGCGTCGTCGACCGGCGCGCCCTCCAGGTTGCCCGTTATGCGCGACTGGCCGATGCCTTCGGTGATCGAGCTGCCCGAAACGGTCAGGTCGCCGCATTTCACCCAGCCATACAGGCCACTGCCCTCCGGGTCGGCCAGCACGATTTTTACGGTGGCGTTGCGCGCCTTCAGCGCCATGCCGACGCCGGCCAGCGTGCCGCCGGTGCCGCAGGCGCAGGTGAACGCGTCGATCCGGCCCTGCGTCTGCTCCCATATTTCGACGCCGGTCGTCGTGCGGTGGCCTTCGCGATTGGCCAAATTGTCGAACTGGTTCGCCCAGACCGCGCCGCGTTCCTCGGCGAGCCGGCGGGAGACATGCACGTAATTGCCGGGATCGCGATACGGCTTGGCCGGCACCAGGCGCAAATCGGCGCCGATCATGCGCAGCATGTCGATTTTTTCCGGACTCTGCGTCTCCGGCACCACGATGACGCAGCGATAGCCGCGGGCGTTGCCGACCAGCGTGAGGCCGATGCCGGTGTTGCCGGCGGTACCTTCCACGATCGTGCCACCTTGTTTCAAGGTGCCGCGCTGTTCGGCATCGAGGATAATGGCCAGACCCGCGCGGTCCTTCACCGATCCGCCGGGATTCATGAATTCGGCCTTGCCGAGAATGGTACACCCTGTCGCGTCGGAGGCGCGGGCAAGCTTGATGAGCGGCGTGTTGCCAATGGCGCCTGCCAGGTCGGGCACCCACGTCGGCGGGGTCACGCCGGCCGCTCGCCGGCCCACTCGCGCCACAACAAAATCAGCGCCGCCATGATGGCGGGGCCGAGGAACAGCCCGAGCAGGCCCCAGGTTTCGACGCCGCCGAGGATGCCGAGCAGC
The DNA here is from genome assembly GCA_903970435.1 of Acidobacteriota bacterium. Classification (GTDB taxonomy): domain Bacteria; phylum Pseudomonadota; class Alphaproteobacteria; order Acetobacterales; family Acetobacteraceae; genus CAJCIS01. The sequence continues at coordinate 41,060 of CAJCIS010000195.1, read as the reverse complement.
ACCCACAGGAAGGGCAATTTGGTGGCGCCGCCGATCAGCACCGGGCGGACGAAATGGTCCGCGACGAACGTTACCGCCATGCCGCTCACGACGACGATGATCGCCCAGACCATCGATCCTTGCGCCGCCAGAACCAGCGCCGCGGCGCAGAAAACCACCGGCGCGGCAAACGGTATGATGGCCGCGACCGAAGTCAGCGCGCCGAATACGGTGGGATGCGGCACCCCCGCAAAGGCATAGATCACCCCCAGCAACACGCCTTCGCCCAGGCCCACCAGCACCAGCCCGTTGACCGTTCCATGCACCGATGAAATGATTTGCTGGCCCACGCGCTCGCCGCCGGGGCCGAATGTGCGGTCGCCGGCGCGGCGCATCTGCGCGCTTACCGTATCGCCTTCCTTGAACAGGAAGAACAATGTCAGCAACGTGAACAGGAACAGCGTCAGCCGCCGCGCGACGCCCTCGCCGATCGACCGGCTCACATTGCCGACGTGACCGTGCGTGGTGCGTTCCAGGAGCTCTCGCGCGCTGCCGGGATCGGCCAGGTTCTGCCGCCACCAATTATCCAGTGCGGCGTGCGGCACCGGCAGCTTGTGCAGCGCGTCCGGTTCCGGAATGCCATGCGCCTGTGCGTCGCGCGCCCAATCCGCCGCGGCGTGCGCCTCGCGCGCCAGCTGAATGCCGACCATGCCGACGGGAACGATGAACACCAGCGCCACCGCCAGGGTGAATGCGCCCGGCAGCAGCACATCGTCGCGCCGGCGTCCCAACCTTGCCCGCACGCGCTGGTAGAGCGGCCAAAGCGCGACCGCAAAAATCGCCGCCCACGCCAGGGCGCTGAGAAACCGATGCAGCGTGAACAGCCCGAGCAGAAACAGGCCAAAGGCAAGCACCCCGAACGCTGCCTGCTGGGCGCGCTTCTCGCCGCCTGGATGAATTGCGAAGGGCGGGATCGGGTCGATCATTGTTTTGCCTAACGGCGCTTAAAGAAGAGCAAAGACAAAAGGGAAGTCGTTCTTTTTTGAAAAAAAGAACCAAAAAACTTTTGTTCCTTTGCGGCTGGGCTCAACATCAAAAGAGAAATACTTCGTTCCTACTCCAGCACAATCTCCACGCGCCGGTTCTGCGGCTCGCGCACGCCCGGCGCCGTCGGCACCAATGGATCGCTTTCGCCATACCCATGGATGGCGATTTCACCCGCTGCCACGCCGTCGCGCACCAGTTCCGCTTCGACGCTCTTGGCGCGGCGGACCGAGAGGCCCTGGTTGTACGCGGCGGTGCCGGACAGGTCGGTATAGCCCTTCACGTCGATCCTTGTCGTCTGCACGTGGGTGCTGGCGGCGGCCGCCTCGGCCACGATCTGGCGCGCGCGGGCCGTCAGCTCGGCACGATCCCAGTCGAAAAACACCAGATAGGTGCGCGACTCGGCAACCGGCGGAGGTGCTGACGGGGGCGGCGCGCTGACCGGCGCGGGAGGTGCGGGCGGCGGTGGCGGAAACAGCTCGAAACGCAATCCGGCCAGCAGGGAATGATTGTAATCGCTCTTCGGTCCGATCCGCGTGTCGTTCACCGCCAGCGTGGCGTTGGTCGCGCCGGCGAAGCTGGGTGTGCCGGTGACGGAGAAAAAGCGATACTCCGTTATCAGCGACAGGCCGGGGACGTAGGGGATGGGGAACGACAGTCCGAAAAGGCCCTGATACGCGAAGCTCCCCTTGCTGCCGGAGGCGGAAAAACCGTTCGCGGCAAACGTCGCCGGCGCGGCTTCGGCGGCGATCTGCTGCCAGCGCGTCTGGCTGTAGCCGACGCCGGCGCCGAAATACGGGTATATCCAGCTGGCGCCGACATCCATGTCGAAAATGGCGTTTACCAGGCCGCCATAGTTCCGCTGCCTGCCATGCACATCGGCCGGCAACGGATTGACCCAGCTCTGGACGTCGTTCTGGCGCCAGTTGCCCTCGATTTCGACGCGAAATCCGTTGCCGAAGCCGTAGCCGACGGCGCCGGATCCGGCCACGCCGGTGTCGAACTGCAGCCGGCTATCGGGCGCGAAGGCCGGCTCCCCGGAGACCTTGAGTTTCTCATCCTGCAGGAAGTTGGCACCGCCGCCGAGCGAGACGTAGGGGCCGCTGACCGGCTGCGCCCAGGCGGCGCCCCACGGCATGCCACACATCATCGCGCCGGCAAGGGCAGCGGTCGTCTGAATGTAACGCGACATGGTACTATACCCCCGGGCGACGAGAGAAAGGCAGGGACTCCGCCCCAGGGGAGTCCGCGTTGGCTTGGCGCACCTTCGCGTGAGGAACAAGTCAGCAGCCGCCATTTTGTTGCCCCAACAGATGGGGCCAGCGAAGCGGCGCCGTGCGTCACGCCGGGCTGTTTTCCCCCAAAAAAAAGGGAGGGCACAAGGCCCTCCCATTTTCTCAATAAATCAAGTGACTTACTTCAGGATGATTTCGACGCGCCGGTTCTGCGGCTCGCGAACACCCTGTGCGGTCGGCACAAGCGGGTTGCTCTCGCCGTAGCCGTGGATCGAAATCTCGCCGGCGGGAACGCCGTCGCGGATCAGCTCGGCCTCGACGCTCTTGGCGCGGCGGACGGAAAGCCGATCGTTGTAGGCGACCGTGCCGGAAAGGTCGGTGTAGCCGTTGACCTCGATCTGCGTGGTCTTGACGTGCGTGCTGGCTTCCGCCGCCTCGGCGACGATCTGCCGGGCGCGCGCCGTCAGGTCCGCGCGATCCCAGTCGAAGAACACCAGATAGGTGCGCGTCTCAGGCGGCACGGGCGGCGTAGGCGTGGGCTGCGGCGGCTGGGGCGGCGGCGGCGCCGGTGGCTGCCACAGCGCGTAACGCAGTCCGATCATGCCCAGATGCCCGAACAGGCTGTCTACCCGCTCCCGCGTGTAGGACGCGCCTACGCCCGGCACCGTCAACGTACCGCCGAACGTCTCTTTCTCCGGAACCGCGGTAAAGCGGTATTCGGCGGTCAGCGCCAATCCGGGGAATTGCGGAATGTTGTACGCAATGCCGACGATGGCATCGGCGGCCGCGCCGCCTTTGGTTCCTTCGAGGTCCAGGAAGTTGCCGGACGGCGAGAGGGCGCGCGGTCCGTCCAGGTGCTGTTCCATGTAGCCGCCGCCGATGCCCACATAGGGCGCCAGGCCGGGTACGCCGAAGGGCGTCAGGTCGAAATCATACAGGACGTTGGCAAAGCCACCCGACTCGTCGGAATAACCGGCCGCCGAATACCCGGTCAGGTGATCGACCTTGCTGCGGAGATAGGTGCCGGCGATTTCGGCCCGGAACCCGTTGCCGAAGCCCCAGCCGACCGAGGCTTCCCCGCCGACATAGACGTTGTAGCCGAGATTGCCGGGGCTGGGGAAAACCGTCCCGAAGTTTGGCGCCTCGATATACTTCACGGACTGGTCCTGAAATATGCTGGCGCCGGCGCCGAGGCTGACATACGGGCCGACGATCGGCTGCGCGATCGCCGCGGCGGGCAAGGCCAGAATACTGACGGCCAGAAGCGCAGAGCGGAGCTTCATTCACTTATCTCCTTAAAGGTTTGGACCCGCAGCTCGGCACGGGGTGCGGCGTGGTTTTCATCGCCATTCGGGAACTCAGTTAGCGCGTGCGGGTTCGCGGAACGAGGGGGGTTGTGGTTGGTTGCCACTGGAGCGTTGCATTTGGACCACAGCTAACACGGACGGCGCGGGTGAAATTAAGGCTTGGTAACCATTTTCACGCGGGCCGTTAACGTCGCCTTACAAGAACGATGCCGGGCCAACAAGGGCAAAGGGGCGTGTGTCCAGGAGGCCGAAAGTTAAGAAGTGTCGCAGAAGCCTGCCATTTTGATGACACGCGTACTACCCGAGCCCGTCATGGCGCGGGCCGAAGCCGCTTATCGGGTTCATGTGGCGCAGGCGCCCGGCGCATCCCTTTTGGCAGAAGCCCGCTTCATGGATGCCATGCTGTGCACGCCCGCGGATCGGCTGGACGCTGCGGTCATAGCAGGCCTGCCGCCATCGATACGCGTGCTCGGAACGTTCAGCGTCGGAACCGATCATATCGATTTGCGTGCGGCCGGCGCGCGCGGCTTGCCGGTGGTCAACACGCCCGGTGTGCTTTCCACCGCGACCGCGGAATTCACCATGCTGCTTCTTCTGGCCGCGGCCAGGCGCGCCGGCGAGGCAGAGCGGCTTCTGCGCGCCGGCCGTTGGCAAGGGGGGTCGCGGGCCGGCTTTCTCGGCACCGAGGTCAGCGGCAAACATCTGGGCATCTTCGGCATGGGGCGAATCGGCCAGGCACTGGCCCGCATGGCGCGCGGCTTTTCCATGACCATCCATTATCGGAACCGCCGCCGCCTCGCCTCTGCCCAGGAGCAGGGCGCCCTCTATCATGATAACGACGACTCCTTCCTGGCTGCCAGCCAGTTCCTGGCCCTGCTGGCGCCATCGGGCCCCGAGACTCGCCATTGGCTCGATGGCGCGCGCCTGGCGCGGCTCCCGGCCGGCGCGGTGGTGGTCAACACGGCGCGCGGGGCGTTGGTGGACGACGATGCGCTGATCGCCGCGCTGGCCCACGGCCACATCGCCGCGGCTGGTCTGGACGTATTTCCTGACGAGCCGCGGGTTCCGGCCGGGTATCTCGGTCTGGAGTCGGTCGTCCTGACGCCGCATATCGCCAGCGGCACCGCGGAAACGCGGGCCGCGATGGGGCACCTTGTGCTGGACGGGATCGACGCGGTGCTCGGGGGGCGGCGGCCGGGCAATCTGGTGGAAGCCGTTCCTTTCTGAAGACATAAGCAAAAGTCTCTTGGTTCTTTTCTTCGGAAAAGAACGGCTTCCTGCCTTATGGAACCATTCTGCCGCGTTCGCGTCACGTTGGCCATGAGCCCCAAGGCCGCCACCTGCATCATCGCGGCCCTGGCCACGCTCGGTGTCATTCTGCGCCCTTGGCGTCTGCCGGAGGCGATCTGGGCCGTCGCGGGCGCCGTTCTGCTCGTCGCCGCCGGGCTTTTGCCGCCCGCCGACGCCCTGCACGGCGTGCGCCGCGGCACCGACGTGTACCTGTTCCTGATCGGTATGATGCTGCTCGCCGAACTGGCCCGGGTGGAGGGTCTTTTCGACTGGCTGGCCAGCCGGGCCGCCGGCCTGGCGGGTCGTTCGGCGACCGGTCTGTTTACCCTTGTCTACCTGGTGGGCGTGCTGGTCACGGTGTTCCTCTCCAACGACGCCACCGCGGTCGTGCTGACGCCGGCGGTGGCCGCCGCCGCCCGCGCCGCCCGTGCGGCCGAGCCACTGCCGTACGTGCTGATTTGCGCCATGGTGGCGAACGCCGCGTCGTTCGTGTTGCCGATTTCCAATCCGGCCAACCTGGTGATTTACGGCAACCACATGCCGCCGTTGGCCGCGTGGCTGCCGCGCTATGCGCTGCCGTCCGCGGCTTGCATCCTGGCGACCTTTGCTGTCCTGCTTGTCACCCAGCGAGGCGCGCTGCGTCAGAAGCTGGCGGGGCCGGTTCCGGTGCCGCCCTTGTCGCGCGGCGGCTTCGCCACTTCGGTCAGCATCGCGATCATGGCGTTGGTTCTGATGGCGGCGTCGGCCCGCGGCTGCGATCTGGGCTTGCCAACTTTCCTGGCCGGCTGCGTCGCGTGCGGCGTCGTGCTGTTGTTGAGCCGCCGCGCGCCTTGGACGCTGCTGCGCGGCGTCTCGTGGGGTGTCGTGCCGCTCGTCGCAGGCCTGTTCGTGCTGGTGCAGGGATTATCGCACGCGGGCCTGATCGCGATCCTGACGCAGCATTTCGAGCAGGCGACGCGCGGGTCGGTGCCTGCCACCGCCTGGGGCGCCGGCATTCTGGTGAGTTTGCTGTGCAACCTCGTCAACAATTTGCCCGCGGGACTGATCGCCGGCGGGGCTGTGCAGGCCGCCCATGTGCCCCCGGATATCCTGGGCGCGGTGCTGATCGGCACCGATCTGGGGCCGAATCTGTCGGTGACCGGTTCGCTTGCCACGATTCTGTGGCTGGCGGCACTCCGTCGCGAAAACATCACGGTCAGTGCCTGGACCTTTTTGCGCCTCGGCGCGCTCACCATGCCGCCGGCCCTGCTGTTGGCGCTGGCGGCGCTGTTCGTTTCCAAATGGTAGCAACAAACCGGGGGCAGGCCAACCGGAGGATAATATGAGCCATGCGTGGCTTTATCCGCTTATCCTTGCCGCGGGGGCGCTGCAGGCGTGGGGCCCGCCGATGAACGGCGCGCTACGCCAGGCGCTGAGCAATCCGTGGCTTGCGAGCCTGGTCTCGTTCCTGCCGATCGTCGCATTGCTGGGCGTGGTCATGGCATGTCAGCCACGACCGTTGCCGACCGTGACGGGGATCCTGAGCATGCCGTGGTGGGCGCCGCTGGGCGGGCTGGTCGGCGCCTTCGCGGTGGTGGCAGGGCTGCTGTTTGTCGACCGCGTCGGCGCCGGCACGTTCGCCGGTCTGACGATTACGGCCAATATCCTGATGTCGCTGGCGATCGACCAGTTCGGCTTGCTGCGCATGCCGCCGCATCCCATGAGCCTCTGGCGCGCGGCCGGGGCGGTGCTGATGGTGACGGGCATCGCGCTGGTCACGCGGTGACACCGCCCGCGGGAGACACAACCCCGAAGGATCGGCGCGGCGCGGCGCTGGACGCGGTCAATTTCCTGCTGGCCGACGTGCGCGGCGCGCTGGGACCATTCCTGAACGTCTTCCTCGTCACCCGCATGCATTGGACCCAATCCAGCGTCGGCGTCGTCACCACGGTGAGCGGGTTGCTGGCACTGACGGTGCAGACGCCGGCCGGCGCGTTGATCGATGTTTCGCGCGCCAAGCGCGGGCTGGTGGTCGGGTCGTTGCTGGTGCTTGGCGCCGGCGCGGTGACGATCTTCCTGTGGCCCAGCTTCTGGCCGGTGATGGCCGCCAACACCGCCATGGCCATGGTGGGCGACCTGTTCGGCCCGGCTGTCGCGGCGCTGACGCTTGGCCTGTATGCGCAAGCTGCCCTGGCGCGGCGGCTGGGCCGCAATTCGGCGTTCGACCATGCGGGCAATGTCGCCATCGCGCTGGCGGCGGGTGCCGTGGGGTGGGCGTTTTCGCAGCGCGCCGTGTTCCTGCTGGTGCCGGTGTTCGCGGCGGCGGCGGCGGCTTCGGTGCTGTCAATTCCCGGTATGGCGATCGACCATGACCGTGCGCGCGGCGCGGGCGGCGGGCACGGTCCCGACGAGGCCGGCGTTTCGGTGTGGAAGATCCTCGGCGGCTGCCGGCCGCTGCTGATCTTTGGTGTCTGCGCCATGCTGTTTCACTTCGCCAACGCACCATTGCTGCCGCTGGTGGGCCAGAAGCTCGCAACTTCGCACAAGGGTCTGGCCACCGCCATGATGTCCGCCTGCATCGTTGCGGCGCAGCTCATCATGCTGCCGATCGCGCTGCTGGTGGGCCGCACCGCCGACCGTTTCGGCCGCAGGCCGATCCTGCTGATCGGCTTCGGCATCCTGCCGATACGGTCGGTGCTGTACATCTTTTCGGACAACAGCGCGTGGTTGATTGGCGTGCAATTGCTGGATGGCGTGGGCGCCGGCATTTTTGGCGCCATCACGCCGCTGCTGGTGGCCGACCTGATGCGCGGCACCGGCCGCTACAATGTGGCGCAGGGGGCCGTGGCGACTCTGCAAGGAATTGGCGCGTCGTGCAGCGGTCTCGTGGCCGGGGCGATGGTGGATCATTTCGGTTATAATGCAGCGTTTCTGTCTGCGGCGGCCGCTTCGGCGGTGGCGTTCGTTACGCTCTTACTGATGATGCCGGAGACCGCGGAATCGTAAGGAAGCCTCGCTTGCAGGCGGCAACCCCCGCATTCGGCTTGCCGCCATGACGGCTGCACAAGGGCAAAAGTTTTTTGGTTCTTTTTTTCAAAAAAGAACGGCTTGCTTTTTACTTCCGGACCCGCATCATCCGCAGCAGCATCCCGTCCCGCAGCCCTCGATCCGCTACCGTAACCTCCGGGACCGGCCACATGGTTCGGATCGCCTCGAAAATCGCGCAGCCCGGCAGCACGAACGATGCACGTTCAGGACCCACGCACGGATGCTGCGCCAACCCGTCGCGCCCCATGCCGCGCACGGCCGCCAGCGCGCCGGTCACGGCCGCCTCGGTCATCACCTGGCCGTCCACGGCGGGGCGGCGGTAACGGTCCAATCCCAGCGCCACCCCGGCCAGCGTGGTCACGGTGCCGCTGGTGCCCAGCATGCGCACGCCTCGCATGCGGATTTCGTGGCCGATGCAGTGGATCCGCTCGAACGAGGCCAGCCGGTCGGCGACGAAGGCCACCATGGCGTCGTAGCCCTGGGACGAAAATCCCTCGTGCCCGAACTGCTCGGCCAGGGTGACGACGCCGACGGGGAGGCTGTCGCAGCCGATCAACTCCGGCCAGCGTCCGCCGTCGAGCCGCACCCAGGCGAGTTCGGTGCTGCCGCCCCCGATATCGAACAGCAAGGCGCGCCGGCCGCTCCCGGCGAGCAGGGCGGCGCAGCTTTCCAGTGCCAGTTCGGCTTCCTCGCGCGGCGAAATGATGTCGAAGGCGATGCCGGTTTCGCTGCGCACGCGCGCGAGGAATTCGGCGCCATTGACGGCGCGGCGGCAGGCTTCGGTGGCAATCGCGCGCACCGCGCGCATCGGCCGGCGCCGCAGCCTGGCCGCGCAGGCATGTAGCGCGCCGAGCGCACGATCCATCGCCGCGGCGGACAGGCGGCCGCTCTGCTGGAGGCCCTCGCCGAGCCGGACGATGCGCGAGAAGCTGTCCAGCACGCGAAAGCCGCCATTCGAGCCGTGATAGGATGGCGCGCCGACCAGCAGCCGGCAGTTATTGGTGCCGAGATCGAGCGCCGCAAACGCCGCCGGGCCGCCAAACGGGCGGTGGGACGAGACGGCGGCTTCGGCGTGCTGACCCATGCTACGATTAACCCCGTCGCCACGATGACAGCTTCCGGCGCTCACGGGAAGGTGATTGACACGTGTAAGTCATCATTCTCGCACTATTTTCGCGTCCGAAGGCGAAATGCGAGGGTCAATCCCCGGCCCGGCCACCCGCAGAATAGGCGACGCCCAAATCTGACGCATCGTGATGGCGTCGCGAGGATGGCGAGATGCGAAGGCGCATTGCACCCTGCGGCTGACGGAGGCAGGTTGCGGATGTCATGGACACGCTGCCGCAGGATACGCCGCCGCAAGTGGCGGAACGGGCCCTTCGCGAGGCAACCCGCGCCGCGCGTGAGGCCGCGCGCACCCTCGCCCGCCAGCCGTCCGCCAAGCGCGACGCCGGCTTGCGCCTCGCGGCGTTGGCGCTGCGCGACCAGGCAGCGTCGATCCGGGAGGCCAATGATCGCGACCTGGCGGCCTTTACGGGCAGCGACGCGTTCCGCGACCGCCTGATGCTGAACCCTGCGCGGATCGAGGCCATGGCGCGCGGGCTCGATGACATCGCCGCTTTGCCGGATCCGCTGTCCGGCCGATCCGAGGAATGGACCCGCCCGAACGGGCTGCGCATCCGCCGCGTGCCCACACCGATCGGCGTCATCGGCATGATTTACGAATCGCGCCCCAACGTGGGCGCGGATGCCGCCGGGATCTGCCTCAAGAGCGGCAACGCCGTCATTCTGCGCGGCGGCCGCGAGAGCTTTCATTCCGCTGCCGCGATCAACGGTGCGGTGCGCACCGGTTTGGCAGCCGCCGGCCTGCCCGTGGACGCGGTGCAGAACGCTCCCACCGCGGACCGCGCCTTTGTCGCCGCGATGCTGGGCGCCGCGGGGCTGATCGACCTGATCATTCCACGTGGCGGCAAGTCGCTGGTGGAGCGTGTGCAGGCCGAGGCGCGGGTGCCTGTTTTGGCCCACGCCGCCGGGCTTTGCCACACCTATGTGCACGCGGCCGCGGACCCCGCCATGGCCCTGCGCGTGCTGCATAATGCCAAGCTGCGCCGCCCGGGCATTTGCGGCGCCACCGAAACGTTGCTGCTCGATACGGGTGTGGCGCCGGTGTTGCTACCCGGGCTGGTTGCCGATCTTGCCGGTGGGGGCTGCACCTTCCGCGCCGATGCGCGCGCGCGCGCGATCGTGCCCGACCTGCCCGCGGCGAACGGCGCGGATTTCGATACCGAGTGGCTGGATCGTGTGCTTTCGATCGCCCTGGTGGATGATGTCGACGATGCGCTGGCGCATATCGAACGACACGGCAGCGCACACACCGAGGCGATTGTCACGGAGGACGCGGCGGTGGCCGAGTATTTTCTGGCGCGCACCGACAGCGCGGTGGCGATGTGGAACACGAGCACGCAGTTTTGCGATGGCGGCGAGTTCGGTTTCGGCGCCGAGATCGGCATTGCGACAGGGCGCATTCACGCGCGCGGGCCGGTGGGGCCGGAACAGCTTACGTGCTTTCGATATCAGGTGCGGGGGACAGGGCAGATAAGACAGTAAGGAAGCAGTTCTTTTTTGAAAAAAAGAACCAAAAAACTTTTGATTATTGAGCCCTGCAGCACGTAAGGGTTCACGCGTGGGTTTGGCCGGCAGATCAACTTGGCGGCCCTGTCACCACCGCCGGTGAAGATGCGCGATGGGTCAGGTTGCGAAGTCTGGCAATATAATTTTCTTTTTTTCAAAAAAGAAAGACTTCCTTCCTTTATGCCCCTCACCACCGCCAGCCTGCACATTTTGCAGCCTCCCGACGACCCGATTCCCGCCCTTCTCGACTCCTACCGCGCCCTCGGCTTCGCGCCGCCTCGCAACAACACCATCGCTGCCCGCGAAGCCGTCCTCGCGCATGGCAGTTCATTCCTGTCCATTTACGACTCCGCCTGCGCGCAAACCGACGACGGCACGCTCCGCGCGCTCGCGGCCAGCATCTCCGCCGCGTGGCACACCTGCGCGTTCGTTACCACGGTGCAGGACAGCCAGGATTTCGAATTCATCCTGTTTCATCTCGGCCGTCAGGTGGACAGCGCGGTGAGCGACCCGGACGACCTCAGCGCGGCGCGCGGCGCCGCGCAGGCGGACATCTGGCGCGCCGCGCTCGGCGCCGCGCGTTTCGCGCGCCTGCCGCATCGCGCCAGCGACGGCCAAGCCGATCCCGTCGCCCGCTTCATCGCCGTCGCGGATGCCGCCCGCCGGGGTGCGGGCGCTGTGGCCGAGGATCGTCTTGGCGCCTGGTGCCGGCTGGCGCAGTTGCCGGCGCGCGCCGCCTTGCGCGGCTTCATCGATGCGGCTGCCTCGCCCGGCAACCGGCGCCTCGCGCTGGCGCCACGCGCGGGCGTCCGTCCCGGGCGGCCGCCTTTGTTGCCGCATCGTTGCGATGAAGATTATCCCTACCACCGCTTCTTTCCGGCGGCATGGCCCACCGAGGCCGGCGCGGATGCGAGCTTCGTGTGGCCCGTGTTGTGCCGGGATCGCGGCCTGAAAAATCCGCGCGTGGCGGTGCATATCGACCAGACCGGCGGTTTTGTGCTGCGCCATGTGGGGCTTGCCGCACATGCCGCGCAGCATGGCCGTATCGTCTCGGCCACGCCGCTGACCAGCTTCGGTCACGCGGTGCCGCTGGCCGCGGCCCGGCGCGAGGCGGACCTGGCGTTCGATGCACATTCGTGGACGGTGCCGGAGCCCCCGCCGGGAAAGGGCAGCGAAACTCTGCTGCTTTTGCGTATCGATCTGCGGGCGCCCGCCGCCGGCGAGGCCATGATGACGCCAACCTTGCGTGAGGCGGGTACGGATGCGCCGCCGCTGGTGCTGCCGACGTTGCGGATTGCCGCCAAAGGCGCGGGATGGATGCCGATCGTGGCCGACCCGCTCGACGAGAATCCGCTCCGGCGCCAGGCTGTGCTGCGGCTGAATGCGCCGGCGGCGCTGACCCATGCCGCGATCCTGCCCGATACGGGGCAGGATGTGCGCCATTCCGTGCGCGGATTGATCGAGGCATGGCTGCTGCCGATGACGGACACCAGCCTGGTGGCGTCGATCCGCACCCGCAAGCATCCCGCTGGCGACACAGGCGGAGCCGCCAAGTCTCATTCGGTTCCCGTGGCGGAATTGCTGCAAGGTAAGCTGTGGCCAAAGCTGTTCGAGGCGCCGCGCGATCTGCAATCGTTGCAGATCGAGATTGGCGATCCCGGCGCGCCGCACGGGCTGGCCGGCTTTTGCATGCAAACCTCCCTGCGGTACCCGGAAACCGGCGCCGGCAAGGGGGTGGCCCGGCAGATGGGCGCCGCGGAGAACGGCACGATTGCGGTGGCGCTATGGGCGATCGCCGATGAAGCGGCCCTCCGTATGCTGCGACTCGACGTGGTGGCGGCACGCGCCGCCTTTGCGTCCTGGGTTCGCGCCGCGTCGCCGTTGCAGGCCTGGATGGCCGACTGCACGTGGATTCCGGTATTCGATCACTACGAATCCTACGCCATGACCTTGTACGAAGCCGCTTCTGCCGTCGACTGGATCGGCCGCGGCCTGGCCGGCACGCTGTGCGACCATGCCTGGCTCCGCCGCCGGCTGCGTTTCGTGGCGCCGCACATGTGGCTTGGCTGGGAACTGGCCGGGCTGGTGGACACGTCGCGCCTCACGCCGATCGCCGACGTGACGGCTTACGCGGATGGGGTGGAAATCGAACTGCGGCGGCCGCGCGACCTGCCCCGGCTGGAGCGGATGCTCGTGCCGATCCTGCCGCTCCATCTATAAGCATCGCGGCCGGAAGCAACGCGGTGCGCGGCGCGGTGGCCGTCCAGTTTATGCCGCCGGCGAGTCCATATATATGTGAGGCCCTATTATATCGTGTAGTCGAGTTCCGGCATGCTCTGGTCCATGGTGAAGGCCGGCATGTGGGTGTGGGTCGTCCCGACGCGGCGCGCCGGATTGCCGACGACAGTGCTGAACGGCAGCACATCCTCCAGCACGATGCTGCCGGCGCCCACCTTGGCCCCTTCGCCCACCGTGATGTTGCCCAGGATCTTCGCGCCGGCGCCGATCAGCACGCCGCGGCGGATCTTCGGATGCCGGTCGCCGGACTGCTTGCCGGTGCCGCCGAGGGTGACGCTCTGCAGCATGGAGACATCGTCGTCGATCACCGCCGTCTCGCCGACCACGACCGCGGTGCCATGGTCCAGCATGATCCCCCGCCCGAGCCGCGCCGCCGGGTGAATGTCGGCGGCGAACACTTCGGAGGCGCGGCTTTGCAAATGCTTGGCGAGGTGGGCGCGGTCGCGCTTCCACAGCCAATGCGAGAACCGGTAGGCCTGGATCGCCTGGTAGCCCTTGAAGAACAGGAAGGGGGTCAGAAGGTCGGGGCAGGCCGGGTCACGATCGCGCACCGCCATCAGATCGGCCAACGCCGCCGTTTCGATGCCGGGGTCGGCGCCGAACGCCTCGCAGAAAATCTGCTCGAGGCTCTCGATGCTGAGCGCGTAGTCGGCCAGCTTGCGGGCCAGACGGTGGGCCAGCGCGTCGCCGAAATTGTCGTGGATCAGCACCGTGTCGCGGATGATTTCGCTCATCACCCGGTCGTGTTCGACGGCGGAAACGGCTTCTTCACGAATTTGAAGCCAAGTGTCGCGCGATTGCTCCGACACGGCACGCCCACCGCACAGTCCAAGCTGGCTTTGGCCAAGCTGGCTTTGGCCCAGCCGACTTTGGCCAAGCTCGCGTTCCGGCTGCATGCTGGTTTCCCTTCCCGATTGTCATCGAGATGGTCACGGCCGGCGCGCAGTAAAAGCCCCCCGCCGTGCCGCCCCGTTTCTGAGGGGCGCGGCCCGGCGGGGCCGGGTTGGCGCCCGCGCGCCGGCGGCTCTAAGGTGGCGCGCCCGGTTTACGCGGGTAAAGCCGCGCCCTTCTGGTCCAGGACCCCGCATGCGCCGATCGGCCTTTCTCGGTTTCACGAGTGCCCTGCTAGCAACCGCCGTGCTTCTGCCGCCGCGGCCGGCCGGGGCCGCGCCGTTTTCCGGCATGATCCTGGCGCACCACGCGGTCTACACGCTCTCCCTGAAATCCAGCAACGCACAGGGCGTGCTCGCGGCCAAGGGCAGCATGTCCTACGACATCATCGATGGTTGCACCGGCTGGACCACATCGCAACACCTGGTGATCAACATGACCGACCGTGACGGACGCGACGTCACCATGGTTTCAGATTACGCGACATTTGAAACCAAGGATGGCACGCATCTGAACTTTCACACGCGGCAGACGACCGGCACCGAAACCACCGCCGCGCTGGACGGCACCGCGATGCTGGATCGTTCCGGCGGCCACGGATACGCCGATTTCACCAGCCCGGATCACCGGCGCGTGTCCCTGCCGCCCGGCACCATGCTGCCGAACGCGCACACCGCGGCGATTTTGCAGGCGGGGCACGCGGGAAAGCATTTTCTGGCACTGCCGCTGTTCGATGGCACCAGCGCGGATGGCGCGCAGGATACCTTCGTCACGATTGAAGGCTGGCGTGCCGGTCACACCGAACGGTGGTCGGCGCTGTCGGGTTTGCCATCCGACCGTGTGCACGTGGCGTTTTTCGATCGTAATCAGACCAGCGAAGAACCAGACTATGAGATAGGAATGCGTTATTTCGACAATGGCGTATCCGACGACCTCGCCATGAACTTTGGCGATTTCGTCATGGATGGTAAATTAGCGCAGTTTGAAGTCGCCCGGCCGCCTCGTTGCTGATTCGGGCCTGATTGAGGCCTGATTCGGCTTTGGGCTGAGCCATGTTTTCTGCCATGATAGTGTCTCTCTATCGTAATCCCCGGAACACACGCGGTAACCCAGTATGTCTACCACCACCCAATCCACCACCGGCGACCAGGAACGCTACAGCCGCCGGTTGAGCGACAAGATTCAGGCGGCCTTCGATCACGCCTGCGACGAAGGCGAACTGATCGTCGCTTCCGAACTGCTGCAGACGCTCGAACTGGTGCTGCTGCGCGTGGCGCCGCGGCCGGAACGCCGCGAGACGATCGTGGCGCCCCTGCTGGCGTCGCACGAACGACTTTGGCACCTGAAATCGCAAGCGACCGATGCGCCGAACGGCGTCGCGCCGGCCATGGAGGCATAGGTGCAGAGGAAGGCGGGGGGTTTCACCCCCTCGACCCCCGACCGGCGTGCCGCCGGTGGGGGTCGAGGGGGCAAAGCCCCCCGCCTTCCTTCTACAACTGCGCCAGCAACCCCGGCAGCGTTTCGCGGATGCGCTTCACGTTCGCCTCCTTCACCACGTCGTAGCCGCGCACCTTGTCGTGCGCCCGGAGCACGGCCTCCGCGGCGGCAATGTTGCTGGCGTTCAGGCGCGTGAGCACCTGGTCCACCAGCGCTTCGTAGTCATGCACCAGTTGCCGTTCCATTTTGCGGTGCGGGTGGTAGCCGAACACGTCGAAAGGTGTGCCGCGCAGCCCGCGCAGGCGGGCCAGCATGCCGAACGCGCGGCCCATCCATGCGCCGAACCTCTGCTTGACCGGCCGCCCCGTGGCCGCGTCCCGGCGCGCGAATAGCGGCGGCGCCAGGTTGTACTGCATGGTAAAATCGCCCTCGAAATTCTCCCGCAGGCGGGCGGCGAAGCCCGGATCATTGAACAGCCGCGCGACTTCGTACTCGTCCTTGTAGGTCATCAGCTTGGCCGCCACGTGGGCGACGGCGCGCGACAGGCGGCCGTCCGCGCCGGCGATCTTCGCCTCCGCAGCCTCCACCCTGGCCACCAGGGCGCGATATCGTTTCGCCCAGCGCGTTCCCCCCCATGACGTCAGGCGCGGCATGCGATCGCCCAGAAGATCGCCCAGCGTATCGGGAATCGCCGCCGCCTCATGCCCGCGCAGCCAGATTGCGACCAGCTCGGGCTTGGCCGCGGCAATGCGCCCGAGCCCGAACGCGCGCTTGTTCATCGCCGCCTCGGTGCCGTTCAGTTCGATGGCGCGCATGATGCTCTCGACGCGCAACGGGATCAGCCCGCGCTGCCACGCATAGCCGACCAGCAGCAGATTCGTTCCGATCGTGTTGCCCAGCATGACGCCGGCGATCTTGGTCGCATCGAGCGCGAAAATCCGTTCCGCGTCCGCGCGCGGGCGCACCTTTTCCAGCATCGGATCGAACCGCAGATCGAGATCGGCATCGCGTGCGAACAACGCGTTCGGCGCCACGAAACGGTTCAGGATCACCGCACTTCTGTCATGCCCGAGTTTGGCCAATGTCTCCGGAATGGCCACCACCATCGGGTCCGCGCCGATCACCAGATCGACGTCGCCGTTCGGAATGCGCGGGCTGTGCCGGTCGGCGCCGTCGCCCAGGCGCAAATGGCTGGTGACCGATCCGTTGCGCTGTGCGAGACCGGAATTGTCCAGCACGGTCAGTCGCTTGTCCTCCAGGTGACCGGCCATGCCCAGCAGCGCCGACACCGTCACCACGCCATTGCCGCCAATGCCCGCCAGCAGAATATTGTACACCTCGCCGATCCGCGGCAGCGTGGGCTCCGGCAAGGTGGCGATAATACCGGCCTCCTCGCTGTCATCCTCCGCCCGCGCGCGCGGCTTGCCGCCGATCACGGTGACGAAGCTTGGGCAGAGACCCTTGGCGCAGGAAAAATCCGTATTGCAGACGGACTGATTGATCCGCCGCTTGCGGCCCAGCACCGTCTCCTCGGGTTCCACCGCAATGCAGTTGCTCTGCACGCCGCAATCACCGCAACCCTCGCACACTTCGGGGTGGATGTACAGCCGCTCGTTGGTATCGGGTAACTTGCCGCGCTTGCGCAGCCGCCGCCGTTCGGTGGCACAGCTCTGTTCGTAAATGATCGCCGAGACGCCCTTGAAGGCCCGCAATTCCTTCTGCACGCCATCCAATGTCTCACGCGGATGGAACGTAACGATACCAGGATATTCAGCCTTGTTGTGCCGGTTTGGATCGTCGCTGACCAGCGCTATGCGCTTGACGCCTTCCGCGGCAAGTTGATTGGCGACGTGCGGGCCGGTAATCTGGCCGGCGAACTCTTCGCCCTCGATCGGCTGGCCGCCCGTCATGGCAATCGCGCCGTTGAGAAGTATCTTGTACGTAATGTTGACGTTCGCGGCGACGGCGGCGCGGATGGCCAGCAGCCCGGAATGAAAATACGTGCCGTCCCCGAGATTCTGAAAAATGTGCGGCGTGGTGGTGAACGGCGCCTGGCCGATCCAGGTCGCCCCTTCGCCGCCCATTTGGGTGGCCGCCATGGTGCGCCGCTCCGGCAGCGCCGCCGCCATGATGTGGCAGCCGATGCCGGCGGCCGCAATCGACCCTTCCGGCACGACCGTGGATGTGTTGTGCGGGCAGCCGGCACAGAAACTCGGCGGCCGCAGCAATTCGCGGACCCCGAAACTGATGGTGGGAATGCCGGTTTCCAGCGGTTTGGTCGCCGCGATCCGGGCTTGCAGCGCGGCATCGTCAATCCGCCGCAACCGTCCCGCCAGGATATGGAGCAGCAGATCGGGGTCGAGCTCGCCCACCGCCTTCAGCAGCGGCGCGCCATTCTCGTCGAGCTTGCCGGTGAGCATCGGCCGTGACTGCGCCGGCAGATTATACAGAATGGTGGAGATTTCGTCCTCGATGATCGGCCGCTTTTCCTCGACCACGAAAATCTCGTCGCAGGTTTCCGCGAACGCGCGCAAACGTTGCGGCTCCAGCGGCCACACCATGCCCACCTTGTACACGGCAATGCCGAGTTCGGCCGTGCGCGCCTCGTCCAATCCCAAGCCACGCAGCGCCTCGACGACATCCAGATAGGCCTTGCCTGTCGATACGATACCAAAGCGGTTGCGCCGTGCACCGCCCCAGGCAACGCCGTCCAGATTGTTGGCGCGCACCCAGGCCTGGGCGGCTTCCAGCCGCTGTTCGTAATGACGTTGTTCCACTTCCAGCGCCGAGCCCTGACCGGCGCGCAAATTGAGGCCTTCGGGCGGGATCTGGAAATCGTCCGGAACGACGAAATTCAGGCCGTCCATGCCGGCCGGAATGGTGGCGCCGCCTTCCACCGTGTCGGTCAGCGCCTTCATGCCGATCCAGGCGCCCGAATACCGGCTCATCGCCCAGGCCGCGAGCCCGAACGACAGCAGTTCCTCGACGGTGGCCGGGTTGAGCACCGGCATGCCGTAATGGATGAGTGCGATGTCGCTCTGATGCGCCAGGGTGGAGGATCGTGCGCCATGATCGTCGCCACACAGCGCGATCGCGCCGCCATGCGTCGGCACGCCCTGGTAGGAGGCGTGTTTCAGAACGTCACCGGACCGATCTACCCCCGGACCCTTGCCATACCACAGGCCGAAAACGCCATCATACCTGGCGCCCGGCAGCAGCCCCACCTGCTGGCTGCCCCACACGGCCGTGGCCGCCATGTCCTCGTTAATGCCGGGCCGGAAGAAAATGTCGTGCGAATCCAGGTGCCGCTTGGCGCTCCACAGGGCCAGGTCGTAGCCGCCCAAAGGCGACCCGCGATAGCCCGAAATGAAACCGGCGGTGTTCAGGCCCGCCGCGCGATCGCGCCGCTTCTGCAGCAGCGGCAGCCGCACCAGCGCCTGGATGCCGGTGAGATACACGCGGCCGTCGAACCGCGTGTATTTGTCATCGAGCGTGACCGCCTGCAGGGGCGCGGGCGGTGACGCCACACGCGCCGCGGCATCCAAAGCAGAATCGGCGCTGTCCACCCGAACATCCATTGCGGCCACCCCTTATATGCGGCGCGGCATCCGCCTCGCCGGCTTGGAAAGAGTGTACAACATGTCACAGGCGTCGTGGGTCAAGGGATCGCCGCCCGGACGCAGAAAATGGACCGAACCGAGCGGCAAGTCACGCCAGGGGGGGAACTTTTCCTGCGTTTGCGGAGCGATTGCGGTAACTTCTGGCGGCGGCGCTACCACACCCAGCAGCGGGCCGGGCGTGCGCCGTAGGGGCCCACGGCACCTGGGCGGCAGGCACAGGCGCCGGTGGAGAGTGCCAAGGCGGCCAGAAGTGCGAGAGAAATGGTCCGTTTCATGATGAGGATCTCCTTCTCGCGTCTGATCGCACGCGCATGTAACAGGGCGACCCTCCGTGTGGTTGCGGCTTGTAACAGGGGGCGCGGCGTTCCGCCTGCCTCCCGGCTCTTGTGCTTGATCACCGACCCGCTCTACAGGACCGCCGCGCCATGCGCCCAGCCTTTCACAACGGCCCAGCCTTCCACAAAGGCCCAGCCTTTCCCATACGTCTCGCGGCGCATCTATCTCTCGCCGCGCTCATCACCTTCGCTGTCGGCCCGGCCCTGGCGCACGCCATCCTGGTGGACAGCACGCCGGCACCGCGCGCCCACATCAAGCCCGGCGAACTCGCCATTTCGCTGCGCTACAATAGTCGCATCGACGCCGGGCGATCCAAGCTGACGCTCACCGCGCCGGATCAGACCATCCAGCGCCTGCCCGTCTCCGCCGGCGCCGGCGACGCCGTGATGCAGGCCGCTTCTCACGTTGCGCCCGGTGACTATTTACTGCGCTGGCAGGTGCTGGCGCTGGACGGACATATTACGCGCGGCGAGGTTCCTTTCACGGTCGATAAGCCCTAATGGTCCGATCCCGACGCTCACGACCCGGGCGTTTCCGTTGGATTTTAACCACTCGACGCTCAGAAAGCCGTTCTTTTCTGAAGAAAAGAACCAAAAGACTTTTATTTGATCAGGACGCGGCCAAACAGGCTCCGCCGAGGTCCGGCTCACCCGAGCGTTGCCGGCGCCCGCTTATTCGTTGCCGCAACCGCGTGAATTTGCCCTGTGAAATCGCGGCCGGCATAAAAATAATATAAAAATGTGTGTCGTTTATGCCCGCGAAAACCTTTAGATAACCTGCCCTGCCATAGGCAATCCCCGGATTCCACGATGTGAGCGCGCTTTACGCCGCGCTTATGCTGCGCCGCAAAAGCCGCATGGAATTTTTATGCCGCCATCAAATAATCTTGCCCGGTCAGCTCGTTATTGAAACGACAATCTCATGGGGGCCGTTGGGATTTGCCGATGAAGAAACTGCTTCTTGCTTGTACCGCCGCCTGGGTCGGTTGCGCGGCTCCAGCCTCGCGCGGCCTTGCCCAAGCGGTGGCGCCGCCCGCGGTCAACCTCGTTCCGGCGCCGGTCCCGACCGCCGCCGCCGCATCGGTCGATTGTTCGAAAAACCCCGACCCCTACAAGAATTATTCCTGCCTCGATGCCTATCTGGGCACCGATGTCGGCGAGCGCCTGGTGAATTACTATAAACTGGAATGGGGACAGTCGGGACCGCCGTCCGACCCCAGCGCACAGGCAGGGCGCAGGTCCGACTGGCCGAGCACGCCGGAAACCACCCCGCCCATGCCGTTTACGGAATGGCCGTATGGCGGCACGACACCGATCGGGGTCACCCGGCCGGGCTCGGTCGACAGCCCGCTGATGGTGGCGATCGCCAACACATCGATCGGCAAATTCCTGACCGAAAACGACTTCCAGATCTATGGCTGGCTCGATCCCGGCATGAACATCAGCAGCAATACGCAGCGGCCGGCGGGCAACGCGCCGATCGCCTATGCCTATACGCCCAACACGGTGCAACTCGATCAGGCGGTGGTCTATCTCGACCGCTTCCCCGACACGGTGCAGACCGACCATATCGATTGGGGGATGCGGCTGTCCGCCATATTCGGCGAGAACTACCGCTACACGACGGCATACGGCGTGTACAGCTACCAGCTTCTGAAGCACAATAATCAGAACGGCTACGATTTCCCGATGGTTTACGGTGAGGTATTCATACCCTACGTGTTCCAGGGATTGATGATCAGGGTGGGGCGTTACATTTCGCTCCCGGATATCGAGGCGCAACTTGCGCCGAACAATTACATGTATACCCACTCGTTGACCTATGCCGTGGACAATTACACAAACACCGGCATCATGACAACAACCGCGTTGACAAAACAGCTTTTCCTCCAGGCTGGCGTTTCGGTGGGAACCGAGGCGCCGCCCTGGCATGTGGGCGAGACCGAAGCGAATCCGTATCCAAATCCGTTGTACCCTGGAAGAACCTTCCTCAAGGACCCGGGCGCGCAGTTTCCCACCTACACGGTCTGCGTACGATACAGCTGGAATGACGAACATGACAATATTCAGCCCTGCATGAACGGCGTCAACAACGGACGGTGGGGCTACAACAATCTGCAATGGTACGGATTTACATATTATCACAAATTCAACGACCATTGGCATATCGACTTCGAGTTCTACGATGAAAGCCAGCGTGGCGTGCCGAACGCCAACAATTCGGAGGTTCAGACCATCTACGCCAACGGCGGCACGCCGTTCTCGCCACAATTCTTGCCCTTCAACGCGCCCAATCTGGCGCATTGCAAGAACGCCCTGGTGCTGTCCTGCACGGCCACCGGTCTCGGCGTCACGTCGTACCTCAACTATTCGCCCGATCCGCTGAACAATTTCTCGTTCCGGCCCGAGTACTATGCCGATGACCAGGGGCAGCGCATGGGCACGCCGACCGACTATTACGAGTTCTCGTTCGGCTGGCAGCACTGGCTGTCGCCACAATTCGAAATGCGACCGGAAATCGGCTATTACCGGTCCATCGACGGGGTGGCGTTCAACGGCAACCCCACGCACGGCATCGCGCCGAACAAGAATCACACCTACTTCGCCGGCGGCGATATCATCATGCATTTCTGAACTGTCTCGTACTGTAACAGTGTGCGCGCCGCCGCGGCCGGAGATGAAATACCAATGAATACTGGCATAAGCACGCGAACGATGCTATGGGGCGCCGCCGCGGTTGCATCCGTTTGTATCGGCCCGCACGCGACACGGCGGTCGCTCCGCGCCGCGACTGGCAAGCTTGCTGGAGGCTTACGCTGACGTGAGTAACGCACCTGACGACGCACCTGACGACGCACCGGGCGCGGCGCCGGCGCCATCCGGTGTGCACGACCCGCAGGCCACGACACAACCGGGTGTGACGCTGCCGGTGGCCGCGCAAGCACTGGTGCTGCTCGTTTTCGCCGCCATCCTGTTTGTAACCCTGTTCGGACTGCCGGCCCTGTTCGGCCACGCCGCAGCCGGCACCACGGATGCATTGTCGCAGAATGGGCCGCCCGCCGGTGCCTTCAGGCCCACCGACCAGCAATGGGCAGGGCTCAGGATCCAGCGCGTCACGCAGCCCGACACCGCGCCGCAGGTGCAAACCGAAGGCCGCATCGCGCTCGACGACGATGTCAGCACATCGGTGTTTTCGCCCTATTCCGGCCGGGTCACCCGCGTGATTGCGCGGGCCGGCGACGTGGTCGCGGCCGGTGCCCCGCTGTTCGCGGTGCAATCCAACGAGCTCGCGCAGGCGCAGAATGACATGGTCAGCGCGCTCGCCACGCTGAAAACCGCCCGCGCGCAGCTCGATCTGGCCACCACCAACGAGAACCGTCAGCACCAGCTCTTTCTGGGCCACGGGGCTGCGCTGAAGGATTGGCAGCAAAGCCGCGTCGATCTCGCCACCGCGCAGGGCGGCCGCAACAGCGCGGAAATCGCGGTGGCCGCGGTGCGCAACCGGCTGGCCATTCTCGGCCTGAGCCCGCGCGATATCAGCCGCATCGAAACGACCCCGAACCTCGAGACGGTATCGGCCGACACCGTGGTGCGGGCGCCGATCTCCGGCACCATTACGCAACGTCAGGTCAGCCCAGGGCAGAACATCGTCGGCAACGTCGCCAGCCAGGGCGCCGCCGGCGCGGTCTTTACCATTGGCAATCTCGGCCGTCTGTGGATGGTGGCACTCGCCCCCGAAACGGATGCGCCACGTTTCCACGTGGGTGACGTCGCCCGCGTCCGTGTGCCGGCGTTCCCGGGCCGCGTGTTCGCCGCGCGGGTCACCTACGTCGCCCCGGTGATCGATCCGAATACGCATCGGCTTCTCATGCGCGCCGAGGTCGAAAACCCCGATGGCGCGCTGAAGCCGGACATGCTGGCGGAGTTCGAAATCGTCACCGGCCACGCCGCCCCCACCGTGACGGTACCCGAAAACGCAGTGGTGTACGAAGGCGCGGATGCCCATGTGTGGGTGGCCGATCCCGCCGCCAAAACGTTGGCAAATAGAAACATTGCCGCCGGCCCCACGGTTGACGGTCAGGTGCAGGTGCTCAGTGGTCTGAAGCCGGGTGAAAGCATCGTCACCAGCGGCGCTGTCTTTATCGATCGCACCCTCAACGGCGACTGACGGCGTGACGGCGCACCCGCAGGCAAGGAGAACCAAAAAACCTTTGTCTATTGCATGGCCCGTAACAGATAAAAGTCTTTTGGTTCTCTTCCTTTCAAAAAAGAACGGCTTGCTTCCTTGTCTGACGGCTCTGTTTCAACGCGGGTTGGTATAAGTGCATGAGTGGCCTGTTTTCGCTTGTTCTTCACCAGCGCGTTCTGATGGCCGTGCTGATGATTTGCGTCTTTGCCGCGGGCGTCGTCAGCTTTATCAACCTCAACATCGAGGCCTACCCCGATCCGGTGCCGCCGCTGGTGGATATCGTCACCCAAAGCACCGGCCAGAGTGCCGAGGAAATCGAACGCTACATTACCATTCCCATCGAAGTGCAGATGGCCGGCATTCCGAACATCACCGCCATCCGCACCGTCAGCCTGTTCGGCCTTTCCGACGTCAAGGTGCAATTCAGCTACGCGTTCTCCTATGAGGAGGCGGAACAGCGCGTCATCAACCGCCTGTCGCAGCTTTCCCCGCTGCCGAACGGCGCGCAGCCCGGCATTTCGCCGGAAAGCCCGGTCGGCGAAATATTCCGCTACCGCGTCGTGGGGCCGCCCGGCTACTCGGTCACCGATCTCAAGACGATCGAGGACTGGATGCTGGAGCGCCGCTTCAAGGCGGTGCCCGGCGTGGTGGATGTCAGCGGCTGGGGCGGCAAGACCAAGACATTCGAAGTCCGTATCGAGCAGGCGAGGCTCGCGCATTACGGCGTCACCCTGCCGCAGGTCATCGCCGCGCTGAACAATGCCAACGTCAATGTCGGCGGCCAGACCGTCAATTTCGGTGACCAGGCGGCGGTCGTGCGTGGCGTCGGCCTGATCCATTCCATGGACCAGATCCGCGACACCATGATTGCGCAGAACAACGGCAGTCCGTTGCGCATCCGCGACGTGGCGGATGTGCGCGTCGACCACCTGCCGCGCCTCGGCATCGCCGGCCAGGACAATGATGACGACATCGTCCAGGGCATCGTGCTGATGCGGCGCGGCGCCGAAAGCCTGCCCACCATCCAGAAGCTCGAGGTGCTCGTCAACACGATCAACAGCAGCGGCATCCTGCCGCCCGGTGTGCGCATCGAGCGTCTCTATGACCGGTCCGGCCTCATTCACGTCACCACCCACACCGTCATGCACAATGTGGTCGAAGGCATATTGCTGATTTTCATTCTGCAATATATTTTCCTCGGCGACCTGCGCAGTGCGCTGATCGTGGCGGCAACCATCCCGTTCGCCTTGTCATTCGCCATCGCGCTCATCCTGTTGCGCGGCGAATCGGCCAATCTGCTCTCGGTCGGCGCCATCGATTTCGGCCTCATCGTCGACGCCACCGTCATCATGATGGAAAATATCATCCGGCGTCTGTCGCAGCCGCGGGCGGAACGGTTCCGCAGCTCCGTCATCCAGCGCATGCGTATGGACAGCAGCCTCGGCGGCAGATCCCTCGCCATCGCCGTGGCCGCGACCGAAGTCAGCCAAGGCATCTTCTTCGCCGCCGCCATCATTATCGCGGCCTTCGTGCCGCTGTTCACCCTCAGCGGCATCGAAGGCCACATCTTCGGGCCGATGGCCAAAACCTACGCCTACGCCATCGCCGGCGGCCTGATCGCCACCTTTACGATCACGCCCGCCCTGAGCGGCATATTCCTGCCCGACAAGATGACCGAGCGCGACACCTGGTTCGTGCGCAAATTGCACGACCTCTACCGCCCTGCCATGCGCGTGGCGCTGGCCAATCGCGTCCTCACACTCGGCGGCATGGCCATTTTGCTGGTTGTGTGCGCGCTCTGCACGCGGTCGCTCGGCCTCGAATTCCTGCCCAAGCTCGAGGAAGGCAATCTCTGGATCCGCGCCACCATGCCGACATCCATTTCGCTGGAAGCAGGCGACGCGCCGGTCAACCAGATGCGCCGCATCATCAAGAGCTATCCCGAAATCATCACCGCCGTTTCGCAACATGGCCGCCCGGACGACGGCACCGATGCCACCGGCTTCTTCAACGCCGAGTTTTTCGTCCCCCTCAAGCCGTTCGATACCTGGCCGTCCGGCGTGGACAAGGAAAAGCTGGTGGCCGATATGTCGGCCCGGCTGAGCCGCGCCTTTCCCGGCGTCGATTTCAATTTTTCCCAATATATTGAAGACAACGTCGAGGAAGCGGCATCCGGCGTAAAGGGCGAAAACTCCGTCAAGCTCTATGGCGGCGACCTCAATGTGCTGGAAGCCACCGCCAACAAGATCGCCGACGTGATGAAAACCGTGCCTGGCATTGCCGACCTCGCCGTGCTGCGCTCGCTCGGCCAGCCCACCGTGCGGATCGACGTGGATCGCGTGCGCGCCGCGCGCTATGGCCTGGCACCCGGCGATGTCAACACCACCATCCAGGCCGCCATCGGCGGCCAGGCGGCCGGCAACCTGTACGAGGAAGGCAGCGACCGCAATTTCCCCATCATCGTGCGCCTCAACCCCGCCGACCGGAACAGCCTCGATTCCATCAAAAGAATCGTCATCAGCGCCCCCGCGCCGGGCGGTAACGGCACCATACCGATCCCGCTGTCCGAAGTCGCGAACGTCAGGCTGGCCTCCGGCGCCTCCTTCATCTATCGCGAGGGGCAGGAACGTTACATTCCCATAAAATTCTCCGTGCGCGGCCGCGATCTCGGCACCGCCGTGCTGGAGGCGCAACAAAAAGTCGCGGACCGGGTCGTCATCCCCGGTGGCTACCACATGGAATGGGTGGGCGAATTCGGCAATTTGCAGGATGCCATCGCCCGCCTTTCGGTCGTGGTGCCGCTGGCGTTCGTCCTGATCTGCCTGCTGCTTTACGTCAATTTCGGCTCCGTCACCGACATGCTCCTCGCCGCCAGCGTCATTCCCATGGCGATCATCGGTGGCATCCTGATGCTCTACGTCACCGGCACCGCCTTCAGCGTTTCGGCCGCCATCGGTTTCGTCGCTCTCATGGGCATCGCCGCCATGGACGGCATTATCGTCGTCACCTTCTACAATCAGCAGCTCGAATCAGGTTTCGAACGCGAGGCCGCCATTGTGCGCACGTGTGAAACACAGATGCGCCCCGTGGTCATGACCTGCATTGTCGCCATGGTCGGCCTGCTGCCGGCCGCGGTTTCTACCGGAATAGGATCGCAAGTGCAGCGGCCGCTCGCGCTCGTGGTGGTGGGCGGCATTACCCTGGCACCCATCCTGTTCCTCACCGTTCTGCCTGTGCTGATCGACATGTTCTCGCGCCGCGTGACGGAATCGCAAACCACCATCGCGGCGGTGGTCGCGGAATGATCACCACCCGCAAAGGCCCAAGGAAGCAGTTCTTTTTTGAAAAAAAGAACCAAAAAACTTTTGCTCTGTTTGAGGCATGCCTTACAAAGAAAAAGTTTTTTGTTTCTTTTTTTCAAAAAAGAAATACTTCCTTCCTTGGCCGCTGCAGCACCGCTGCCGCGCTGCTTGTGTGTAGCTGCGCCGTCGGTCCCGATTTCCACAAACCCGCGCCGCCCGCCGCCACGGCCTACGCGCCGTCCAAACTCGTCGCCCGCGATGCGGCGCAAACCTACGTGCAGGGCCTCGATATTCCCGGCCAATGGTGGGCGCTGTTTCACGCCCGTGCGCTGA
This sequence comes from Acidobacteriota bacterium, assembly GCA_903970435.1. Taxonomy (GTDB): domain Bacteria; phylum Pseudomonadota; class Alphaproteobacteria; order Acetobacterales; family Acetobacteraceae; genus CAJCIS01. The sequence continues at coordinate 14,142 of CAJCIS010000195.1, read as the reverse complement.
ACGATCTCGTGCAACGCGCGCTCGCCGCCAATCCCAGCCTGCAATCGGCACAAGCCGCACTGCGCCAGGCCCGCGAGAACGTCTATGCGCAGGAAGGCAGCTTCCTGCCCGCCCTGGACGCGAATTTCACCCCCAGCCGCACCAAGACCGCCACGCGCAGCGTTTCGATCGCGTCCGCAAACGGTTCGCCCTATTTCAACCTGTTCACCGGCCAGCTTTCCGCGTCCTACACGCCCGATATCTTCGGCGCCAATCGGCGCCAGGTCGAATCGCTCGTCGCACAAGCCGACCAGCAGCGTTTCCAGTTGGAGGCAACCTATCTCACGCTCACCGCGAACCTCGTCACCGCCTGCATCAACGAAGCCTCGCTGCGCGGTCAGATCGAAGCCACGCACCAGATCATTGCACGCGAATCCGACCTTCTCGGGGTGCTGAACCGCCAATACGAGCTCGGCCAGATCGCCCAGGTGGACGTGCTGGCGCAACGGGCCGCGCTGGCACAGGCCCAGGCTACCCTGCCGCCCTTGCAAAAGCAGCTCGACCAGCAGCGCGACGCGCTGGCGGCACTGCTCGGCGTGCCGCCCGATCAGGCCATTCCGGAAAAATTCCAGTTGGGCGACATCCAACTCCCGCCGCAGATCCCGGTCAGTCTGCCCGCGGTGCTGGTCGATCAGCGGCCCGATGTCCGCCAGGCCGAGGCAAACCTGCATGCCGCGAGCGCGCAGGTGGGCGTGGCGATCGCCAACCGCCTGCCCGTGCTCAATCTCACCGCCCAAGGCGGCACCCAGGCCAATTACTTCGTCGACATGTTCGCCTCCGGCAACGGCTTCTGGACCATCGCCGCCTCGCTCACGCAACCCGTGTTCGACGGCGGCACGCTGCTGCATCGCGCCCGTGCCGCCTGGGCAGCACTCGACCAGGCCGAGGCGCAATACCGCAGCACAACGCTCTCCGCCTTCCAGAACGTCGCCGACCAGTTGGCCGCCCTGCAGGCCGATGCCGACGCGCTCGCCGCCGCCAGCAGCGCGCAACAAGCCGCCGCCGAAACATTACGCATTGTCCGTCTCCAGGTCGCGCTGGGGCAGGTGGCTTATCTCGGTATCCTCAATGCCCAGCAGACCGACCTGCAGGCCGAATTGGCGCTCATTCAGGCCAGGGCCGCCCGGCTCGCCGACACCGCCAACCTGTTTCAGGCACTCGGCGGCGGCTGGTGGAACCGCGCCGACGTGCAGGTGAGGGATATCGACGGCAACGATCCGCTCGCGGTGATTGGGCTCCGCTAACCGAACCCCAACGCACACCCCCCCTGGCCTTTTTCCTCCGGACGTTGCATTGCGCAGCCTCTTCCGGAGCGCACCATGACCCGCCTCTTCGCGACCGCCATGTTGCTCCTGCCCGCCACGTCCGTCGCCCAGGTCGCGCCCGAGCAACCGCCAGCCGCGCCCACCGACGCCCAACCCGAAAGCTGGGCATTCCATGGCCAGGCCACCTTCGTGGACCAATACCATCCCGCCTTCGCATCCGCCTTCTCCGGCCCCCACAGCCTCAACCCGGGCAGCCGCGGCGACGAAACATTCGATGCCACACTCTACGCCGGCCTACGCCCCTGGCACGGCGCCGAAATTTGGGTGAATGCCGAAATCGATCAGGGATTCGGTCTCAGTGACAGCCTCGGCGTGGCCGCATTCCCCAGCGCCGAGGCCTACAAGGTCGGCGCCGCCGACCCCTACGTGCGCATCCCCCGCCTGTTCCTCCGCCAAACCCTCGATCTCGGCGGCGCCCCCACCCAGATCGACCCCGACATCAACGTGCTCGGCGACCGGCAAACCGCCAACCGCGCGGTGTTCACCATCGGCAAATTCGGCGCCACCGACGTATTCGACACCCATGCCTACGCCAACAACCCGAAACAGGACTTTCTCGATTGGGCCATCGTCAACGCCGGCACCTTCGACTACGCCGCCGACGCCTGGGGCTATAGCTACGGCGTCGCCGCCGAGTGGTATCAGAACTGGTGGACCCTGCGTGCCGGCGGCTTCGCCCTATCGCGCACGCCCAACAGCCCGCAACTCGATACGAACGGCGATCAGGTTCAATTCATCGCCGAGGCCGAGGAACGCCACACGCTCTGGGGCCAGCCAGGCAAACTGAAACTCACCGGCTTTCTAACCCGCGGCCGCATGGGCGATTACAACGATGCCATCTCGCTCTCGCAACAAACCGGTCAGCCTGCCAGCACCGCCCTGGTGCGGAATTACAAAAGCCGCGCCGGTATCAGCGCCAACCTCGAACAGGCCATCACCGCTCAACTCGGCCTGTTCGCCCGCGCCGGCATCGCCGAAGGCGGCCGCGAGCCCTACGAATTCACCGACATCGACAAAACCTTTTCCGTCGGCCTGTGCCTCAAAGGCACCGCCTGGGGCCGCTCCGACGACACAATCGGCCTCGCCACCGTGCTCGACGACGCCTCCCGCCGCGCCAAAAACTACTTCGCCGCCGGTGGCCTCGGCATCCTGATCGGCGACGGCGCCCTGCCGCTCTCCGGTCCCGAACAGGTCGCGGAAACCTATTACAATTACGCCCTCACATCGTACTTCCACATCAGCGCCGACTACGCGTTCGTCAACAACCCCGCCTACAACCGCCTCCGCGGCCCCGTCTCCATCATGGCCCTCCGCCTCCACGTGCAGTATTGATGCTGGGTGGTGTTGCGTTTGAAGGTAAGGAAGAAGGCCGGGGGCTCTGCCCCCTGGACCCCCGCTAAGGACAAGTCCTTAGAACCTGTTACTTAAGGGAGGTCAGGGGATAGGGAGGGGGGCCGCACGTACTGATCGTACGGGCCGTGTGCCCCCCTCCCTATCCCCTGACTATTCTTAAACAAATGGGGTCTGGGGACTTGTCCCCAGCGGGGTCCAGGGGCAGAGCCCCGGCCTTCTTCCCTCCTTTCAAACCCAACACCACCAAGCATCAATACTACACGAGGTGACGACATGAACGCGCCGTTTGACTTGGGGGGGGTTCGGCAGGGCGAACTGGTTTATCAGACCGGGTTTGGCAACGGCTTTGAGACGGAGGCGCTTCCTGGCGCTTTGCCGGTGGGGCGCAACTCGCCGCAGCGCTGCGCCTATGGCCTCTACGCCGAGCAGCTCAGCGGCTCGCCTTTCACGGCCCCGCGCGCCAGCAACGAACGCAGTTGGCTTTACCGCATTCAGCCCAGTGTCCAGCATCTCGGCCGCTATCACCGCACCGACGCGCGTTTGTGGCGCACCGCTCCTTGCCCACAGGCTGACCTCGCCATTGCGCCGCTCCGCTGGAGCCCCGTTCCCTTGCCGGACGCGCCGCTCACCCTCATCGAGGGCATGCACACCGTCACCACGGCCGGGGATGCGGACGGCCGCGCCGGCATGGCCGCCCACATTTATCTCGCCACGCGCGGCATGGAGGACGCCTATTTCTACAACGCCGATGGTGAAATGATTTTCCTGCCGCAGCACGGCGCGCTGCGTTTCCGCACCGAATTTGGCGCAATCGACGCCGGCCCCGGTGAGGCGGTCATCATGCCGCGCGGCATTAAATTCGCCGCCGACCTGCTATCCGGCCCGGCCCGCGGTTATGTCTGCGAAAATTACGGCAGCGCCTTTACGCTTCCCGAACGTGGCCCCATTGGCGCCAACTGTCTGGCCAACCCGCGCGACTTCAAAACCCCTGTCGCCCGCTACGAAGACCGCGCCGCCCCATGTACGCTCACCGTCAAATGGGGCGGCGCGCTGTGGCAGACCGAGCTCGCTTATTCCCCGCTCGACGTTGTCGCCTGGCACGGCAATTACGCCCCGTACAAATACGATTTGCGTCATTTCTCCCCGGTCGGCCCCTTGCTGTTCGACCACGCCGACCCGTCCATCTTCACCGTCCTCACCGCCCCGACCGGCACGCCAGGCACCGCCAACGTTGATTTCGTCATCTTCCCTGACCGCTGGGCTGTTGCCGAAAATACGTTCCGGCCGCCCTGGTATCATATGAACATCATGAGCGAGTTCATGGGTCTGATCTACGGCGCCTACGACGCCAAACCCCAGGGCTTCCTTCCCGGCGGCTTTTCGTTACACAACTGCATGCTCCCGCACGGCCCCGACACCGACGCCTTCAACGCCGCCAGCGCGGCCACGTTAAAACCGCACAAGCTGGAAGGCACCATGGCCTTCATGTTCGAAACATATCTCCCGCAACGCGTGACATCGTGGGCCGCCGGCCTAGCCGAACTGCAACATGAATACACGGATTGCTGGCGCGGCCTGGCACGCCGGTTCGATCCGACGAAGCCATAACGAAGCTCCGACCTACCGTCATCGCCTCAATCTCCCCGCCCTCACCTTCCCACCGCGAAGCGGTGGGAAGGTGAGGGCGGGCCGGCGACAAGGACCACATCGAAATGCCCGATCCCACCCACAACCCAGCCCTGCAAAGCTGGGTCCTCGACGCCAACAACCACCCCGAATTCCCCATCCAGAACTTGCCCCTGGGCATTTTTGCCCCGCGCAACGGCGCGCCGCGCGCCGGCATCGCCATCGGCAACCACATTCTCGATCTGCCAGCCTGCCACACAAACAATCTACTCACCCACTTCCCCGCCGGCGCCACACTGAACGACTTTCTCGCGCTTGGTGCCGGCCCGCGCACCACCCTGCGCATGGAAGTGTCCTTGCTCCTCGCGCGCGGCAACGCGGCCGAATCGCTCGCAAAAACCCTGTTGCACGAAACCGCCGCCTGCACCCTGCATCTCCCCGCCGCCATCGGCGACTACACCGATTTCTACGCCGGCATTCACCATGCGCTTACCGTCGGCAAATTGTTCCGTCCCGACGCGCCGTTGCTGCCGAATTATAAATTCGTCCCGATCGGCTATCACGGCCGCGCCTCCAGCGTCGCCGTCTCCGGCACGCCATTCCGGCGCCCCAACGGTCAGCGCAAGCAAGCCGATCAGCCCGAGCCCGATTTCGGGCCCTGCCGCAACCTGGATTTCGAACTGGAATTCGGCATCTGGATCGGCCCCGGCAACAATCCCGGCGACCCAATCCCCATCAGCAACGCCGCTGCTCACATCGCCGGCTTCTGCCTGCTCAACGACTGGTCCGCCCGCGACATTCAGGCCTGGGAATACCAACCCCTCGGCCCGTTCCTGGCGAAAAGTTTCGCCACCACAATCTCCCCCTGGATCGTCACCCCCGAAGCCCTCGCCCCATTCCGCATCGCGCAGCCACCCCGCCCGGAAGGCGACCCGCGCCCGCTGCCGTATCTTTGGGACGACGCCGACCAACGCGCCGGCGCCTTCAACATCGCGCTCGAGGCGTATCTGCTCACCCCAACGATGCGGGAAAACGGCACCCCGCCGTTGCGCCTCGCCCTCAGCAACACCGCCCACGCCTACTGGACCGTCGCCCAAATGGTCACCCACCACACGAGCAACGGTTGCGACCTCCGCGCCGGCGACCTGTTCGGCTCCGGCACAATCTCCGCCCCCACCCAAACCGGCTACGGCAGCCTTCTGGAACTCACGGACAACGGCCGTAAGCCCATCACCCTCCCCAACGGCGAAGCGCGCCGTTTTCTCGAGAATGGAGATGAAATCATCTTCCGCGCCCACGCCGAGGCCGACGGCGCCGTCCCGATCGGGTTCGGGGAATGTCGGGCGCGCTTATTAGAATAAGGAAGCAGTTCTTTTTTGAAAAAAAGAACCAAAAAACTTTTGACATATAAGGTGGCGTTGCCAACGAAGAAACTCTATCACATAGTCCCTGACATCCCTTCTTATCTGTGGCAAAAACCTCTTCTTCTTTTTCTACTTGCTAACTGCCGCTAGTCCGCCAGCCAAGTCGCCCTTGTTGCCAACCTCAATCTGTTCCAGCCCCAGCCAATCAGCCAGGCGCCGCAACGCTTCCCACAACGCCTCCGCCGTCCCCGCCGGCGCATGGTCCTCCGCAAAGGCAGCCAAAACCCGCAAACACCCCGCCGCCCGGTCAGCCTTCAAATCCACCCGCGCCACCAGCCGGTCACCAAACAAGAACGGCAACACATAATAACCATGCACGCGCTTATGCGCCGGCGTATAAATCTCCAGCCGATATTGAAACGAAAACAGTCGCGCCACCCGATCGCGCTCCCAAACCAGCGGATCGAACGGCGCCAGCAACGTCTGCGCCGCCACCCGCCCCGGCACACGCGCATCCTTGTGCAAGAACCACGTGCCGCGCATCCCCTCAACAGCCACCGGCAGCAAATGCCCGTCCTCTACGAGCTCCGCCAACAACGGCCGCGCCACAACCGGAGAAATCCGAAAATAGTCGGCAAGATCACCAACACTGCCAATGCCATGCGCCCGCGCCGAAAGCAGCAGCAATTCACGTTGCGCATCCCGCGGCTTCGGTGTCGGCTTAGCCAATATGTCGGCCGGCAGCACGCGTTCAGGCAAATCATACACGCGCTCGAACCCGCGCCGACCAGAAGCTGTCAGTTCGCCGGTCCAGAACAGGATCTCCAACGCCCGCTTGGCCTGTCCCCAGCCCCACCAACCCGCAACGCCCTTGGCGCCATCAAGCTCGGAGGCCCCCATCGGTCCCTCCGCCGCAATCCGCGCACGCACGCCGCGAATATAATCCCGATGCTCAAGCTGAAATGAACTGAGACCCGGCCACAATCCGTCCCCGTCCGCCGCCGCCGCCATGCGCCAGCGCATCAACGGCTGCAACGCCACCGGCATCAAGGATGCCTCATGCCCCCAATATTCAAACCAGCGCCGCTTCCTGCCCCACGCCGCATCATCCAGAAGCGTCCGGTCGTAACCCCCCAGCCTGGAGAATAGCGGCAAATAATGCGCGCGCGCCAACACCGAAACGGAATCGATCTGCAGCAATCCAATGCGATCCAAAACCGCATCGAGCTGGCGTTTGCCAGGCGTCACCCCGGCGCTGCGGCGCGCCAGGCCCTGCGCCGCAATCGCCACCCGCCGCGCCGCCGCGTGCGACATCTTCTCCATGCGCAAGCCAACCGCGGCGGCCGCCCCAATACAAGGGGCCGATCACCATCGGCGGTTAACTGAAGGCGGTCACCAGGCTGAGCGCGTGCAGAACCAGGTAAACACCGCCGGCGAGCAGGCATGCCGCCACGCCATACACGGCGTGGCGCTCCTGCGCCTCTGTGATGGCCGAGGCAGCCAGTCTTGCGCACCGCGGCGCCAGGAAAGGCCGGAATGTATGCGTCAAGGTCGTCATCGGAGCACCTCTGTGCGTGATCGTCTGATCGGTTTATATATGATCAGCGTTCACTTAACAAGGTTTAGTTTGAAAAAAGTTTGCGCGCTCCGCCCCGCCATCGTCGCCTTCGGCGCCCCAAGCCAGGGGTGCGGGATGTCGGGTCAGGCGAGCACCCGACGATTTTCCCGTCAGGCCGAGGCCGCTCCAGGCGATCCGGAGTTGCCCGAAGCGGTCGCGTCGGCAAGGAAGAGCGCCGCATGCTCTGCCTCCTGCGCCTCAATTTGACGGATTTTCGTAATTACCGTGCGCTGACCTGGCGCCCCGAATCGCGGGTCGCCGTCATCACGGGGCCCAACGGGTCCGGCAAGACCAACCTGCTGGAGGCCGTGAGCCTGCTTGCCCCCGGGCGCGGCCTGCGCGGTGCCCGCATCGCCGAATTCGCCCGCCACGGCGGCGGCGGCCGCTGGGCCGTGGCGGCGCGCCTCCGCCAGGGCGAAGCCCCGCCGTTCGATCTCGGCACCGGCACCGCGGGCGATGGGCCGGCCGATCGACGCCTGTTTCGCCTCGACGGCGCCGAACCCCGCACCCAGGCCGACATTGCCGCCCGGTTCGCCGTCGTGTGGCTCACCCCGCAAATGGACACACTCTTTCAGGAGAGCGCCTCCGGCCGCCGGCGGTTTCTCGACCGGCTCGTCTGGGCGCTCGAACCCGGCCACGCCCGCGAATCCGCCGCCCACGACACCGCCGTCGCCAGCCGCAACCGCCTGCTGGCGACCCGCCCCAACGACGCGAGCTGGCTCGCCGGCCTGGAAGAAAGCATCGCCCGCCATGCCGTGGCACTCGCCGCCGGCCGCCTCGGCTTCGTCGCCCACCTCAACGCCGCGCCCCTGCCGCCCTCCGCATTCCCGCGCGCGCACCTCGCGCTCATCGACCCCATCGCCGAGCGCCTCGCCACCCAACCCGCGCTCGCCGTGGAGGTCTGGCTCCGCGACGCCCTGGCCCAAACCCGCGCCACCGACGCCGCTACCGGCGCCACCAGCCTGGGCGCCCACCGCGCCGACCTCGCCATTTCCGACGCCGCCACCGGCCTTTCCGCATCCCAAGCCAGCACCGGCCAGCAAAAGGCCCTCCTGCTCGGCATTATCCTTGCCCACGCCGCGCTGATTGCCGAAGCCCGCGCTACGGCGCCGATGCTGCTGCTCGACGAACCCGCCGTGCACCTGGACGCGCCGCGCCGCGAGGCGTTGTTCTCCGCCCTTGCGGCACTCCCAGGGCCCGCGCTGCTCACCGGCACGGATGCGGAGGTATTTGCGCCACTGGCGCATGATGCTTCGTTCTGGCAGGTTCGGGACGGCGATTTGGTGAAGGCAGGATAGGAGGCAAGCCGTTCCTTTTTGAAAAAAAGAACCAAAAAACTTTTACGCGTAGACAAGAGTTTTTCGGTTCTTTTTTTCAAAGAAGAACATTTCCGCTTTCCCAATGCGCATACGCAACATCATTGTTCTGATCGCAATCACCGGTTTCATAGCCGCCGGCCTGGCCGGTATCGATCTCGGCTGGGGCACGGACCGCGACTCTATCCGCGTCATCGACTCCGCCCGCGCCATTTTATCTGGGCATTATCAGCGCAGCCGCTCCCTGGGATTTCCGTTGCACGAAGCTGCCACCGCTTTGTTTTTTGCCTGCGGCGGCCTCGTGGCCGCAAACCTCGCCTCGCTCATCGTTACGACCGCCGGCATCGTCGCGGCCTTGCGTATGGCGCAACATGTCGCGCCCGCGCGCGTTCCCCTGGCCGCAATAACCCTCTGCACGGCGCCCTTGCTGCTGGTGAACGCCAGTTCCGCCATCGATTTCGGCTGGAGTTTTGCGGCCGGCATGGCGCTGATTCTCGCCGCGTTGCGGGTGCAACGAGACCAAACCGTACCGGCTCTCGCCGCCTTCGCCACCGCCGCGCTCGCCGCCATGTTGCTCCGCCCCGACAATGTCCTGTTCGCCGCCGCCGTCACATGGGCGCTGCTCTGGCGCCACGGCCCGGCCCGATACCGCATCATTCTCGCGATCGCCGCGGCCGGCCTTCTCGCCGCCGGTATTTTCCTGGCTCTGAACGGCATGCACGGGCTGCTCACCGGCGTCTCCACCACCCGCCCGCTATGGGCCCGCGCCGCACGCGCAACGATATTCGCAAGTGCCGCGCTTGGCCCGGCGGGTGTCCTGGCCCTCATGATGCTGGCCCGCCACGGCAACGAAGCGGCGCCGCAAGGCGCCTTGTTACGACGCATCGCCTGGCTCGCCTGGCTGTTGTATGTCCCGCGTTTCGCCGCCTTGCCGGACCAGGTGGATTACCTGATCGTGCCGACAATGTTTTCCTTGTTGCTGGCCGTCTGCGTCCTGCCATGGCGCCGGGCCGTCACCTGCGCTGTCCTCAGCGCACTGCCAGCCGTCATAACCGTATCGATATTTGCCCGCGACGCCGAAACCGGTGCGCTGCGTCTGGCGATTTCTCCGCAATGGGGCGCCGAACCGCAAGATTGGGCCGCCCGCCGTTTCGCATCCTACATGGGCCGCCCGAACATGGCGGCTTACGTTGCCGCGCGCCTGCCCGCGCCAGGCGCGCCGGCGACGCTGGAATACGACACTTACATGCCCGGCTACGTTTCGCCTGCGCATGATCTCGTCATCGGCGAAGGCCAGCTCTACCGCATTGTCGCGCGCGGGGCAGGACCCGCAAGCCTTGCCACCGTCCCGCGTGCCTTCTTCCGCACAATTTTTACGTGTGACGCCCTGCTAGGCCCCGGTGCCGGCTGGCGCGGCTGGGAAGCGCCGGTAACCAACGCGCTGACCCGGAGCGGCACTCTGCAATGCCGCCGCACCGATCAATAGAAAAAGTTTTTGGGTTCTTTTTTTCAAAAAAGAACGGCTTGCTTTTTCTCTTGCGGACCTAAGCCACCCGCCCATGGCAATGTTTATACTTCTTCCCGCTCCCGCAAGGGCAAGGCGCATTGCGCGCCGCGGCCGACCAGGTTGAGGGATCGTTCGGATCCACCACCGCGGCAGCCCCCATGGCCAACGTCACCGGCTCCATCTCCGCCACGGCCACGCCGTCCGGCCCTGCCGCGGGGTGGCTCGTCAGCATCCGGTCAAACGCCGGTTCCGCGAGCGGGCGCGGCGGCTCGGCGGACAATTCCACGCGCGACAGCATGCTGCACACCCGCTCGCGCATATCGTCGAGCATGGCGTTGAACAGGGCGAACGCCTCGCTCTTGTATTCATTCAGCGGATCGCGCTGGCCGTAGGCGCGCAGGCCGATGCCCTGTCGCAGATGGTCCAGCGCCAGCAGATGCTCCTTCCACACCGTATCGAACACCTGCAGCAGCAGGCTCTTTTCGATGAACCGGATGATTTCGGGTCCGAACGCCGTGGCTTTCGCCTCCGCCGCACCCTCCACCGCCGCCTCCAGCCGCTCCCGGATGGCGGTCTCGTCGATGCCTTCCTCGCGCGCCCAGTCCACGATCGGCAGGTCCAGCGCGAAGATGCGTTTGACATCCGCCGCGAGCTCGGCCGATTGCCACTGTTCGGCAAAGGCACGTTCGGGAATGCGCTTGGCGACCAGCTCGTCCACCAGTTCGCGTCGCATGTCGCGAATGGTTTCCGAAAGGTCCGTGGCGTTCATGTATTCGCGGCGCTGCGCGTAGACCTCGCGCCGCTGGTCGTTCATCACGTCGTCGTATTTCAGCAGGTTCTTGCGCGTATCGAAATTGCGCGCCTCCACCTTCTTCTGCGCCTTTTCCAGCGCCTTGTTGATCCACGGATGAACGATCGCCTCGTTTTCCTTCAGCCCCAGGCGCTGCAGCATGGGCCCCATCCGGTCCGATCCGAAGATGCGCATCAGATCGTCTTCCAGGCTCAGGAAAAACCGCGAGGCACCGGGGTCGCCCTGGCGGCCGGACCGGCCGCGCAACTGATTGTCGATACGCCGGCTTTCGTGGCGTTCGGTGCCCACCACCAGCAGCCCGCCGGCGCGTTTCACCTGCTCGTGCGCCGCGGCGATTTCGGCGCGAATTTCGGCCTCTTTCGCGGCGCGTGCGGCAGGGTCGGCGATCGTTTCGACCTCGTCGCGCAGCCGCACCTCGAGGTTGCCGCCGAGTTTGATATCGGTGCCGCGGCCGGCCATGTTGGTGGCAATTGTAATGGCGCCGGGCCGGCCGGCCTGCGCAATGATGTGGGCTTCCTGTTCGTGAAAGCGTGCATTCAGCACATTGTGCGGCACGCCCCGCGCATTGAGAATGCCGCTCAGCAACTCGCTCTTCTCGATGCTGACGGTGCCGACCAGCACCGGCTGTCCGCGCTTGCGGGCATCCTCGATCAGCACGGCGAGGGCGGCAAACTTTTCGGTGCCGGTGCGATACACCTCGTCGTCGCCATCGTCACGGATCACCGCCACGTTGGTGGGAACCTCCACCACGCCCAGCTTGTAGATTTCCATGAACTCGTCGGCCTCGGTCATCGCCGTGCCGGTCATGCCCGCCAATTTCGGGAATTGGCGGAAATAATTCTGGAACGTAATGGTAGCGAGCGTCTGGTTCTCCTGCTGGACCGTGACGTGTTCCTTGGCCTCCAACGCCTGGTGCAGGCCCTCGGAATACCGCCGTCCCTCCATCATGCGGCCGGTGAATTCGTCGATGATCACAACCTTGTCGTCGCGCACAATGTAGTCGACGTCACGCGTGAACAGCGTATGCGCGCGCAGGCTCTGCTGCGTGTGATGCACCACCGCGACATTGAAAATGTCGTAGAGATTGCCTTCGGTAATAATGCCCGCGGCCCGCAGCATGTCCTCAACCGTTTCCGACCCCGGCTCGGTCAGATGGACGGTCTTCATCTTCTCGTCTTTTTCGTAGGTGCTGGGGTCCTTGACCAGCTCGGCCACCACGATATTGACGCTCCGGTACAGATCCGAACTGTCCTCCGCCGGCCCGCTGATAATCAGCGGCGTGCGCGCCTCGTCGATCAGGATGGAATCGACCTCGTCGACGATAGCGTAATTGAATGGCCGCTGGACCATGTCCTCCAGCCGGTACTTCATGTTGTCGCGCAGATAGTCGAAGCCGAATTCGTTATTCGTGCCGTACGTCACGTCGCACGCATACGCCGCCCGGCGCTCGTCGTCGGTCAGCCCATGCACGATCACGCCGGTCGTCAGCCCCAGAAAGCCGTAAACCCGCCCCATGTCGGCCGCATCGCGCCGCGCCAGGTAGTCGTTCACCGTCACCACGTGAACGCCGCGGCCCTCCAGCGCATTCAGATACACGGGCAGGGTGGCCACCAGCGTCTTGCCCTCGCCGGTTTTCATTTCTGAAATGATGCCGTCATGCAGCACCATGCCGCCCACGAGCTGCACGTCGAAATGGCGCAAGCCCAGCACGCGGCGGGACGCCTCGCGCACCGTGGCGAAGGCTTCGGGCAGGATCTCGTCCAGCGAGGCACCAGCCGCCAGGCGGCCGCGGAACGCGTCCGTCTTGGCGCGCAGGGCCTCGTCGGTCAGGGCCGAGACGGCCGGCTCAAAGGCGTTGATCTTGGGCACGCGCCGCTGATACGACTTGAGCGCACGGTCGTTGGAGGTGCCGAACACGGCACGGGCCAGGCTGCCAAACATTTTTCTGTATCCGGGAAGAAGCCTCGGAAATAGGGGCCGCCAGGCCCCGGGTCAACGTTCGGGTCAACGTTCGGGTCGCCGGCAAGCCGGCCCAGCCTTCCATAATTTCATGCGGCACCGTGGTTGCCCCCCCCAGCCGCGTCCGCCATAAGGCCCGGCAGAAACGCCCACAGAGGTACATATGCGCTTTCCGCTCCTCGCCACAGCCGTCACGGTGGCCACGCTTTCCAGTGCCGCCTTGACCAGCCCGGTCTGGGCGGCGGGTCCGAAGCCGGCGCCCGCGCCGGCGGCCGGCGGCGCGCCAGGCGCCGCCACGGTCGTCGCCACCGTGAACGGCGACGCCATCCGCATGTCCGACGTGGCTGCCGCGGCCCAGCAGATCCCGCAGCAGATGCAGGGTCAGATCCCGCCGGAAAAGCTGTTTCCCCTGCTCATCGAGCAGTTGGTGAACGGCCGCGCGGTGCAGATCCAGGCCCGCAAGCAGGGCTTGGACCGCGACCCTACGATTGCCCGCCAGATGCAGGCCTCGGCCGATCAGGTGCTGCAGAGCGCCGCCCTGCAACGCGCCGTGCTGCCGCTGGTGACCGAGGACGCCATCAAGACGCAATATGACAAGGAGTACGCGGGCAAGCCCGGCGAGACCGAGGTGCACGCCCGCCACATTCTGGTCGATACCCAGGCCAAGGCACAGGACATCATCAAGCAGCTCGACGCCGGCGCGAAGTTCGAGGACCTGTCGAAGAAGTTCGGCGACCCGAAGGACCCGTCGTCGCAGCAGGGCGGCGACCTCGGCTTCTTCAAGAAAGGCGACATGCTGCCGGAGTTCTCCAACGTCGCGTTTTCGCTGAAGCCGAACGAATACACCAAGACCCCGGTGCATACGCGGTACGGCTGGCACGTCATCCAGGTGCTGGAAACCAAGGTGTCGCAGCCGCCGACCTATGATCAGGTGCACGACGACATCAAACAGCAGCTGATCCGGGCGGACGCCAAGGCGTTCATCGCGCAGGCGCGTGCCCAGGTGAAGGTGCAGCTGTTCAACGCGAATGGCACGCCGGTGAAGCCGGGTGGCTCGCCGACATTGCCCGCGGCGCCGCCGGCCGCGGCGGCACCGGCGGCGCCGTAGGTTCGTCACGAAGGCCCGGGGGCGTCGTGCGGAGCACGTATTGCTTGACGCCCTTGGAGCTAAGGCAAAGCGTTAAGAAAGCAGTTCTTTTCTGAAGAAAAGAACCAAAAGACTTT
>CAJCIS010000194.1 GCA_903970435.1 Acidobacteriota bacterium | reverse complement strand
CGGGGGGGCTGGGACGACTATTGAAGCGGGGCGGTATGTTGCGAAAGGCGTTTATGTGGGTACGAAGCAGACGACCAGCGGGGCTGGGGGAACGCAGGCGGAAGTGCAGATTGATTTGACCCGGCGGCTGAAGCTCAATTCGACGCTTGGGAGTGGCGGGGGGACGGCGCAGGGGGCGACACCGGATAACGATCCGGGGACGAGTATTGGGTTATCGTATGGGTTTGAGTATTAGGCGGCCGTGGTCGGATGCATTCGAGGGAGAAAAAAAGGCAGGATCTTGCCACCGATGAACACCGATAAGAAGGGATGCGTTGGTGGAATGGGTTGGGCGTGACGCTTCGAGGCGCGCGCTTTGGGGAGGAGGATTCCTGAGAGTAAAAGTTTTTTGTTTCTTTTTTTCAAAAAAGAAATACTTCTTCTTGAGTTTTACCCGGCTTATGCGGCCGCCAGCGCGGTGCGGACGGCGTTCAGGGCGGCTTCGGCTTGGGCGGCGTCGGGGCCGCCGGCTTGGGCGAGGTCGGGGCGGCCGCCGCCGCCTTTGCCGCCGACGGCGGCGGCGGCGGCGCGGACGAGATCGACGGCGCTGAAACGGGCGGTGAGGTCGGGGGAGACGCCGACGACGATGCTGGCTTTTCCTTCCGCCGTCGATATCAAGGCTACGACGCCGCTGCCGGATTGTTTGCCGATGGCTTCTGCCAGACCCTTGAGATCGCGGGGGGGGACGTCGCCGAGGTTGCGGCCGGAGAATTTTATGCCGGCGATGTCCTCGTCGGCGTGCGCAGTCGCGCCGGTGGCGAGTTTGCGGCGCAGGTCAGTGACTTCGCGTTCCAGGCGGCGGCGGTCTTCCACCAGCGCGGCGACGCGGTCGGGGACTTCGGCGGGGCTGGCACGCAAGGCGCCGGCGACTTCGAGCAAGCGGCGTTCGTTTTCGAGGGCGAAGGCTTCGGCGGCGGCGCCTGTTACAGCTTCGATACGGCGAACGCCGCTGGACACACCGGTTTCGCTGACGATACGGAATAGCCCGATGTCGCCGGTGCGGCGCACGTGGGTGCCGCCGCAGAGTTCGACGGACCAGGCTGATTTGTTGCCTTCCGGGCCACCCATGCCGACGACGCGGACTTCGTCGCCGTATTTTTCGCCGAACAGGGCCATCGCACCTTCGGCGACCGCGGCTTCGGGGGTCATGAGGCGGGTGGTGACTTCGCTGTTGTTCCGGATGCGTTCGTTGACCGCGGCCTCGACGTCGGCGAGTTCGTCGTGGGTCATGGGTTTGGGGTGACTGACATCGAAACGCAGGCGGTCCGGTTCGTTGAGGCTGCCTTTTTGGGTGACGTGGGTGCCGAGGCGCCGGCGCAGGCCTTCGTGAAGCAGGTGGGTGGCGCTGTGGTGGGCGCGGATTGTGGTGCGGCGCGCATGGTCCAATTCCGCCACGACCGGCTGACCGGTTCGCGCCTCGCCTTGCTCGACGCGGCCGAAATGGACGAACAGGTCGCCGAGTTTTTTCTGTGTGTCGGTCACGCGGATGCGCAAGCCCGCGGGTCCGGTGATGGTGCCGGTGTCGCCGACCTGGCCGCCGCTCTCGGCGTAGAACGGGGTCTGGTTCAGGATGAGGGCGATTTCGGTGCCGGCCGGCACGTGTTGCATTGCGGCGCCCGCGGCGACGATGGCGAGGATTTCACCCTCAGCGGATTCCGTGCTGTAGCCCAGGAACTCCGTGGCGCCTAGTTTTTCGCGCAGGTCGAACCAGAGCGTTTCGGTGGCGGCCTCGCCGGAGCCGGACCAGGCGGCGCGGGCGCGGGCGCGCTGCTCATCCATGGCGGTCTGAAAGCCGGGGAGATCGACGGCGCGGCCGGTTTCGCGCAAGGCGTCCTGCGTGAGATCGAGCGGAAAGCCGAACGTGTCGTAAAGCCTGAACGCGACGTCGCCGGGGAGATTGGCGCCTTCGGGAAGGTTTTCCATTTCGGCGGCGAGCAAGGAGAGGCCGCGATCCAGCATGATTTTGAAACGAGTCTCCTCGAGGCGCAGGGTTTCCTCGATGAGCGGTTCGGCGCGGCCGAGTTCGGGGTAGGCGGCGCCCATCTGGCGCACGAGGGCTGGCACCAGGCGCCAGAAAACCGGGTCGCGGGCGCCCATCATGTGGAGGTGGCGCATGGCGCGGCGCATGATGCGGCGGAGCACGTAGCCGCGGCCCTCGTTGCTGGGCAGCACACCGTCGGCAATGAGAAAACTCGTGCTGCGCAAATGATCGGCGACCACGCGGTGGCTGATGCGGTGATCGCCGTCCGGCGGAACACCGGTCGCCTCGGCGCTGGCGGCAATCAAGGCGCGGAACGTGTCGGTGTCGTAGTTGTCATGCACGCCTTGCAGAACGGCGGCCAATCGTTCCAGGCCCATGCCGGTGTCGATCGAGGGGCGCGGCAGGGCCACGCGGGTGCCGGGCGGGCCCTCCTCATACTGCATGAAGACGAGGTTCCAGATTTCGATGAAACGATCGCCGTCCGCGTCCGGGCTGCCCGGCGGGCCGCCGGGAATGTGGTCGCCGTGGTCGTAAAAAATTTCGCTGCACGGGCCGCACGGGCCAGTGTCGCCCATCCGCCAGAAATTGTCCGCGGTGGGGATGCGAATGATTTTTTCCGGCGGCAAGCCGGCAATGCGCTGCCATAACGCGGCCGCGTCATCGTCCTCCGCAAACACCGTCACCAGCAACTTGTCGCGCGACAAGCCATACTCACGCGTCACCAAATTCCAGGCGAACTCGATGGCCAGCGGCTTGAAATAATCGCCGAAGGAGAAATTGCCGAGCATTTCGAAAAACGTGTGATGCCGCGCGGTGTAGCCGACATTGTCCAGGTCGTTGTGCTTGCCGCCAGCCCGCACGCATTTCTGCGCAGTGACAGCGCGGCTGTACGGCCGCCGCTCCTGCCCGGTAAAAACGTTTTTGAACTGAACCATCCCCGCGTTGGTGAACAACAGCGTAGGGTCGTTGCGCGGCACCAGCGGAGAGCTCTCGACCACGGTGTGACCGTGCCGTGCAAAGCTATCCAAAAACGTGGCGCGTATGTCGTTGCTGCTGGGCATGGGGGCACGTAACGCAGAGGAAGAAAGAAGGCCAGGGGGGCTCTGCCCCCTGGACCCCCGCTAAGGACAAGTCCTTAGAACCTATTACTTAAGGGAGGTCAGGGGTGAAGGAGGGGGGCGCACGGCTGTTGCGACATCCGTGTGCCCCCCTCCTTCACCCCTGACTTTTCTTAAACAAAATGGGGTCTGGGGACTTGTCCCCAGCGGGGTCCAGGGGCAGAGCCCCTGGCCTTCCTTCTTACGCCGGCGCCACGGGCCCCAAAGCCGACAGCACGCCAAGCTCGCCCGGCAACGCGCCGCGGGGGAAGAGGCGGGTGACGTGGGCCATTTTGCGGCCGGGGCGGACTTCGGATTTGCCGTAGTGGTGGGGGATGAGGCCGGGGGTGGCGAGGATGGCGGGCCAGAGGGCCATGTCTTCGGGGCCGACGAGGTTACGCATGACAGCGTCCGCGTGGCGGATGGCGGGGGGGAGTGGCAGGCCGGCGACGGCGCGGATGTGGAGTTCGAACTGGCTGGCGGGACAGGCGTCGAGGGTCCAATGGCCGGAATTGTGGGGGCGTGGGGCGAGTTCGTTGACCAGGATGCGGCCGTCGGCGGTGACGAACATTTCGACGGCCATGAGGCCGATGAGGTCGAGCGCGGTGGCGAGGTTAAGGGCGATGGCGCGGGATTGGGTGGCCAGGGCGTCGGTGATGCGGGCGGGGGCGAGGGTGAGGTGCAGGATGTGGTGGCGGTGGCGGTTTTCCACCGTGTCGAAGGCGGCGGCTTCGCCGTTTTGGCCGCGCGCCACGATGACGCTGATTTCGCAGGCGAAGTCGACGAAGGCTTCGGCGATGAGTGGTTTGGGCTCGAGGTGTTCCCAGGCGGAGTCGAGGTCGGTTTCGGCGCGCAGGACGGCCTGGCCGCGGCCATCGTAACCGAGGCGGGTGGTTTTGACGACGCAGGGAAAGCCGAGGGAGGTGGCAGCGCGCTGCAGGTCGGCGCGGCTGTTGACAGGGACCCAGGCGGCGGTGGCGGCGCCGGCGGCGTTGATGAAGCTTTTTTCGGTGGCGCGGTCCTGGCTGACGCGCAGGATGGCCGGCGAGGGGCGGACGGGTTTGAGGGCGGCCAGAAGGTCGAGGCCCTGGGCGCTGACATTTTCGAATTCGAAGGTGACGACAGCCACGGCGGCGGCAAAGGTGCGGAGCGTGGCGGGGTCGTCGTAGGGGCCGATGGTGGCGCCGGCGGCGACCTGGGCGGCGGGGCTGTCGGGTTCGGGGGTGAGGATATGGGCGCGGTAGCCAAGGCGGGCGGCGGCCATGGCGGACATGCGGCCGAGCTGGCCGCCGCCGATGATGCCGATGGTGGCGTTTGGCGGCAGGGGCGGCATCACGGGTCGCGGTTGGGCTCGGTGGCGACC
>CAJCIS010000193.1 GCA_903970435.1 Acidobacteriota bacterium | reverse complement strand
CCGCCGCCAAACCGGCCGCCAAGGCCGCAACACCTGCCGCAACACCTGCCGCCGCGGCCAAGCCGGCGCCCGCCAGGAATGCGCCGCCGAAACCGCCCGAAAAAGTGCCGCCGAAACCAACACCGAAACTCACATTCAAACCCACATCGCGGAAGAAATAGGCGGCAGACGCAACCGGCGGCGCAAGCCGCCGGTGCGTCGCCCGCACGATCAGAAAAGATGGTGCACCGCCGCCCCAGCATGCGATATTTGTTCGTCCATCAGAACTTTCCGGGTCAGTTCCTGCACCTGTTGCGCCATCTCGCGGCACAGGAACAGCATGACCTTCTGTTCGTCACCGAAAACCGCCCCACCACCCTGCCCGGCGTGCGCAAGGTGGTGCACGGCCTGCCGCAGGCGCCGGCGAAAAACACCCACCGCGACGCGCGTGATTTCGAACTCGCCATGATCCGCGCCGACGGCGTGGCGCGCGCCGCCGCCAGCGTCAAATCGCTCGGTTTCATGCCCGATATCATCATCGGCCACCATGGCTGGGGCGAACTCCTCAACATCCAGGACGTCTGGCCGAAAACGCCGCTGCTCGGCTACCATGAATATTACTATCACGAAACAGGTCTCGATGTCGGCTTCGACCCCGAATTCCCGCTCGGCCCGTCCGAACTCGCCCGCGTGCGCGCCAAGAACGCGGTCAACCTGCTGACACTGACCAACCCCGGCCACGGTTTCACGCCCACCCACTTCCAGCATTCCACCTATCCGGCCTGGTCGCGCGACAATATCGACGTGCTGCACGAAGGCGTAAATCTCGAGGTCTGCGCCCCCAACCCCAAGCTGCGCGCCCGCCCCGTCTCGCTCGGCGGCTACCGCATCGACCCCGCCGATAAACTCGTGACCTACGTGGTGCGCGACCTCGAACCCTATCGCGGCTTTCACACCATGATGCGCGCCTTGCCCCGCATCCTGAACGCGCGCCCGGACGCGCGCATCATCCTCGTCGGCGGCGACATGGTCAGCTACGGCGCCCGCCCCACGGAAGGCACCTGGCGGCAGAAAATGCTCGACGAAATGCAAGGCCGCCTCGACCTCAGCCGGGTTCATTTCACCGGCCGCGTCACCTACGAAACCTATGTCAAGATCCTGCAACGATCGGACGTGCACATCTACCTCACCTACCCCTTCGTCGCCAGCTGGTCGCTGCGCGAAGCCATGTCCACCGGCTGCGCCCTGGTCGGCAGCGACACCGAACCCGTCCGCGAATTCCTCACCCACCGCAAGACCGGCCTGCTCGCCCCCTTCCTCGACCCCGACCGCGTCGCCGACGCCGCCCTCACCCTGCTCGAAGACGACGCCCTCAACAAACGCCTCCGCCGCGCCGCCCGCGCCTGGGCCGAGAAAAACCTTGTGATGGCGGATTATATCGCCGGGTACGAGGCGCTCATTCGGAAAGTCATTGCGGCGGGGCCGTAAGGCAAGCAAGGCAGCCCTCTTCGTCGATGCACCCATGCCGTCGTGCGCAGCACGCATTCGCGTGACGGCGTGCCGCCGGCGTCTTATGCGCTGCGCGGCACAAAACTATTGTGCCGCGCAGCGCTTGAGACGACGGCGGCACGCCGTCACGCGAATGCGTGCTGCGCACGGTATGAGCCATCCATCAAGCCGGTTGGCGCCGCCACCGTTGCGGTGAGCGTTCCCCTAACGTTCCGCTCAGCGTTGCAACCAGCGCCGCCGTAGGCTTCCCTTGATTCGGGCATCCGGCTGATTTCCCGCCAGTTCGCCGGGGTGCGCGGTGCGGTTTATTCTACTGCTGCCATGGGAATTTCGCCGTGCCACAACCTGATGTGCAACTGACAGAAACTTTTTCGGCGATTCCGCTACTTTTACACTACCGGGGGTAGCGCTTTGCCCAAGAATCAGCTACTGCTGACGTCGCCGGGGGGGAAATCCCGGTCAAAACGGTCTGAGCGCAATTAAACGGAGGGTTTACTCATGAAGGCACTTGCGATGTTCGCGGCTTTACTGACAGTTTCAGCAGCCCCGATGGAAAGCTTCTACAGCGCGAGCGCTGCGGCAACGACTTCTGTTGGTTACTTCCATGGAACGCTGAACAATGCGCCCCTGGTCGTCGCCGCGATGGAAATTCCCAAGTGCTATCCAAACTGCGGCGGCTAACGCGCCCGGTTGCCCTGCCATAACGAACCCGCCGGGGCACCAAGGCGGGTTTTGTTATGACGGGTCACGGACAAAAGTCTTATGGTTCTTTTCTTTAGAAAAGAACATCGTTCCTTAACTGTTTGTTTTTGCTACGCTGAAAGAAACGCCCTGCGCGAGCGGCAACGCACGCCCGTAGTTCACCGTGTTGGTTGCCCGGCGCATATAGGCCTTCCAGCAGTCCGAGCCGGCCTCGCGGCCGCCGCCGGTGTCCTTTTCGCCGCCGAACGCGCCGCCGATCTCGGCCCCGGACGGCCCCAGATTGACGTTGGCGATGCCGCAGTCCGAGCCCTCCGCCGACAGGAACAGTTCCGCCTCCCGCATGTCGTTGGTGAAGATGGACGATGACAGGCCCTGCGCGACATCGTTCTGCATGGCGATGGCGGTGGCCAGATCGGGGATGCGCATGACGTAGAGGATCGGGGCAAACGTTTCGCGCTTCACCACCGGGATCTGCGCGGTCAGTTCGACGAGCGCGGGGCGAACGTAGAACGCCGCGTCGCCGGCCTGCGCGCAGGTCCGTTGCCCGCCCGTCACCACGCCGCCCGTTTCGCGCGCCTCGGCGATGGCACCCTGCATGGCCTGGAAGGCGGCCTGGTCGATCAGCGGCCCGACCAGGGTTTCGGGGGCGCGCGGATCGCCGACGGTAACCGAGGCGTAGGCCGCGCGCAGGCGCGGCAGGAGGATGTCGTAAATGGCGTCGTGGACGAACAGGCGGCGCAGGGTCGTGCAGCGCTGGCCGGCGGTGCCCATGGCGGCGAAGGCCACCGCACGCACGGTGAGGTCGAGGTCCGCGCTAGGCGCGACGATGGCGGCGTTGTTGCCGCCCAGTTCCAGCACCGCGCGGGCGAATCGCGCCGCCAGGCGCGGCGCCACGGCGCGGCCCATGGCGGTGGAGCCGGTGGCCGACACCAGGGCCACGCGTGGATGGTCCACCAGCGCCGCACCGAGGTCGCTGCCGCCGATCAGCAGGGTGCACAGCCCGGGCGGTGCATCGGCGCCGAAACGAGCCGCCGTGCGTAATGTCAGCGCGTGAACCGCCATCGCCGCCAGCAGCGCCTTTTCCGAGGGCTTCCACACCACGCTGTTGCCGCACACCAGGGCCAGAGCGGCGTTCCACGACCATACCGCAACCGGAAAGTTGAACGCGGAAATAACGCCGACGACACCCAGCGGATGCCAGGTCTCCATCATACGGTGCTCGGGCCGTTCGGTGGCGATGGTAAGGCCGTAGAGCTGGCGCGAAAGCCCGGCCGCGAAATCGCAAATGTCGATCATTTCCTGTACCTCGCCCAGGGCTTCGGAAATGCACTTTCCTGTTTCGATGGTCACGAGATGACCCAGATCGGGCTTTGCGGCGCGCAATTCCTCACCGAGCCGGCGAACGAATTCACCCCGCCTCGGCGGCGGAATTTGCCGCCAACAACGGAAGGCGTCGTGTGCGCGGTCTATGGCGGCATTGGCTTGGGATGGCGGCGTGGCGGTCAGGGATGCTGTGGTCCGGCCGGTGATCGGCGAACGCGCGGTCAGATCGTGGCCGGTGAGGGTGTTGAGGTCCACGCCCAGGCGGGCCAGGATTTCGGGGGTTTGCATGATGATGGCCGGTGAAGAGGAGGAAGGAAGCAGTTCTTTTTTGAAAAAAAGAACCAAAAAACTTTTGACTTTTTGGGTGGGCTTAAGCCCACCTGCGACGCGGCATGCACCGAACAGAGCAAAAGTTTTTTGCGTTTCAGCCCGGACTCGTCAGAAGTTCCTCGAAAAAGCCGCCGATCTGGCGGGCGCGGTCTACCAGGTGGATTTCCAATATCCAGTGATAGGGGCGGCCCGCCGCGTCGGCGCGGCGCAGGGGGAGGTGATTGCCGCGCGTAATGAAAAAACTGATCCGGTCACCCGGGATGCGCTCGTGCGGAAATTCGCCGACCGTATGGCCGGCGATCCGGCCGCCGAATTCCCAGCCTGATTCTGTGGCCAGATCGCAGGCGATTTCATAGAGCGTCGCACCCGTCATGTCCGGGTCAGCCTCGAACCGTGCCTTTGCCGCCTGGAAGATCGGCTGAAGATCGTTTCTAAGCCGGTGCTTGACGGGATCGCTCCCCAGAACAAACGTGCGGCCGAAATCGGCTTCCCACGCGGCGAACACCGGCCCCAGATCGACAAAAAGAATGTCATCCGCATCGATCAACCGGTCGGGCGGATCTTCGTTATAAGGCTGCAAGGTATTCGGGCCGGCGCGGATGACGCGCTTGTGCCAATGCGTGGTCACACCGAACATGTCGGCGGCCAGTGTGTAGATTTCCGTGTTCAGTTGGCTTTCCGTAATGCCGGCCCGGATCAGGCGGTGCTCGATCTCATCGAACAGGGCGCTCGCTTGGGCTTGCGCCTCAAGCAGCCTCGCACCGCACTCGCGTGAGGAATGATCCAAATCCATGCAAGCCTACACCTTCAAACAGACAAAAGTTTTTTGGTTCTTTTTTCAAAAAAGAACTTCTTCCTTACCCTTGCCTCCCTTTCTTAGTAACGCAATCTCAATGCCGCAACCGCAGGCAGGCCTATAATGATCGACACGGAAGACATGCTGGAGACCGCCGCCGCCTGGCACGATTCCGGCGAAACCGTCGCCATCGCCACCGTCGTTGACACCTGGGGCAGTTCGCCGCGGCCGCGCGGCAGCCGCCTGGTGCTCACCCGGTCGGGCCGCATGGCGGGGTCGGTGAGCGGCGGCTGTGTAGAGGCCGCGGTGGCCGATGCTGCCGCGCGCACCTTTGCCGACGGTGCCACGCAGGTGCTGGAGTTCGGCATTACCAACGAACGCGCCTGGGAAGTGGGCCTGGCGTGCGGTGGCAAGCTGACGGTTCTGCTCGAGCGCCTCGGGTGACGCCGGAAACACTGGCCGCGCTGCGCGCCGCGCGTGCGGCGCGGCGCGTGGAGGTGCTCGCCACGCGCCTGCCCGACGGCGCCCAGTTAAGGCTGCCGGACGCGGCGGCGCCGGCTGCCCTGCAGGCCGAAGCGGCGCGCGCGGCGGCGCGGGACGAGTCGCGTATCATGGACTGCGATGGCGAGTCCTGGTTCCTGCACGTGCATGCGCCGCCGCCGCGGCTGTTCATCGTGGGCGCCGTGCATGTCGCCCAGGCGCTGGCGCCGATGGCGGCCACCGCGGGGTTTGCCGTCACCATCATCGATCCGCGCCGCGGCTACGCCACCGCGGAACGCTTTCCCGAGGTCACGATCGAACCGCGCTGGCCGGACGAGGCGTTGCGCGCCTTGGCGCCCGATGCGCACACCGCGGTGGTGACGCTGACGCACGATTCCAAGCTGGACGACCCGGCGCTGGACCTCGCCTTGCGCACGGATGCTTTCTACGTCGGTGCCCTCGGCAGCCGCAAAACCCAGGCGGCGCGGCTGGAGCGTCTGGCGGCGCTTGGCCACGGCGCCGACGCCATTGCGCGGATTCACGGCCCGGTCGGGTTGCCGATCGGGGCCGTCACGGTGGCCGAAATCGCGGTGAGCATCCTGGCGCAATTGATCGCCGTGCGGCGGAACGGCCGCGCGTTGCCTTCGGCGACCGGGGGCGTCGTGCGCAGCACGCATTCGCGTGACGGCGTGCCGCCGGAGGCATGCCCGATGAGTCAAGATCAGGGACGGTTGGCATGATGGCGCGCCCGCGGGTTACCGGCCTTATCCTGGCGGCCGGACTTTCCAGCCGCATGGCACCGGCCAACAAGTTGCTGCTGCCGGATGGCGATGGCGTGGCGATGGTGGCGCGGGTCGCCGATGCTGTGCTGGGCAGCCGCGCCGCGCCGGTTCTGGTGGTGTTGGGGCACCAGGCGGCGGAGGTGGCGGCGGCACTTGGATCGCGTGCGGTGGTCACCGTCCTGGCGCCGGATTACGCCGAGGGTTTGTCGGCCAGCCTGCGCGCCGGGCTGCGCGCTCTGCCGGAGGATGCGGCGGCCGTGCTGGTGTGCCTCGGCGACATGCCGCTGGTGAGTGCAGCCATGATCGACCGGCTGCTGGACGCGTATGATGCGGGCGAGGGGCGCCTGATTATTGTGCCGACGCACCGAGGGCAGCGCGGCAACCCGGTGCTGTGGGATCGACGTTTCTTTGCGGACATGGAAGGGGTGACGGGGGATACTGGCGCACGGGGATTATTCCGCCGGCATGCAGCGCATGTGGCTGAAATCGAGTTCGAGATGGATGCGGTGCTAAGGGACTTTGATACGCCGCGTAAGGAAGCAGTTCTTTTTTGAAAAAAAGAACCAAAAAACTTTTCCCTGCGCCTGCACAAGGACCCGGGCCATGCCCGATACGTTGGGGATTGCATCAAGAGCAAAAGTTTTTTGGTTCTTTTTTTCAAAAAAGAACGGCTTCCTTCCTTACGCACGCACCCCCGTCACCTTGGCAGTCCCGAAAAAGCCCATCTTCACCTTGCCGGTGAGTTTGTCGCCGTCGATCTGGATGTCGTATTTGAGGGTGATCGATACGGGCTTGGTTACCTTCATTTCCCACTTCAAATGGGTGCCGCTCACCTTGCCCTGAAAATCCTGCGCGCCCTGGGCGCTATCGAGCCGGCCACGCAACGTTTCGCCATCGGTTTCGAACCGGCCGGTCATTTCCTGCGGACCCATCGGCGTCGCCAGAACCATTTTCCATAGCCCGTCCACGGCGGCTTTCGCGGGAGACGGCGGCGCTGCGGGCGGGGCAGGCGGCGGCGGCATTGTTGCTTTCTCGGCCGCCGGCCCGGCGGCCTCGTGGCGTTTGGCGGATGTTCGGCCGGCGATCAGATCGAGGATTCTGGAGGGGGTCAGCGGCGTATCGAGGCAACGCGCCCCGAATGGCGACAGCGCGTCGGCGATCGCGTTGATGAGCGTCGGAGGCCCGATAATGGCGCCGCCCTCGCCGACGCCGCGGAACCCGCCTTCGGCCTTCGACCGTGTGGAGGCATGGATGTATTCGAAATCGGGCACGTCCGAAATCGCCGGCAGCAGATAATCCTTGTAGGTGGCGGTGGTCGGATTGCCGTTCGCATCGTAGGCCATGTCCTCGAGCAGCACGGCGCCGATGGCCTGTGCCAGGCCGCCGGCGATCTGCCCTTCCACCACCGCGGGATTGATCATGACGCCGCAATCCTCGGCGCACACCCACCGCTTGATCGATACGAAGCCGGTTTCCGTATCGACTTCGACGATGCACGCGTGCGCCGCACTGGTGAAGGTGATCGGCGGCGGGCGGTAGCGATACTGCGCCTCCAGGCCCGGTTCCATGCCCGGCGGCAGGCGGTCCGGCTCGCCATAGGCGATTTCGGCAATTTCGCGCAGGCTGCGGGTCATTTCCGCGACACCGGCCACATGGACCATGCCGTCCTCGATGCGCACATAAGCGGGATTGGCGTTCAGCAGATGGGCGGCGATGCGGGTCACCTTGTCCACCAGAATGGCAGACGCCCTGATCGCTGCGCCGCCGCCGGCCACTGCCTGACGGCTGCCGGACGCGCCGGCGCCGAAGCCGCCGCGCGAACTGTCATCCTCGAACACGGATACGGCATCGAATCCGACGCCTAACGTTTCGGCAATGACCTGCGCCATCGTGGTCTGCGTGCCATGGCCCTGGCTGTGGGTGCTGAGGATCGCGGTCACGCGGCCGGTCGGCTCGATGCGGATCTGTGCGACATCCGTGGCGAGCACCGCGATGCCCGTGCTGCCGGCGGTGGGCTCGATATAGGCGGCGACGCCGAGGCCGAGATGGCGTCCCTGCGCGCGCGCGGCCGCCTGTTCGGCGCGGAACGCGGCCACGTCGACGGCTTCGAGGAGCTTGTCCAGGCATTCCGCGGGCGTTATGTCTTCCAGCACGATGCCAAGCGGCGTGGTGCAGGGCTGGTCCGCCTTGGTGATCAGATTGCGGCGGCGCAGCTCGATCGGATCGATACCGATCTGGCGTGCCGCCATGTCCAGCAGCACTTCGCGCACCTGGGTTTCGATCGCCCAGGGTCCGCGATAGGCGCCGAGGCCCGGCGTGTTGGTGTACCAGCCACGCGCCAGGAAACTGAATTGCGGCATTTTGTACGCCGCCCACAGGAACATCATCACCGCAATATTGGCGTCCGCCCCGTGCGGATAGGCGCCGTTGTTGATGCCGTAATCGGCGTGGCAGGCCAGCATCCGCCCTTCTGCGTCGAATCCGACGCGCAGGGTGAGTTCCTGCTCGCGCGCGTGATTGGAGGCGGTTAGATTCTCCAGCCGGTCCTCGGTCCATTTGAGCGGACAGCCGAGCAGCATGCCGGCGGCAATGACCGCCACCTCCTCGCGCCACGGGATCGATTTGAGGCCGAACGAACCGCCGACATCCTTGGCGATCACACGTATGTTGGCCGGCGGCAGGCCGAATGCCTGGGCCAGGTAGCGCGCCACGAGCTGCGGGCTCTGACAGGAAATATAAACCGTGAGCTCGCCGCCGCGGCGCGCCGCCACGACACCGCGCGCCTCCATCGGCGACTGGCTGATGCGCTGGTGGGTGAAGCTGGCGCTGACCAGATGCGGTGCTGCGGCCAGCACTGCCTCGATCGCGTCGTCCTCGGGGTCGCCCATCGCCGCGGCTTCATTCGATTCGGTGCCGGCATGCACCGGATCGGCGCCGGTGCGCTTGGCGTCGCTGATCGTTACGGTGGGGATTTCCTCGGCATATTCCACGGCCACCAGGCCGGCGGCGTCTTCCGCGAGGTAGCGGTCGGCGGCGATGACCATGGCGACCGGATCGCCGACGTAAGCAACCCGGCCGGAGGCGAGCGGCCCGATAGCGATATCCGGCACGGCGAGGAAGAAATTCAGCATGTCGATCCTGAGCACCGCCAGATCGGATGCGGTGAGGATCGCGTGCACGCCCGGCAGGCCGCCTGCCGCGATGGCGTCGATCGAGACGATCCGGCCGCGGGCAATCGGGCTGCGCACGAAGGCGACGTGCAGCATGCCGGCCAGCACCACGTCGTCGGTAAACAGCCCGCGGCCGGTGAGCAGGCGGGCATCCTCGGTGCGCGGCAGGCGCTGGCCGATGAACCGTCCGGCGCCGATCGGCGCGTTCATGCCGGCTCTCCCGGCGGGCGTGCGGTCAATGCCCGGATGGCGCGCCGGATGCCCTGGTAGCCGGTGCAGCGGCAGATGTGGCCGGACATGGCGGCGAGCAGCGTTTCCTCCGTGGCAGGCGCCGGCGCCTGCATCAGGGCCGCGAGCGTCATGACAATTCCGGGGGTGCAGAAGCCGCATTGCAGGCCGTGCGCGTCGCGCAGCGCCTGCTGCACGGGGTGCAGCGTGCCATCGGGCGCGGCCAGGCCCTCCACGGTGGTGATGCTGGTGCCGTCCGCCTGCGCCGCCAGCATCAGGCAGGCGCGCACCGCCTTGCCGTCGACAATGATGGTGCAGGCGCCGCACACGCCGTGCTCGCAGCCGAGATGCAGGCCGGTGAGGCCGGCGGTGACGCGCAGGAAATCGCCGAGCACCTGGCGTCCTTCGACCGTTGCCTGGTGCAGTCTGCCGTTGATTGTGACGGCGATATGGTGCTCGCTCATGCTGGGGCTCCGAAGAACGTCGTTCTTTTTTGAAAAAAAGAACCAAAAAACTTTTACTCTTGAGGCAATCCCAACCTATGGGGCGCAGCGCAAACCGTTTCGTTGGCGCAAGAGAAAAAGTCTTTTGGTTCTTTTCTTCAGAAAAGAACACTAGCTTCCGCAAGCGCACGGGAAAAAATGCGCTCTCCCACAGTTCGACGATATTCCGCGGTGGCATGGTGATCATCGAACGGCGCCGTATCGGCAACCGCGAGGGCGGCAACGCCGCGCGCATCCAGTCCTGCCGCCGGCTGGCCCCGCAGCGCCGCCTCCGCCTGGCGCGCCCTGATCGGGGTTGGACCCATGCCGAACCAGGCGATGCCGACGCGCGCGATGCGGCCGCCGGTGACCGCGAACGCACCGATCAGACCGACGAGCGCGAAATCGCCGGGCCGCCGTGCGACTTCGCGGAACAGGGTGATCGTGCCGGCGGGCCAGTCGGGAAAATGGATGGCGGTGACGAGCTCATCCGGTTCGAGCGCGGTGGCGTAGGGGCCGAGATAGAGCGCGTCGGCGGCGATGCGGCGGGTGCCGCGGATGGACCGGGCTTCGATCGTGGCACCAAGCGCCACCGCGGCGGCGGGCAATTCGGCGGCCGGTTCGCCGAACGCAATCGATCCGCCGACGGTGCCGCGGTCGCGGGTCTGGTGGTGGCCAACATGCTGCGTTGCCGTAACCAGCCCGGGGAGTGCTTCGGCCAGGATCGTGTCGGTTATGATATCGTTCTGGCGGGTGACGGGGCCGATGCGGGTGCCGCCCTCGACGCGGGTTACGCCCTTCAGCGCGTCGATGCGGTTGATGTCGACGACGATGAAGGGTTGCGACATGCGCAGGGCCAGCAGCGGCATGAGTGTCTGGCCGCCGGCGAGCACCAGGGCGCCGCCGCCGGCTTCGGCGAGAAGGGCGCACGCCGCATCGATTGTTGTGGGGGCGACATAGTCGAACGGGGCCGGTTTCACGGCTTCGGTTCGCCGGCGAGCCGCGCCAGCAGGGCGGCATCCAGCATCATGACGGGCGCCGCCGTTCTGCGCCCGTATTCAAAACCTGCGGCCGCCACGATGATGAGGAGCAGACCGATCGACAATCCCATCCAATCCGATCCGGCGGCGGCGGGCTGGCTGCGGCCCACCAGGAATCCCACAAAAGCGGCCACGGCAACAGCCAAAATCCAGGCCATGGGAAGCCGTTGCGTGGCGGCGGGTGGGAGCGGCGATTTCGTTGCAGAAACAGTTTGCTCTGCCGCCGCGATTCGGGTCGGTGCCGCCGCTTCGGGGGGCCCTACCATGGCGCTCAGTTGTGCAAAGAATTTGCCGGCAAGCTGGCGCGCGGTTGCGTCGATGATCGGTCCGCCGAGTTGCGCCAGCCGGCCGCCGATTTGCGCATCGACATCGTAGCTCAGCCGCGTGCCGTCGCCATCGTCGGCCAGGCACACGCGCGCCGCGCCGCGGGCGGAGCCAACCGTGCCGCCCTGGCCCTCGCCGGTCAGCGTGTATCCGTTCGGGGGATCGAGATCGGACAAGGTGACCGCACCGTTGAAGCGCGCGCCGATCGGCCCGATTTTGATTTCGACCGTGGCACGCAGCCGTTCGGCCGACTCCCTTTCCAGCGACTGGCAGCCGGGAATGCACTGTCGGAGAATTTCGGGATCGTTCAGCGCCTGCCAAACAAGGTGGCGCGAGGCGGCGATGCGTTGTTCGCCCGTCATCTGCATTGTGGGGGGACGCTTCCTCGTTTTGAAAAGGAAGAACGTTCTCTTCTGAAGAAAGCAACCAAAAGGATTATATCGAGCCTAGCGGCGCTCAAGGAAGTCAGGCGTGGACAGGGCATTGAGCCTACTTCCTTTTTCTTAGAGCGGCCTCGGCCTGACTGGAAAATCCTCGGATGCAAGCCGGGCCGCTCCAGGTTGTTGTTTGCAGAGCCTTTGTATCAGCCTCAAGCTGCGCGTCTCCATCGGGCGATTCCGGTCAGGCTGAAAATGCTCTAAGTGCCGCCAGGCTCAATATAATACTTTTGGTTCCTTTCTTCAGAAAAGAACTACTTTCTTGATCGCCCCGGCGATGCGCGCCCCCAGCCGCGCTGCCCCGACAGGAACATCACCCACCCCAGCGCCGCGCCCGCATGCCGCAGCAACTGGAAGCTGAAAGGCTCCAGCAGCGAAGCCGCCAATGCGTAGCCGAAACGGGCGCCGGTGCGGTCGCCGGTCCAGCGCCGGTACAAATGCACGCTCCATAAATGGAAGCACAGGTCGATGCCGATCTTGGCACCGATGATGCCACCGACCGGCAACAGAACCTGCCATTGGCCGCGCGCAAGATACCACAGCAGCAGCGCCAGGGCGGCCAGGCCATAGAGCGGCTGCATCGTGTCCGCGGCTTTCACGGGCAGCATCCAGGTGCCCAGCCGGCCATAGGCCGGGTTGCCCACCATTTCACGATACAGGAACTGGGTTTGCAGAAAGCCGCCGAACCAGCGGCGGCGCTGGCGCAGAAAGGCGGCAATGCTCGAGGGCGCCTCGGTGCGCGCCTGCACGCCGCCGAGCACCTGCGTGCGCCACGCAAGCCCGTGCACGGCGGCGTAGCGGCGCAGGCGGTGGATCAGCTC
The DNA here is from genome assembly GCA_903970435.1 of Acidobacteriota bacterium. GTDB lineage: Bacteria > Pseudomonadota > Alphaproteobacteria > Acetobacterales > Acetobacteraceae > CAJCIS01. The sequence continues at coordinate 38,435 of CAJCIS010000193.1, read as the reverse complement.
GTAGTCTTCCACCACGCTGTCAGGGTCGAAGCCGCCCACAGCCACTAAGGCATCGCGGCGGAAGCCGGCGCAGGCGCCGGAGATCAGCAGCAGCCCGTCGGCCCGCATCCAGGCGAAGCGGCTGAGGAAGTTGCGAATGTATTCGTAGGTTTGAAACCATTGCAGCAGGCGGCCGCCCAGGCCCGGCCCGCAGACGGGCGTCAGGACGCCGGTGGCTGCCACCAAACCTGGGTCGGCCGCGAAGGCGGCGCGCAGGGCGGCGACCGCGTCCGCCTGCAGGAGGGTGTCGGCATCGACGGTCAGCACCACATCCGCGCCGGCCCGGCGGATGGCTTCATTGAGCGCGGCGGCCTTGCCGCCGTGCGGGAGGCGTAACCAGCGCAGGCCCTGTGTTGCGGTGCTGGCCGCCACTGCGCCCAGGGCGGGCTGTGCCAGCCCGAACGGCGCCAGGGCCGGCGCGGTGGCATCGCTGGAGCCGTCGTCGGCGATCAGGATTTCCTCCGGCGGGTCGGTTTGGCACAGGAGAGCGGCGATCGTGCCGGGCAGCCCCGCCGCCTCGTTGTGCGCGGCCACGATGACGCAAACCGAGATGGGTGCGGTCGCGGTGGGCCATGGCGGGGCGGGAAGCGGGCCGGCGCGCGGCCCTATCTGGAGTGGGCCCGTCTGGAGTGGAAACGTCTGCACGGCGGTAAAAGCCAGCAGCGCGGTGTCGTAGGCAATGTAGACCAGGCCGGCGGCCCAGGCGAGCAGGCCGTGGGCGTCGGCAGCGCGGGCGAGCAACAGTACAAAGAGGCCGAAAACCGCGCCGTGGATCAGCCAGCTTGCCGGTGGCGTGCGCACTGCCATATGGCGGGGAGATGCCGCCTGGAAATTGCGCGCCAGGTCTTCCATGGCGGGAGATTCGGCGCGACGCGGGGTGCGGAGCAGGGGTGTCACCAGCATGGCTGGCACATGGGCGCCGCCCCGCTGATGTGAAGAACGCGCGATATGAAGGATGGGCCGTGCAGCTTTCGGTACCGCAACGTTACACCAGGCCGGCCATCTTCCTTCACTGGGCCGTCGCCACCCTGATTGCCACCAATCTTCTGATCGGCTTCACCTTCGACTATCTGCCGAAGAACGACCTGCGGCCGATGATAGATGCGCATAAATCGTTCGGCATCACGGTGCTGGGATTGGCCATCATGCGGCTTATGTGGCGGGCGACGCACACGCCGCCGCCGATCCCGCCTTACGCCGAATGGGAGCGCCGCACCGCGCATTGGGTGCACTGGGTGCTGTACGGCTTCATTTTCCTGGTGCCGCTGAGCGGCTGGCTGCACGACAGCGCATGGAAGGGGGCGGCCGGCCATCCCATGAAGCTGTTCTGGGTGATTCCCTGGTTCCGCATCGGGCCGATCGAGCATTTGGACGCGGCGACCAAGGAATATTGGCATAGCCTGCTGTTTACCGTGCACAGCACGCTGGCCTACGCGCTCGCCGCCGCTTTCGTGGTGCATGTTGCCGGTGCGCTGAAGCACCAGTTCCTGGACGACAAGCCCGAATTGCAGCGGATGTGGCCAGGGTAAAGGGCGATCGGCTCCATGATTTGACGATTCGCGTCGGCTAACAAAAGCAAAGGGTTAAGAAAGCAGTTCTTTTCTGAAGAAAAGAACCAAAAGACTTTTGCTTTTTGACGCAATCCCCGACTTATCGGCCGTGGACTGAACCTATGTGCGGGCGCAGGCGCAAAAGTCTTTTGGCCCGACGTGGTTCCGCTCGCAATTAAAGGCGGGAAAAAACCCAATAGAGCGGCGTGCGGCCGGCGGCGTGCGCTTTCGCTTCGTAGCGCGTCGGCGGCCATCCGTCCGGGCGCGACGGCGCCGCTGGGTGCATGCGGAAAAGCGATTGGGCGCCCATGATTTCGGTGACCCAGGCCTGGTAGCCGGGATCGTCGCTGGCGGCGCGCCATTCGGCGCCGGGCTTCATCCGGCTCGCCGCCAACGCCACGATGTCGGGGTGCACGAAGCGCCGTTTGGCGTGCCGCGCCTTGGGCCAGGGGTCGGGAAACATCAGGAACAGCCGGTCCAGACAGGCTTCGGGCAGCGTACGCAGCAAGGTTCGCGCGTCATCGTCCCAGATGCGCAGATTGCCGGGCAAGTCGCCGGTGGCCTCCGCGCCCTCGGTGACCAGTGCGGCCAGCAGGCTGCACAAGCCCTGGTCGAATACCTCGCAAGCGATGAGGCCCACGTCGGTGTGGTTGGCCGCCAAGGTTCGGGCGTGCTCCCCGCCGCCGAAGCCGACTTCCAGCCAAAGCCGCGCGGGCGGCGCCGCAAACGCCGACCAGGGGTCCGACGGGGACGCGAACCGCATGCGGGGCAAGGTCTCGGCCAGCAGACGCGCTTGCCGGGGGCGCAGGGCGTGGGTGCGCTGGCGGCCGTAAAGGCGGTCGGGGGGAGGTTTGAGGGGCGGCATGGTCGTTGAACGTATAGGACGGCCGCGTGAATGCTGCTTCGCAGAATGAGGACCAGTTCCTAGAGCGGCCTCAGCCTGACTGGAAAATCGTCGGATGCCCGCCGGGCCGCTCGACGTTGTTGTCTGCAGAGCATTTGTATCAGCCTCAAGCTGCGCGTCTCCATCGGGCGATTCCAGTCAGGCTGAAAATGTTCTAACATCCATCGCCCAAAAGGCGGCCTGGAATATCGGCCGTGTCATAGTACACGCCAAGCACAATCGGTGGCGTGGTCGCGGCGTAGCGAAACCAGTACCGCTGGACATAGATCCAGGCGCGGCCGGGCTGGGCGAGGGCGGGGTAGGGCCGTGGGGCAGGGACGCCTCGACCCGCGGCAATCGCCTGACTCGCTTCAGCGATGGCGCGGGCAAGGTTGCGAATCGCCTCGGGCCGCTCCTTGGCTGCGTAGTACCGACGAAGGGCTGTGATCTGGTCGAGAGCTGCGGCGGAGAAGGTTACGCGGGCGATGCGTGGCGCACCGCTATCTGGCGCTCCAGGGCGTCGGCCTCGGCCTCGATTTCACGGCAGAGGGCGTCGGTGTCGATCGTATGAACGAGGCCAGCCGCGAGGTCGGCTTCGCCGCGCGCAAGCGACTCGGCCCATCCTTCGGGCAGCGGTGCCGGTGCGGGTGCCTGGTCCATTCTGGGAAGGTAAGCATTGGTGTAGGCTGCGGCAAGCATAAACGCTTCGGCAATTGGCCGAGAACAATGGTTAAGAAGGTAGTTCTTTCTGAAGAAAAGAACTGCCTCATTCCTAAAGCCCCAAAGGCGGCACCAGATGCGGCGCGAAATGACCGCGCGGCGCGGCCTTTGTCGTGGCCAGGATGTCGCCCAGCGAGCATTTTTCCAGCACCGCAGCCGCGGCGTCGCGGGCCTGGCGCATGACGTGGCGCAGGCGGCAGGTGTCGATGTCGGCGCAATCGTCGCAGGCGCGGAATGCGGTTTCGCTGGCGCACGGGGTCATGGCGAGCGGTCCGTCGATGCTGCGGATCACGTCGGCGACGCTGATCGTGGCCGGGGCGGATGTCAGCCGGTGTCCGCCGGCGGGGCCGCGGCGGCTTTCGACCAGGCCCTGGTCGCGGAGCTGGGTGAGAATGGCCTCGAGGAATTTCTTCGGGACGGAGGCCGTTTCGGCAAGGTCGCCGGCGCTGGTCCAGGTGCGGGCGCTGAACTGCTCGGCCAGGGCGACGCTGGCACGAAGCGCATATTTGGCGCGGCTTGTGAGCATGAGTCGTGTGTCAGCTTTCAGTCGAATGCCGGGGATGATCGGGCACTGATGACTGAAAACGGGGAACCGAGACAGGCCCCCTCGCCGTTCAGATGATAAAATTCCATTTCGGCGCGTCGGCGCGCAGGCCGGCCACGACGCTGGCGGCCATATGGCTGGCTTGCACGCGAATGTCGGGCACCGCGACGCACTCCCAGAACACGCCGCGCACGATGGGGCCGAGTGCCCAGATCCGCTCGGCCGGCGTGCCGTCGGCGCGCACCACGTGCAGCGCCTCGGTCACATCCAGGCCCATGTTATGCTTGTCGAACCGCGCCAGGCCCGACGCGATGAGCCGGCCCATCAGCGGGTCGCGCGTGCGTTCGATGGCTTCGAGGCCGTTGGCCACGATGACGCGCTGCACCGGCAGCACCTGCTCGTTGCCGGCGCCGCGCAGCCGGTAGCGCACATTCACCAGGCCGCCATTGGTGTCGTACCCCAGCACGCGGCCGGCCATGATTTGCAGCGAGCCCTCGCGCTGCATTTGCGCAATCAGGTCGGCGTGGGGCGGCGCCATGCGGTGGCGGTGCACGTCCCAGTAACGGCGGACATGGCGCAGGAACCGGCGGCGTTCGGCCAGCGGCATGCCGCCCCAAAGCTGGGCGGTGAAGGGACGCAGGCTGTCGATGACGGCGCGCCAATCCACGCCGTGCTGCGCCGCAGCACCGACTTCGCGGCGGATGCGGTTCATCAGCAAATGCATCGATTTGAGCTCGGCCGGCGTCAGGCGCGGCATCGGCCAGGGATCGACCGAGGCGTGGCGGCTCGGCAGCAGGCCGCCGCGCGACATGGCGATGATTTTGCCGGTAAAGCCGCGGCGGCGGATGGAAATCACCAGGTCCACCATGGTGAGGCCGGTGCCGACGATGAGTACCGGCAGGTCGCCCGCCAGCTTCTTCGAGGCTTTCTCGCCCCAGGGGTTGGCGCAGATGCGGGGATCGGGCGTTTCTTCCGGCGACAGGTTGCCGACCGCCAGCACGATGCCGGCGACATCGATCTTCGCCCCGCCGGCGAAGGTGAGGGTGAAGCCGGCGCCGGAAATCGGCGTCACGTCGGTGACGTCATCGGGCATCAGGCGAAGCTGGGCGTGGCCGGCGGTTTCGCGCAAGGCGGTGTCGAGCAGGGTGCGCAGATATTGGCCATACAGGCCGCGGCTGGCGAACAGGCCCGCCTCCGTGGGGTGCAGGCCCTGGGAGGTCTGTTCGGCGCGGCGGCGCAGCCAGTCGGCGAAATGGCTCGGCTCGTCGGCCAGCGCGCTCATGTTGGTGGCGCGGACGTTGAGCAAATGGTCGTTGTCGCCGGTTGCATAGGCGACGCCGCGGGCGAACTCGGGGGCGCGCTCGCACAGCAGGACCGGCTGGTCGATCGGCAGCTGCCGCAGCAGGTGCAGGACCGCGATGGTGCCGGAAAAGCCGGCGCCGATGACCGCGAGCGGGCGCTTGCCCGGCGGCTGCGGGGCCGCCTCGGCCGGGTCGTTGAAGAGTTTTATGCTGGCGAGATTATCTGCGTCACTCACGGCGGCCATGGCCCTGCTCATTCTAGTCCCCCAAACGCTTAGCACCCGCCTTTGAAGCGATGCCAGCCGGCGATTAAGGGCACCTTAAGTCAATTCAAAGGGGTTTCCTAGCATAATAGTATGAAATACGCATGAGAGATGAATCAGAAGTGGATCGTGCGGCCGTAGGCGGCCAGGACGGCCTCGTGCATGGTCTCGCTGACCGTGGGGTGCGGGAACACCGCGTGGATCAGCTCCGCCTCGGTGCTCTCCAGCGTGCGGGCGATGACGTAGCCCTGGATCATTTCCGTCACCTCGGCGCCGGCCATGTGGGCGCCGAGCAGCGCGCCGGTCGGCGCATCGAACACCACTTTGACCATGCCTTCCGGTTCGCCCATGGCCACCGCCTTGCCGTTGCCGATGAAGGGAAAGCGGCCGACCTTTATGTCGTGGCCGCGTTCCCGGGCGCGCGCCTCGGTGAGGCCCACGCTGGCGACCTGGGGGCGGCAATAGGTGCAGCCGGGAATGTTGGTCCAGTCGATGGGGTGCAGGCCGGGCAGGCCGGCGATCGATTCGACGCAGAGCACGCCTTCGTGGCTCGCCTTGTGCGCGAGCCAGGGCGGCCCCGCCAGGTCACCGATGGCGTACACGCCGGGCGCGCCGGTGCGGCAGAACCCGTCGATTTGGACATGGGTTTTCTCAACCACGACGCCGGTGCCTTCCAGGCCCAGATCCTCGGTGTTGCCGACAATGCCGACGGCGGAAATGATGCGGTCGACGGTGATTGTTTCGGCTTTGCCGGCCGCCTCGAGCGTTACGGTCACGTTGTCCGCGCCCTTGCCGATGGCGCCAAGTTTCGCGCCGGTGAGGATGCGCATGCCCTGTTTTTCCAGCGCCTTTCGGACGAAGGCGGAGATCTCCGCGTCCTCGACCGGCAGGATGCGGTCGAGCACTTCGACCACGGTGACCTGCGCCCCCATATTCTGGAAGAAGGAGGCGAATTCGATGCCGATGGCGCCGGAGCCGACCACGAGCAGGGATTTCGGCATCGCCGGCGGAACCATCGCTTCGCGGTAGCTCCAGATGAGTTTTCCGTCGGTTTCCAGTCCGGCCAATTGGCGGGCGCGGGCACCGGTGGCGAGAATGATGTGCGGCGCGGTGAGGGTTTTGTTGGTTTTTCCGGTAATCGTTATGGTTTGCTTTGCGGCCAGGCGCGCCTGGCCGTCATACACCGTCACCTTGTTTTTCTTGAGCAGAAAGCCGACGCCGGATTGCATCTGCCTGGCGACGGCACGGCTGCGCTTGACGACCTTTTCGAGGTCGTAGCGGATATTGTCGGCAGCGAAGCCGAATTCGCCGAGGTGATGCAGCAGGTGGTTTATTTCGGAGCTGCGCAGCAGGGTTTTGGTGGGGATGCAGCCCCAATTGAGGCAAATGCCGCCGAGATGCTCACGCTCTATGAGGGCGGTTTTCAGGCCGAGTTGGGCGGCGCGAATGGCGGCGACATAGCCGCCTGGGCCGCCGCCGATGATGATGAGGTCGTGGGATTCGGCTTCAGGCATTGTGGGCTCCATTGCGGGTCCGCCGTGGCTCATCGGTCGGGTGGGTTAAATGCTCGGCGAAGCAGGGGTAACACAAAGCTCACAAAGGACACGAAGCCCACCAAGAAGAAGTTTGCTGGGAGCGGCGCGCAATTATCTGACGAAACGCCGCAGCCCCTGCATGAACAGGACAACATTGAAATTCATGAGGTATCTCAGACGGTACCCAGAGAATTTCAGGTAGGTTAGACTCTGCGCCTCGTTGACGCGGGAAAGCGCCTCGATTGCGTTTATTTCAAGAATGATCGAATCTTCAACCACGATGTCCAGGCGGTACCCTGCGTCGATTACTTCTCCCTCATAAACAATCGGAAGCGTCATTGTCGCTGACACGACAGACCACGCATTCCCAATTCGTGCACGAGGCAATGTTCGTATGTCGACTCCAACAAGCCCGGCCCCAGCGCTTTGTGGACCTTGAGCGCCGAATTGACAATCGCTCGCCCAATCACCTCAAGTTCCTGAGGGAGCGCTTTGTGAGCTTTGTGGTCTTTGTGAGCTTCGTGTTGCCCTTCCTTTTGGTCCATGCTGCTACTCCGCTACGGCGCCGGCCAAGGCCAGCAAAGCCGCACCCGCGAGACGTTGGACTGTCCAATCGTTCATCGCGACTGCGCCCAGCGCACGGTAGAACTCGACAGCTGGTCGGTTCCAATCCAATACCGCCCATTCCATCCGCCCGCAGCCCTCCGCGATCGCGCGTGCGGCGAGCGCCTGGAAGAACGCGCGGCCTATGCCGCGGCCACGATAAGCCGCTTGAACAAACACATCCTCGACATACAGGCCATGGCGTCCCACAAACGTGGAGAAATTAAAAAAATAGAGGGCAAAGCCGACGCTGTATCCGCCCACGTCGGCCAATATGGCGCTCGCGCGCGGCGTGGGTCCAAAAAGCGCTACGCGAAAATCCTCGGCGGTGGCGCGTGCCTCATGGTCCAGTTTTTCGTATGTCGCCAATTCCTTCACGAGCGACGCGATGGTTGCAACATCTCCCGGCGCCGCGTCCCGCAGCACAAAGGATTCCTTCCCGGTTTGCAGTGTCACAGCATCAAACTGAGAGGATCTTCCACAATCGATTTGAACACCGACACAAACTCGGCGGCAAGCGCCCCGTCCACCGCGCGATGATCGACCGACAGCGTCACCGTCATGACCGTGGCGATAGCGAGTTGGCCGTCCCTGACCACCGGCCGCTTCTCGCCGGCCGCCACGGCCAGGATGCCGGCCTGGGGCGGGTTGATGATGGCGGCGAATTCCTTCACGCCGTACATGCCCATGTTGCTGATGGAGAAGCCGCCGCCCTGATATTCGTCCGGCTTGAGCTTGCCAGTGCGCGCGCGCTCGATGAGGTCGCGGGCCTCATTGCTGATGGCGGCGAGACCTTTGCGGTCCGCCTGGCGGATGATGGGGGTGATCAGGCCGTCCGGAATGGAGACGGCCATGGAAATGTCGACGTCGCCGTAGAGAATGATTGCGTCCTCGGCGAAGCTGGCATTCACCTTGGGCACGCGCCGCAAGGTGACGGCGGCGGCCTTGATCAGCAGATCGTTGACCGAAAGTTTGAAGGCGCCGGCGGCATCTTTGGGTGATTTGGCGTTGAGGTCGGCGCGCAGTTTCAGCAGCGCATCGAGTTCGACATCGATGCTGACGTAGAAATGCGGAATTGTCTGCTTGGCTTGGGTCAGGCGCCGGGCGGTGACCTTGCGAACATTGTTGAGCCGCACGCGTTCGTGCGGCGCGGTGATGGGGGGCGCCGGCGCGGGCACGGGCGGCGCTTGCACAGGTGCCGCCGGCGGGGGCGCCGCGGCAGGCGCGGGCGCCGTGGGCGCTGCGTGCAGGCTTTCGATATCGGCACGGACGATACGTCCGTTCGGACCCGTGCCTTTTATCTGGTTGAGATCGATGCCGGCCTGCTGCGCGATGCGGCGCGCGAGGGGCGAGGCGAACACACGCTCGGATGCAATATGGCCGTTGGCCGGTACCCCCGGCGCCGGCGGCGCTGGCGGCGCTGCCGGTGGCACAGGCGGTTGCGCCGCCTTGGGCGGTTCTGGCGGCGTGGGCTTGGCCGCTTGCGGCTTGGCGGCGGCGGTCTCGCCGGCGTCGACCAGCACGGCGATCGGGTCGTTGACTTTCACGCCCTGGGTGCCGTCGGGGACCAGGATTTTGCCGAGCACACCTTCATCGACCGCTTCGACTTCCATGGTGGCCTTGTCGGTTTCGATTTCGGCAATGACGTCGCCGGCGCGGATCGTATCGCCTTCGGCCTTGAGCCAGCGCGCGAGGGTGCCTTCGGTCATGGTGGGCGACAGGGCCGGCATGAGAATGTTTGTGGGCATTGCGTGTCCTGGAACAAAAGCACAGAAGGAAGGTCTTCTTTTTTGAAAAAAAGAAGCAAAAAACTTTTGTTCGTTGCGTCCAGCGGGGCCGTAACAGACAAAAGTTTTTTGGTTCTTTTTTTCAAAAAAGAACTGCTTCCTTAAACCATCTTTCTAACTGCCTCCACCACCCAAACCGCCTGCGGCAAAGCCAGTTTTTCCAGATTTGCCGCATAAGGCAACGGCACATCCGCGCCCGCCACCCGCACCGGCGGCGCGTCCAGCCAATCGAACGCCTGCTCGATCACCTGCATCGCCACCTCGGCGCCAATGCCGGCATAGGGCCAGCCCTCCTCCACCGTCACCAGGCGGCTGGTGCGTTTGACGCTCTCCACCACCGTGCCGATATCCAGCGGCCGCAGGGTGCGCAAATTGATCACCTCCGCCTCCACCCCCTGCCCCGCCAGCACGTCGGCGGCCGCCAATGCGGTGCCGACGCCGATCGAGTAACTGACGATCGTCACGTGCCGGCCGGCGCGTTCGATTTTCGCGCGGCCGATTGGCAGGATGAAATCGGCATCGTCCGGGCACGGGAATGTGTGGCCGTAGAGGATTTCGTTCTCCAGGAAAATCACCGGGTTCGGATCGCGGATCGCGGCCCGTAACAAACCTTTTGCATCGGCCGCGGAATAGGGCGCGATGACTTTCAAGCCAGGCACATGCGCGTACCAGCTCGCATAATCCTGGCTGTGCTGGGCGGCGACGCGCGAGGCGGCGCCGTTGGGGCCACGGAACACAATCGGGCAGCCCATCTGGCCGCCGGACATGTAGCGGGTTTTCGCCGCCGAATTGATGATCTGGTCGATCGCCTGCATGGCGAAATTGAACGTCATGAATTCGACGATCGGGCGCAGACCGTTCATCGCGGCGCCGACGGCCATGCCGGCAAAACCGTGCTCGGTGATCGGCATGTCGATGATGCGCTTGGGGCCGAAACGATCCAGCAGGCCCTGGCTGATCTTGTAGGCGCCCTGGTATTGCGCCACCTCCTCGCCCATCAGGAACACGGTGCCGTCGCGTTCCAGTTCGGCCGCCATGGCGTCGCGCAGGGCCTCGCGCACCGTGATGGGCTTGCCGGGGGCGTTATCCTGTTCCGGGGCGACAACCTCGTTAGCGGGTGCGGCCGTGTGTGCCGGCGCGGCCGGCCGTGCTTCCGCTTTGGCGGCGGCAGGCGCCGACTTGGTCGCAACATTCTTTGCATCGCCGTTGGCCAGCACGGCAATCGGCGTATTGACCGCAACGCCTTCGGTGCCTTCGGGAACCAGGATTTGCTCCAGGCGCCCTTCATCCACCGCCTCCACTTCCATGGTGGCCTTGTCGGTTTCGATTTCCGCAATGACATCGCCGGCGCGCACCTGCTCGCCGATGGCCTTGAGCCAGCGCGCCAGCTTGCCCTCGGTCATGGTGGGCGACAAAGCCGGCATGAGAACCTGGGTCATGGCGGCGCGCTTTCGGCCAGCACGTCGGTCCAGAGCTCGGCCGGATCTGGCTCGGGCGCGCTTTGGGCGGCGTCGGCGGCGTCCTGCACGATGGCGCGGGTTTCCGCCTCCATGCGCTTGAGCTCGTCCTCCGCCACGCCGGCGGCCAGCAGGGCGGCGCGGGCATGGTCGATCGGGTCGTGATGCTCGCGCATCGACTGCACTTCCTCGCGGGTGCGGTATTTCGCCGGGTCGGACATGGAATGGCCGCGGTAGCGATAGGTTTTCATTTCCATCAGGTACGGGCCATTTCCGGCGCGGCAATACGCCACCGCCGTCTGCGCGGCCGCGTGCACGGCAGCCACGTCCATGCCGTCCACCTGCACGCCGGGGATGCGCCAGGGGGCGCCGTTCTGCGACAGGTCGCGCGACGCACTGGCGCGATCCACGCTGGTGCCCATACCGTAACGGTTATTTTCGATGACGTAGATGCAGGGCAATTTCAGCAATGCGGCGAGATTGAAACTTTCGAATACCTGGCCCTGGTTGGACGCGCCCTCGCCCAGGTAGGTGACGCACACGCGGTCATTGGCGCGATAGAGATTGCTGAACGCCAGCCCGGTGCCGATGCTGACCTGCGCGCCGACAATGCCATGGCCGCCGAAGAATTTCTTCTCCAGCGAGAACATGTGCATCGAGCCGCCCTTGCCGCGCGAATAGCCGGTGGCGCGCCCGGTGAGCTCGGCCATCACGCCCCGCGGGTCCATACCGGTAGCCAGCATGTGGCCATGGTCGCGATAGGAGGTAATCACCTCGTCGCCGTCGGACAGCGCCAGTTGCACGCCGACCACCACCGCTTCCTGGCCGATATAGAGGTGGCAGAATCCGCCGATCAGCCCCATGCCGTAAAGCTGCCCCGCCTTCTCCTCGAAGCGCCGGATGAGCAGCATCTGCCGCCAAGCGTGCAGCAGTTTGTCGCGCGGCAGCGCCGGTGCCGCCGCGGTGCCGAACGCACCCACGTCGGGCCTGGCCGCCTTGTTGGTTTTTGCCCGCGCCATGCGGAGATCGCCCTGTCCTGGGGTGGTATCCGAAGGATTAGCAAGCCACCGCGCTGATTAACAGGGCGCGTGTTACAGGCTCAGACCCGCGTCGGACGAAGCAAGGTCACGGTTGCGGAGGCACCAGGCGCGCCGTCAGAGCGGCGGGCGGCCGCCGGCCGTTGCAACAGGATAAGAAAGTAGTTCTTTTCTGAAGAAAAGAACCAAAAGACTTTTACTTTTTTTGATGCAGCCCCCAGCGTTCCCGCCATGGCCCCGAATTTTCCGCAAGCCAATAGCAAAAGTTTTTTGGTTCTTTTTTTCAAAAAAGAACTGCTTTCTTCTGCCTTTCAGTAAAGCTTCTTCCCGGGCCCATACGGCACCACGAGATCGGCCGGGTCCGCCACTTCGGCCTTGGCGCGGGCGCGTTCGTCGAGCGTGTCGGGGTCGATATGGGCGTCGCGGAGGCCGGCGACGCGGATTTCCCATTGGGCGTGTTCGGCCTGGGCGGCGGCGAGGGTTTGTTGCGCCTGCACGAGCTGGGTCTGGCGCACGGCGTAGTTGCGCAGGCCATGTTCGCCGCGGCTGGCGTTCCAGATGAAATAGGCGGTGAGACCCATGAACAGGGTCGGCGCGATCATGGCGATGGCCAGGCGTTTGGCGGCATTCACGAGGCGCATGGGTGCGGATTTTTCCGGTGAAGGACGGCTTCACTGAATCATACACGGGGTGGGGTTTCAATGTGAATCAGGCGGTTGTCCGGCGATTTTCCCACACGCGCCGCGCCTCCGCGTCGCCGCCCTGTCCCATGGCCATCAGGCCCAGGGCGACGGTGCCGGCGATCCGCGCCTCGATGGCGGGATCACGCGCCGTGCCCCGCCAGATATCCTCGATCGCGGGTTCGGGCACCCCAGGCGCGACGTCCGTCAAGGCGGGCAGTACATGTTCGCCGCGGCCCGTGCCGGTTGTGAACAGGTGTGCCACGCCGTCCTTGGCCGGATTGCGCTCCGCCTCCCCGCCGCCGCCTTTGAGCACCAGCAGCCGCCGGCGGCCGAGCAGCGAAGCGGCGCCGATATGCACATCGATGTAGGGCGGGTGGAACACGCCATCCACGCTCGCCGCGGCGTCGGCGGGATTGAGCAGGCGGGCCACCGTGTTCATCGGCGAGCGCAACCCAAGCAGCCGGCGCAGACCGAGCAGGGCGGCGAATTCCGGGCTCAGCTGCTCGACCGGCACGTAGGCGAAACCGCGCGCCGCCAGATCGCGCGCCGCGCCCCCGGCGGCCGTGGCTGGCGCCAGGCCGAGGCGCGGCAAGGCCTGCGATACCGTGATGCCACCGGAGAATTCGTTGGAGCCGTGCATCAGCACCGGCCAGCCCGCCTGGCCCAGCGCCAGCGCGGCGAGCAGAAACCAGGGCGCGCCGCGGGTGCGGCCGGCGCCATAGGACGGCCAATCCAAAGCGGCCGAAAGGCCTGGCAGGCGCATGCAGCTTCGCGCGCCGTCCACCAGGCCGGCGATTTCGGCCGCATCCTCGCCGCGGTAGCGCAGCAGCATCAGGAAGGCGCCCACCTGCACCGAGTGGGGCGTGCCGGCCAGCAGGAGGCGCATCGCGTCCTCGGCTTCCGCGCGCGTCAGTGCGCGCGACCGGCCGGGGCCGCGGCCGAGGGTCGCGACATAGGCGGCAAAGCGTTCGACGGGGTCGCCCGTCATGCCGCCAGCACGCCGGGCTCGCCCTGCCAGGCGCCGCCGAGCCAGGTGCCGAGCACATCCAGGCCGGGGCTCAGCAACAGCAGGTCCGCGCGCAGGCCGGGTGCGATGCGGCCGCGTTCGTGCGCCAGGCCGAGGAAATCCGCGGGCACGCCGCTCGCCATGCCGATGGCATCCGCCGGCGCCAGGCCCAGCAGGGTGACGGCATTGCGCACCGCCTGTGCGAGGCAGAGGTCGGCGCCGGCGAGGACACCATCCTCGGATTCCAGCCGGCCGTGCCGGCGCAGGATACGGCGGCCGAGCAGCTCGAAGTCCTGCGCATCCGTGCCGGTGACGCTCATGGCGTCCGACACCAGCATAATGCGGGTGGCCCCTTTGGCTGCGAGCAGAAGGCGCGCCATCGCCGGATGGACATGGATGCCGTCCAGGATGAGGCCGGCAAAGACATCGCCGAGCATGCCGGCCGCGGCGAGGCCCGGCGCCCGCGATGCCGGCGGCGGCATGGCGTTAAAGATATGCGTAATACCGCGCACCGGGGGGCGCACCGCCTCGAACGAAGCTTCGCTATGGCCGGCGGAGAGGATGACACCGGCGCCGGCCAACTGCGTCTGGATCGCATGCGGCACCGCCTCGGGCGCGAGCGTCAGCATCACGCGCCCCTGTCCGGCGGCGGCCAGATCGGTCAGCAACAGCAGGTCGGCGGCGTCGGGCGGGCGGATCAGGTCGCGCCGGTGGATGCCGGGACGCGCGGGGCTCAGGAACGGACCTTCGAAGTGAATGCCCAGAACGCCGGCGCGCGCGGCGACGGCGGGCGCCATGGCGGACGCCGCTGCGCGCATCGCCGCAGCCGGGCTGGTGATGAGGGTCGGCATGATGGAAAGCGTGCCCAGCCGCCGATGCGCTGCCGCGACGGCCAATGCGGCGGCGGCGGTTGGCGTGTCGTTGAACAACACGCCGCCGCCGCCGTTGACCTGGACGTCGATATAGCCGGGGGCGAGGAGGGCTTCGGGCGGCAAGGCGACGTGCGTCGCGGCCGGGCGGGCGTCGGCGGGTAATACGGCGCGGACCAGGCCGTCCGCCACCAGCACGCCCTGGCCGCTCGTGGGGCCGTGCGGCGTCAGTACATCGCAGCCGTGCAGGAAAAGCGCCGTCATGCACCCACCTCAGGTTTACAGCGTTTCACCGAGCGATTAACCCCGTGCCCAAGGATCCAAGGGAGACAACCACATGAGCGATGTCAGTGAAATCGAGTCCGCCTTCGCCAGCCGCCTGGACGCGTTCGGCGACCTGGGCGCCACCGTCAAATTCGATTTCGGCGACGACCGCCTGTTCGTGGATGGCACGCACAAGCCGGCGACCATGAGCCATGAGGACAAGGACGCCGATTGCACGCTCACCATCACGCCGGACAATCTGATGGCCATCCAGCAGGGCAAGCTGGATGCGACGATGGCGTTCATGACGGGCAAGCTGAAGGTGAAGGGCAATACCGCCATCGCCATGAAGCTGAGTTCGGCGCTCAAGTGAAACTAACTCTTGTTTAAGCGCGACAGCAAAAAGGGTAAGGAAGCCGTTCTTTTCTGAAGAAAAGAACCAAAAGACTTTTGCGCTTTTTACGGACGGACGTTCGCCTCTGCCGCCAGGGCGGCGACGAGTTCGATCATCGCCGTCAGGTGAAATGGTTTTGCCAGCACCGGCCTGCCGGCAAAGTCCCCAGGCAGTTGCAGGCCGCCGTCGCCGGTGGCGAAGGCGAACGGGACGCCGCGGGCCGCCAGGTCTGCGGCCACCAGGAAGCCGTCGCCGGCGCCCGGATGTATGTCCAGAAGGGCTACCTGCGGGGCGTGAATTTCAATCAGCTCCAGGCACTGTAAGCACGCGCCGCACGGCCCGATGACCTTGCAGCCCAATTCGCCGAGCAGGTCCTCCAGCAGCAGGGCCACCATCTGATCATCTTCCAGGACCAGTATTCTGAGTCCTGGCGGGATCGCCCGAGGGCTGGCGGCGAACGGTGGTTGGTCTTCCGGCGGGGCGACGGTGGACGCATCGTTGCCCAAGCTGCCGGGGCGGCGGTGCCAACTGCCCAGCGGCAGGCGGGCCGAGGCGCCGCGCACCTGGTTCCGCCCAGCCCGTTTCGCATCGGCCAGGGCGCGGTCGGCGAGCGTAATCAGAATCGACCCGTCGCTGCCGGGCTGCGGCGCCATGCTGGCGACCCCGATGCTGATTGTCATGAAATGCAGGGGACTGGCCGCATGCGGCAGGGCGGCGTCGTGCACCGCGCGGCGCACGCGTTCGGCCACCTCGCATGCGCCGGCCTCGCCCGTGTCGGGCAGGATGGCGGCGAACATGGCGCCGCCGAAGCGGGCGGCGAGATCGGTCGGGCGGCGCACCGCGTCCGCCAGGTGGCCGGCGATGCGGCGCAGGCAATCGTCGCCTGCCGGCGCGCCGTGGATTTTGTTGTAGGCGGCGAAATGATCGACGTCGATCAGCAGTACCGAAATGTCGGCCGCGTCGCGCGCCGCGCGCGCCCATTCCACCTGCATCGCCGCATCGAATCCACGGCGGTTGGCGAGGCCGGTGAGGCCGTCATGCGCGGAAAGCCGCACGAGCTGCGCGTTGGCGCCGGCGAGGCGCTGTTCGGACATCATGAGCGTGGTGATCTGCGCGCCGAGGAACCGCGCAATGCCGAGTGTGGCCACGAGCTGGAGCAAAACGAAGGGAATGGCGAACTGCACAAAGCCGTTGTGTGCCATCAGCAGCCCCGCCAGCGTCGGCAGCAGCGCGCCAAAACTCTGGCCGATGACGGATGCGGGAGACGCCGCATTGCGCACCGCGGCGCCCCCGAGCCAGCCGGCCTGCGCCATCAACACCAGCAATTGCAGCCTGGAATCGGTGCCGTGCAGCAGCGCGGTGAGGCTCGCGGCCCCCCAGATGAGCGACGTGGCGCACGCGCCGGCGGCAAATTCGCCGGCCCACGCTTCGGGCGATTTTTCCCGTGCCGGCTTTTCCGCGGCGGCTTGGGGCCGCACCGCGCCACGCGCCGCCTGGGCGCGCCGGTAGGCCGTGCGCTGCCGCAGGCGCAGCCAGGTGACAACGATGCCGGCCGCGGCCAGGACGGCGAAACCGCGCCGGGGGCCATGCAAGCTGCCGATGGTGAGAACGCAGAGCAGGGCCGCCGCACCCTCCAGCGTCGGCCGCGCCTCCTCATACAGCGACGCGACCAGCCGCCAGCGTTGTTCGGCCTGAGTGGCCCCTGCCTGGCTTGTTCCGGTCAGCAGAACGGAAATCCGAAGGATCGGCAACTCGTAGCGGGCCTCCGCGTGCTTCGTCGCCAGCATAGCACAAGCCGGGCGGCCGAAACGTTACGCTGCGGCGATGCCGGGCTTCCGAACCGCCATCGCTGCCGTTACGGCGCAGGGGTGGACAAGCGGGTGGCACGGTGCTGCGCTGCGGTGCGGGTGGGAACGCGCATCGCAGCGCCGCCGCGCAGCCTATTGGGGGGGACAAGCATGCCAACATCCGATGCCGCGAACCCGCTCGGCGTGACCCGGACGGTACGTGGCGCCGGGATCGACCTGTGCGTGCATGTCGCCGGAGACGGTCCGCTCGTTGTTCTGATGCATGGCTGGCCCGAGCAGAGCCTCTCCTGGCGCCACCAGGTGCCGGCGCTGGCCGCGGCCGGCTTCCGCGTCGCCACTCCCGACATGCGCGGCTACGGCCAAAGCGACAAGCCCGAGGCGCCCGACGCCTACACCATGAATACCGTGGCGGCCGATATGGGCGCGGTCGCCGACGCACTCGGCGCCGCGCGCTGGGTGGCGGTCGGCCACGACTGGGGTGCCATCGCCGCCTGGCGTTGCGCCCTCTATCATCCCGACCGGGTCGCCGCCGTGTTCGGCATGAGCGTGCCCCATACCAGCCCGCCGCCCATGCCCCTGCTGTCGCTCATCGACCAGTTGTTCCCCGACCGGTTCTTCTACATCCGCTATTTTCAGTCCGTCGGTGTCGGCGAGGCGGAGCTCGAAGGGGCCGACACCATGACGGCGCTGAAACAGATTTTCTACGGCGGCAGCGGACCCGGCATGGCGGCGCGCGCCATCCGGCAGGTGCCGCGGGATGCCACCCTGCTGCAAAGCTGGGCCAGCGCCCCGGACGGCCCGCTGCCGTTCCTGCCCGACCAGGAATTGGCGCGCTACGCGGCCGCGTTCGATGCCGGCGGCTGGCGCGGTCCATTGAATTGGTATCGCAATTTCGACCGCAATGCCGCCGATGCGCGCGCGCTGGGCGATAGCGTCATTCAACAGCCGGCCGGATTTCTGGCCGGCGAGCTGGAGCCGGTGCTGATGTTCTGGCCGGGGCAGCTGGAGAACATGCGCGGACATTGCAAGGATTTGCGCGTGGAGGCGCGGCCGGCCGGGGTGGGACACTGGATACAACAGGAGGCGCCGGAGGCGACCAATGCGGCGCTGATCGGGTTTTTGAGTGGGGTGACATTATGATAAAGCCAGGAAGGAAGCAGTTCTTTTTTTCAAAAAAGAACTACTTCCTTCTAATGCCTTCCTTCCGCCCCGACTACTACCCGGACGACGCAACGTTAGCCCGCGCCTGGCTCGCCTCCACCCCGCTTCCGCCCGACCGCGAAGCCCGCGTCGACACCGAGGCGCGCCGCATGATCGGTGCCATCCGTGGCCGCGCCGGCGGCATCGGCGGTGTCGAACAATTACTGCGCGAATACAGCCTCACCACGCCCGAAGGCCTGGCGCTGATGGTGCTGGCCGAGGGTTTGTTGCGCGTGCCGGACGACGCCACCGCCGACCGGCTGATCGAAGACAAGCTCGGCCAGGGCGGGTTCGCCACGCACGCACACCAGTCCGATGTGCTGCTGGTGAATGCATCGGCCTGGGCACTGGGCATTTCGGCGCGTCTGATCGGGCCGCAGGATACGCCGGAAGGCATATTGCGCGGGGTGGTGCGCCGGCTCGGCCTGCCCACGGTGCGCGGCGCGCTGCGCCAGGCGATGCGCGTCATGGGCAGTCATTTCGTGCTGGGCCAGTCGATCGAGGATGCGCTGGCGCGTGCGGGCAGCCGTGCCGGGCGGCTATACCGTTACAGTTTCGACATGCTCGGCGAGGGCGCGCGCACCGAGGGCGACGCGGAACGCTATTTTGCCAGCTACGCCGACAGCATCGAGGCGATAGGCCGTGCGGCCGGCAACAAGCCGCTGCCCGACCGGCCGGGCATTTCGGTAAAACTCAGTGCCTTGCATCCTCGTTACGAGGCTGTCAGCCGCGATCGTGTCATGGCCGAATTGGTGCCGCGCGTGCGCAGCCTGGCGCGTGCCGCGGCCATCCGCGGCCTGAATTTCACCATCGATGCCGAGGAAGCGGACCGGCTGGAATTGTCCATGGACGTGCTGGCCGAGGTGGCGGCCGACACGCAGCTTGCCGACTGGGAGGGTTTCGGGCTCGCCATTCAGGCCTACGGAAAACGCGCGCTGCCGGCGATCGATTTCGTCGCCGAACTGGCCGCCGCACTCGGCCGCCGTTTCATGGTGCGTCTGGTGAAGGGGGCGTATTGGGATACGGAGGTGAAACGGGCCCAGGAGCGCGGCTTGCCGGATTACCCGGTATTCACGCGCAAGCCGATGACCGATCTCAGCTACATGGTGTGCGCCGAACGGATGTTGGCGCTGCGGCCCAGGCTTTATCCGCAATTCGCCACGCACAATGCGTTGACCGTTGCCAGCGTGCTGGAACGCGCGGGCGGAACGGATGGCTACGAATTTCAGCGCCTGCACGGCATGGGCGACGCGCTGTACGAGGCGCTGCTGGAACGGCATCCGGCCGCATCCGTGCGCACCTATGCACCGGTGGGGATCCACAAGGATCTTCTGGCGTATCTGGTGCGCCGGCTGCTGGAGAACGGCGCGAATTCGAGTTTTGTGAGTATCGCGGCCGATCCTGATGTTCCGGTGGATGTTCTGCTGGAACGGCCGCAGCAGAAAGTGGGGCAGCCGGATCGTGCGCGGCACCGCGCCGTGAAGCTGCCGGTCGATCTTTACGGCAAGACACGGAAAAATTCGGGGGGGGTGGAATTCGGGCATGCGGCCAGCCTTGATGGGTTGCTGGCGGAAATACGGCGCGAGACGTCGCGGATCGAGGCAGCCTCGCTGATCAACGGCGTGGCGTCGGCCGGTATTGCGCGCAATGTCGTCTCGCCGTCGGACGCCACGACGGTGGTGGGCCGTGTGTTGGAGGCGCGAAACGATGTCGCGGACACCGCGATTGCGGCCGCCGCGGCAGGCTTCCGCAACTGGAACGAAACCCCGGCTGGTACACGCGCCGCGGCGTTGGAACGTGCCGCGGCGATGCTGGAGGCACGGCGCGGCCGGTTCCTGTCGCTGCTGGCGGCCGAGGGCGGCAAGACGCTGGACGATGGTTTGGCGGAGTTGCGCGAGGCAGTGGATTTCTTGCGGTATTACGCGGTGGAGGCCAAGACGCTCTATGGCAGAACCGAAACAATGCCGGGTCCCACCGGTGAATTGAACCAGGTGCGGCGGCGTGGGCGTGGGGTGTTTCTGTGCATCTCGCCGTGGAATTTTCCGCTCGCCATTTTCATCGGCCAGGTGGCGGCAGCACTGGCGGCCGGCAACAGCGTCGTTGCCAAACCCGCCGAACAGACGCCGCTGGTGGCGTTCGAGGCGGTGCGCCTGCTGCATGAAGCCGGCGTGCCGCACCAGGCGCTGCATCTGGTGCCGGGTGCCGGCGACGTCGGCGCGCGGCTCGTGGCACACGCGGCGGTGGCCGGCGTCGCCTTCACGGGGTCGACCGAAACGGCGTGGGCAATCAACCGCACGCTGGCATCGAAACGCGGCCCGATCGTGCCGCTGATTGCGGAAACCGGCGGCATCAACGCCATGATCGTGGACGCCACCGCCTTGCCCGAGCAGGTGGTGGACGACGCGGTGATGAGCGCATTCCGCAGCGCCGGCCAGCGTTGTTCGGCGCTGCGCCTGATGGCGGTGCAGGACGATGTGGCGGACCGCATCATTGCCATGTTGGCGGGCGCCGCGGCGGAACTCAAACTGGGCGATCCCGCCGACCCCGCGACCCATATCGGCCCGGCGATCGATGCGGAAGCGCAGCAACGCCTGGCCGCGCATATCGACCGCATGAAGGGCAGCGCGATAACCCATTACGCCGGCATCGCACCGGTGCCGGGCTATTTCGTGGCACCGCATATATTCGAATTGAACGCGCCGCACGAATTGGCCGAAGAGGTTTTCGGCCCGGTGCTGCACGTGGTGCGCTACAAGGCCAACAAATTCGATGCGCTGCTGGAGGCGCTGGGCGCCACCGGCTACGGGTTGACGCTTGGCATTCACACCCGTATCGATGCGACAGCCTCATATGTCGCGCAGCGGCTTGCCGTAGGCAACGTGTATGTCAACCGCAACATGATCGGCGCCGTGGTCGGCGTTCAGCCGTTTGGCGGCAGCGGGCTTTCCGGCACCGGGCCGAAAGCCGGGGGTCCGGATTATCTGCGCCGTTTCGGCGTGGAGCAGACCGTTTCGACGAATACGGCCGCGGCCGGCGGCAATGCCGCGCTGCTGGCGACGGAGGAATAGGCATGATCGAAGCGCCGGAAGTAGAAGTCCATCATCACAAGACAGGCCACTCGTTGTTCGACTTCATCCTCGGCGGCACCGCGGTATTTCTCTCCATGGTATCGGTCTTCATCGCCGTACATCACGGTCAGACAATGGAAAAGTTGGTGGAGGCGAATTCCTGGCCCAATCTGAGCTATGGCACCGGCAACCAGAATGATAATGGCACCCAAGACGAAATAAGCTTTGTGGTCCGCAACACCGGCGTGGGGCCGGCGCGGATCGATACGTTCGAGTTATTCTACAAGGGCAAGCCGATGGCGAACCTGCATGATCTTAATGCTGCGTGGAGCCCGAAACCGAATGTCAAACATTTCTACGACACCAGCACCATTGTGGATGAAGTGCTTCCGGCGCGGGAGGCGATCTCGTTCCTGGGGTTGCCCCGCGACAAGAACCCGCCGGAAATCTGGGATGCGCTGAACAAGGAACGTTTTGAGGTGCGTGTGCGGGCGTGCTATTGCTCGGTGTTCGACGAATGCTGGGTGATGGACAGCGCGCAGCGGCGGCCGCAGCGCCAGACGGGGGAATGCACCCCCTCGCAGCCCACGCAGTTCGACATCTTCTAACGCGGGGTGCCATAAAAGCCGTGAACAGCCGCAATCCCACCGCCTGCATTATCGTTATCGGCAACGAAGTTCTCTCCGGCCGCACGCAGGACGCCAATATTCGATTTCTTGCCCAGCGCCTCGGCGACATGGGTATGCCGGTGCGTGAGGTTCGCATCATTCCCGACGTGGCCGAGGTGATTGTACGCACTATCAATGAAGTGCGCGCCGCGTACGACCACGTGTTCACCACCGGCGGCATCGGCCCCACGCACGACGACATCACCAGCGAATGCGTCGCGGCGGCTTTCGGCGTGCCGTGGGAAAAACAGCCCGTGGTGTGGGCCAGGATGGAGGCGCATTATCCGGCCGGCGGGTTCAATGCGGCACGACAACGTATGGCCACCATGCCGCGCGGCGCCGTGCTGATCGACAATGGCCAGACGATCGCGCCGGGCTTTTCGATGGGCAACGTGCATGTGATGGCAGGGGTGCCCGCCATCATGCGCCTCATGTTCGACATGCTGGCGCCCACCCTTCAGGGCGGCATACCGATCGTTTCGCGCAGCGTTCACGCGGCGGGCGTGCTGGAGGGCGACATTGCCGCCGGCCTGACCGATATTCAAGCGAAATATCCGTTGCTGGATCTCGGAAGTTATCCGTATTACCGCGACGGCGGCGGCGGGGTGGCTATCGTTGCGAAAGGCACCGATGCTGGTCAGGCGGAAGCGGCGATCTTGGAGGTGGCGGCTTTGTTCAAGAGCCTTGGTGGCGCGCCGGTGGCGGGGGAGCCGAAGTAAGGAAGCCGTTCTTTTCTGAAGAAAAGAACCAAAAGCCTTTTATATTGTTTGCGGTGGCTTTGGTGCTATGGCGCTTGCACAAACAGAAGGATGGAGATCGTATTGCGGTAACCAAAAGACTTTCAGTCTTAAGAGTAAAAGTTTTTTGGTTCTTTTTTTCAAAAAAGAACTACTTCCTTCCCATGCCCGGTTGACGCACGCGAAGACCAAGGTATTCATTTGCGCAAGATTGGTTTGAAAAGGGGCGATTGACATGATCGTGGACGCACGAGAGAGCGGCTGCGCGCGCCGTTTGGCAGGGGCACTGATGCTGTGCGGGGTTGGCGTTTGCACCGCCGCTTCGGCGGCGCAGACGGGTTATGTCGGCATTTTGGGGGGTGGGCCGGTTTACAAGCACATCCAGAAAAACATCACCGAGCTCAAGAAGTCGGGTTTCAATGAACTGATCGTCTGGAGCGTCGAGGTCAACAGCACGGGCGACTTGAATCTGAACGGCGAATTTCCGCTGACATCGGCGGGTGCCTATATCGGCAATAAAACATACCCGCATTTTCCCAAGGACCTGGCGACGATCAAGGCGGGAACCGTCACGCGGGTGACCTTCAGCATCGGGTCGTCCAATTACGGCGATTGGGAAGACATCGAATCGCTGGTCGATTCGCAAGGGACAGGGCCCGACAGCATTCTCTACAAGGATTTCGCCGCGTTGAAGGCGGCATTGCCGGTCGATGCGATCGATTTCGATGACGAAAACGGCTATGATTCGGCGTCGACAATCAAGTTTGCGGTGATGCTGGGGAAGCTCGGCTACAAGGTCACCATGGATCCTTATACCAACAACAGTTATTGGACCTCGGTGGTTTCGCAAATCAACAGCCAGCGGGCCGGCACGGTGGACGGCGTTCATTTGCAGGCGTATGCCGGGGGCGACGGCAACAACCCTTGCTCCGGCTGGGATTTCGGCAAGGTGCCGGTTTTCCCCGGCGTTTCGGACCAGAGCTCGGCGCCACCCGACCTGACGCCGGCGCAGGCGCAGGCGCAAATGCTGAGCTGGCATAAGCAATGTGGCATCACCGGCGGCTGGCTATGGATTTTCGATCAGATCGCCGGTACCAAGGAAGTCAAGCAATACGCCAGCGCGATTGATAAGGGAGTCAAGTAAGCAGTTCTTTTCTGAAGAAACGAAGATTATGTCGAGCCTATCGGCGCTTAAGAAGAAAGAAGTAAACGGACTATCTCGAATCCGCGCTTCCCTTCTTGAGCGCCGGTAGGCTACACGAAAATCGCCACCACCTGCCGCGCCGCCAGGACTGGTATTCCAGCATCGTTCCAAACAATCATCTCCTGGCTGGTATAGCCATCCGCCGCCTGGTCGCCACGACTATGCATCAAATGCCAGCCTTCTCCGCCGCCTCCATACGCTGCGTCCGCGTCCAGAATATCGATCGACCAGGTGATCGTGCTGATAGGGGCAGGCGCGGAAAACATGCTGAAGGCGGCTGGCGGAAGTGCGTCCGCCAGCGCAATCAGGCCGAGCAGTCCGTGGCGTGCCGCCGGATCGCGGTGGCGGAACCACACCAGAAGGCCGGGTTCGGCGGCACGGCTCAACGGCGCGTGGCCGCCGGCGCGCAGCATATCGAATTGGGCGGCGAACCGCGGCGGCGTTCCACCGGCGAAGAATCCGGGGCACAATTCGGGGGCCGGAACGGATGGCGCCGGGAGCGCGCGATACCGCAATGAACTGGCGCGCGAAGCCGCAAACGACAAGGTGGCGCGGGTCGCGAGACTGGACTCCGCGTGCAGGTCGACCCCGACAAAGACGCTGTTCTTGCCGGCGCGCAAAGCGGCCGGTGTGATTTGCAACGCGCCGGCGGCGGGGCCGATGAAGGTGAATTGCGCACTTCGTAACGGTGGCAAGTCTGGCATTGATCGCAACGCGCCGGCAACGCACAAGGCGGCCGACAGGCCGCCGTAGGTGGTGCGGCCCTGCTGCCAGTCTTCCGGCACGTGCGCGCCGCCGGCGGGCGTGATGGCATCGATAATTTCCGAGAACGATGTCACTTTCGCCAGGCGCCGCTGGCATTTGAATGATAGCCCAGCGCCGCGTAGGTCGCGTCGACCAGCGACTGTCCGCGCTCGTTCAGCAGAATGCCGGCGCCCATGCGGTTCATGGTGTAGCCGAAACTCAGTTCCGCGTCCGGATCGGCAAATCCCACGCTGCCGCCCATGCCGACATGACCAAAAGCCGTTTCGCCCAGGATGGCGGAGTCGCCGCCCGTTTGCCGATTATCAGTGCTGATCATGTATCCGAGGCCGAACCGAAGTGGTTGCAGCAAGGTCGCGTCCATGTGGGTCGCGGCCGAGGCGCGGCTGATGCGGGCGATCGTTTCGGGACGCAGAAAGCCGCCGCCGCCATTGGCCAGCGGCGCGTACAGGCCGGCGAGGCCGCGCGCGTTGGTGATACCGTTGGCACTGCCAATCTCGGCTGCGTGGATCTCGCGGGAATTGAAATCCGCCTCCCCGCTGTTGGTCATGAACAAATTGGACAGCGTGCCCGGCTGCATGAGTGCCTGGGTGAATTTCGCCGCCATGTTCATTTCGGCGAAATCGGGCGCCAGCATGGGGGCGACGCGATGTTCCTCCGATTCCGGCAGGCCGATGTGGAAATCCAGGCCGCGTTTTTCGGCAATTTCGGTGCGGAAGAATTCACCGAGCGGCTGGCCGGCCGCCAGACGTACCAGATTGCCGACGGTCCAGGCGTAGGTCACGCCCTGATAGCCTTGCCGCGTGCCCGGCTCCCACCAGGCGGACTCGGTGGCGACTCGTTCCACCATGTAGTCGAAATCGCAATAGCCGCCGATGCGCACCGGCGCGCGCACGTGCGGCACCGGCGAGGTGTGCGCTAGCATGTTGGCGACGGTGGTGCCCTCCTTGCCGTTCGTTGCAAATAGCGGCCATATTTTTGCCACCTCGTCGTGCAGGCCGAGCGCGCCGCGTTCGATCAGCATGTGGGCGCAAAGCGCGGTGGCGCCCTTGGTGCAGGAGAACACGATCGAAACGGTATCGCGAGTCCAGGGTGCCTCGGTTTTCGGCGCGGCGAGGCCGCCCCAGAGATCGACGACCGTTTCGCCGCGGCGGGTAACGCAGACGCTGGCACCCACTTCATTTCGAGCAACAAAGTTGTCGCGAAAGGCTTGCAGGACGGGCTCGAATGCGGGCGCGCAAACGCCTTGCAAGAGGGTGCCGTTTGGCAATGTTTCTTCGACTGCGTGGGGCATGGGCGTTTCCGTTGCGGTTTCTTTGATGATGGGCGGCAGGCTATGCCTTGCGAGGCCGGGGCTATCGGTCTTCCTGCGTATGCCAAAGGTTCAGAATGCAGATTTTACCGCCAAGGATTTCGTAGCGCAATTCGTAGTCGTCCAGGATGAGATGGCGAACCTCGCGCGGTTCAAATGCCCAAATTCGCGCTCCCAGGCGCGGCAAGGCGCGCAGACGTTCCGGCGCTGCTCGAGGTGCGACAACGATCGCAGTATAGGCAAAGAGACGGGCTGCCGCCAACGCGATCTATCAAATCGGCCGGATCAGGCGGTGCTGCTTCTTGCCCGCGCTCAGCTTGGCCCAGCCGTTTGGCACGTCGGCGGCGGTCAGAAGGTAGGATTCGTCGGTGATGGGCGTATCGTTCAAACGGGCACCCCCGCCGCGGATCAGGCGGCGGGCGTCGCCGTTGCTGGCGGCCAAACCCGATTCCGCCAGCAGGCGAAATACCGGAATGCCGGCCGCGAGATCCGCGGCGGGCACATGGTGCGTCGGCAATGTCTCGGCCGCGGCGCCCTGCTCGAAAGTCTTGCGGGCAGTTTCGGCGGCTTCGGTGGCGGCGGCGGCGCCGTGCAGCAAGGTGGTGGCGGCGGTGGCGAGCGTTTTCTTCGCCTCGTTCAGTTCGGCGCCCTGGAGCGCCTCCAGCCGGGCGATGTCGTCGAGCGGGAATTCGGTGAACAGGCGCAGAAAGCGGCCGACATCGGCGTCCTCGGTATTGCGCCAGAATTGCCAGTAATCATACGGCGACAGGCGGTCGGCATTCAGCCACACCGCGCCCTTGGCGGACTTGCCCATTTTCGCGCCGGACGAAGTGGTGATCAGCGGCGTGGTCAGGCCAAAAACCTGCGCCGCATCGGTGCGGCGCACCAGGTCGACACCCGAAACGATGTTGCCCCACTGGTCCGAGCCGCCCATTTGCAGCGCCACGCCGAGCCGCCGGTGCAGCTCGCGGAAATCGTAACTTTGCAGGATCATATAGTTGAATTCGAGGAACGTCAGCGGCTGCTCGCGCTCCAGGCGCAGGCGCACACTGTCCATGGTCAACATCCGGTTGACCGAGAAATGCGGGCCCACTTCGCGCAGCAGGGCGATGTAGCCAAGGCCGTCCAGCCAATCCGCGTTGTTGACCATGACAGCGTCGGAGGCGCCGTCACCGAATCGCAAGTAGGGCGTGAAGGCGCGCCTGATGCCGGCGATGTTGGCGGCAATGATGTCGTCGGTCAGCAACTGGCGCGACTCGTCGCGGCCGGAGGGGTCACCGATGCGCGTGGTGCCGCCGCCCATCAGCACGACGGGGCGGTGGCCATGCCGTTGCAGCAGGCGCAGCAGCATGATGGAGGTGAGATTGCCGACGTGGAGGCTGTCGGCCGTGGCGTCGAAGCCGATGTAGGCGGACACCGGGCCGAGGGACAGCGCGGCGCTCAAGGCTTCGGGGTCGGTGCATTGGTGGAGGAAGCCGCGGGCGGTGGCTTCGGCGAGGAAGGGGGACATAAGGCCAGAGGCTTTGCCCCTGGAGCGCGGCAGGCGCAAGGCAGGGCAAGGCAGGGAAGAATGTTCTTTTCTGAAGAAAAGAACCAAAAGACTTTTGCTCCTGATGCAATCCCCGGCGTCTCGGCCACGGCCGCAACCTCCGTGCAGGCGCAAGGACAAAAGTCGTTTGGTTCTTTTCTTCAGAAAAGAACATTATTCCTTTTTAAATCAATTGTTTATGAGACAACGACCTCAATGGCATCCTGCGCGTCACGCACCATCAGCGGGGCGCCGCCGGCGGGGTCGCCATCCGCCTGCGCGGGCACGTCGAAATCCGCCTGTATCTCGACCTGCCGTGCCCGCACCAGGCGCATACCGGGCGCCCTGGGCAGCAGGTTCAACACCAGGGCCGCGCCGTATTTCACCGCGGCGACCGGGCCGGTACCGCCGAACAGTGCCACCGAAAACCCCTTCTCGCCAGGCCGAGCATCCGGCGCCAGCAGGTAGTTGCCGGCGTACAGCGACCCCTTCGTCACCACCACGCTGCCCGCCTCGCAGGCCTGCCCATCGATGCGCACCTGAATGGGACGGTAGCTGTAGCGCAGCATTTCCCGCATCGTCTGCGCCACATACGCGCCCGGCCCCAGGCAGCGCTTCAAACCCCGCGGCACATGGTGTACCACCTGCGCATCGAGACCGACGCCAACCATTTGCACGAACAGCCGCGTGCCCGAGGGCCCTGTGATCAACCCAGGCCACAGCGTGCGTGTGCGGCGAAACGCCAGCGCCGCGGCGATCTGACGCGGCGCCGTCGGCAGCCCGAGTTCCAAGGCCAGCACATTCGCGGTGCCGAGCGGTATGACGCCCATGGGAACCCGGCTGCCGCTCAGCCCGGCCGCGACTTCGGCGATCGTGCCGTCGCCGCCGGCGGCCACCACGAGCCCGGCGCCGTCCATCGCCGCCTGGCGCGCCAGTTCGGCGGCGTGGCCGGGGTGGGTCGTTTCGCGCAGCCGCACACGAATGCCGCTGCCGGTCAGCACATCCAGCACGTGCCACAAGCGCAGCGTGCGCCGGCGGCCAGCGGTGGGATTGAAGATCACGATCAAGCGGCTGCATCCAGAGGGTGCGAATCGCGAGTATCCCCTGTGGATATTACGAGTCTGTTGCAGTCTTGCGTCAGATCGGTGAAATTCGAGGACGTTGTGGGGGTTATGCCGCGTCACGTAAAGTTCACTCACGCGGCGCGGCGCAGACCCAGTATTGCCCGTCCGGACTGGATGTTGTTGCCAGACCTAGATGTTGCCAGACCTTGATGTTGCCAGACCTAGATGTTGCCAGACCTAACTTGTTGAATGACACCTAAATGAACAGGCGGCGGGACACATGAACGCGTTCTCCACCTCGCATAAGCCCAGCTACCGGGCCGTGTTCATCTCCGATTGCCACCTCGGCACGCGCGGATGCCGCAGCGATTTCCTGGCGCATTTCCTGGAATCCTTTCGCTGCGAGAAGCTTTTCCTGGTCGGCGATATCGTGGACGGCTGGCGCCTGCGCAAATCCTGGTATTGGGACGAAATGCATGACGAAGTGGTGCGCCTGTTGCTGCGCCACGCCCGCGGCGGCGCCGATGTGCTGTACATTCCCGGCAACCACGACGAGATGTTCCGGCCCTGGCTGTCGATGGGGCTCGAGATGGGCGGCGTGCGGTTCGCTGCCGACGCGGTGCATGTCACCGGCGAAGGCAAGCGCCTGCTGATCATCCACGGCGATCAGTTCGACAGTGTGGTGCGTTACGCAAAATTCCTGGCCCTTCTCGGGGACTGGGCGTACAATGCCGCCTTGCAGGTCAACCGCTGGTTCAACGTGGCGCGGCGCCACCTGGGCTACCCCTACTGGAGCCTGAGCCAGTGGGCGAAGCGGCAGGTGAAGGAGGCGGTGAAGGCAGTGGACCGGTTCGAAAGCGCGCTCGCCGGCGAGGCCCGCAAACGTGGGTTGGACGGCGTTGTGTGCGGCCACATTCACCACGCCGAAATGCGCCAGGTGGACGGTGTTCTCTACCTCAACACCGGCGATTGGGTGGAAAGCTGCACCGCCCTGGTGGAGCACCATGACGGGCGGCTGGAACTGATCGACTGGGCGGCGCTGAACCGGCTGAGCTTCTTCGAGCCGCGGCGCGTAACGGTGAGCCAAACTGCCTGAGGGCTATTCTCCCGGATCGCGGCCGCCGCCGTCGCGCGTTCTGATCATTTCCGACGCCTGGAACCCGCAGGTGAACGGGGTGGTGCGCACGCTCGCCACCCTGCTGGCCGAGTTGGCCCAGCTCGGCGTCACCGCCGAGGTGATCGGGCCGGACCGCTTCCGCACCCTGCCCTGCCCGACCTATCCCGACATACGCCTGTCGGTTCTGCCGCGCCGCAAGTTGGCCCGCATGATGAAGGACTACGCGCCGGACGCGCTGCACATCGCCACCGAGGGGCCGCTCGGCATGGCCGCCAGCCGCTTCGCCCGTCGCCACGGCTGGGTGTTCACCACCGCCTTCCACACCCGCTTCCCCGAATACCTCGCCGCCCGCACCCGGATGCCGACCCGCCTGTCCTATGCCTGGCTGCGTCGCTTCCACAATGCCGGCCAGGGCCTGATGGTCGCCACCGAAAGCTTGCGCCAGGAATTGTCCGACCGCGGCTTTCGCCATTTGCGCGCCTGGTCGCGCGGCGTGGATCTGGCGCAGTTCAAGACCGAACCGCGCGACATGTGGGGCGACCTGCCGCGCCCGGTCTTCCTGTATGTCGGCCGGCTCGCTGTCGAAAAGAACATCGCCGCGTTTCTCGATCTGGATCTGCCGGGCGTCAAGGTTGTGGTGGGCGACGGTCCGCAGCTCGCTTCGCTTCGGCGCAGGTTTCCGCAGGTTCATTTCGCGGGCGCGATGCATGGCGAGGCGCTGTCGCGCGCCTATGCCAGCGCCGACGTGATGGTGTTCCCCTCGCTGACCGACACGTTCGGCCTCGTCATGCTGGAAAGCCTGGCCTGCGGCACCCCGGTGGCGGCTTTTCCGGCCACCGGCCCGAAAGATGTGCTGCTGGCCGGCGGCCCGGCGGTCGGATGCGTGCACACCGATTTGCGCTACGCGGCGCTGCAGGCGCTGGAACATGGCAACCGTGACGCATGCCGTGCGTATGCCGAAACGTTTTCCTGGCGGGCCTGTACGGAGCGGTTTATTTCGAACCTGGTACCTATTCGGCATGGTCTTGCGGTCACCAGCTACGCCGACTGAACACCGCAGGCCGTTAAACTAGAGCGGCCTCAGCCTGACTGGAAAATCGTCGGGTGCCCGTCGGGCCGCTCCAGGTTGTTGTCTGCAGAGCATTCGTATCGGCCTCACGTTGGGCGTCTCCATCGGGCGATTCCAGTCAGGCTGAAAATGCGCTAATAGCCGGGTTTCGTAGATCGTGCGCCGAATGTCGGTATCCATGTGACGGCCGCCGTGGATGACCGCCCCATGGCATGGCGCTCCGAGTAGCCTCGGCGGACGACGGAAACGCCTTACCGAGGCTACCCGAGCGCACATGGGGGTCATGTGCAGGGCCAGTATACACCAAGAGGTTGCGAAACCGCAAGTTGTTTGCATGCGCATGTTGAATGCGCAACAAGAAAAAACGGGGAGGTTCCCCGACCTGAGTTTGGCGAACCGGGCGCTATGCAATCGTGATGGTGGGGCCGGGTGTTTAGCTATCCTCCGCATCTTCAAGCGAGACGCTTTGATCCACCAGGCGAGCAAGAACTCGACTGCCGGTGTCGAATGCCGACCCTCGCAACGGATAACCGACTACCGTCCTAGCGACGGCAGCCTTACCCGGCGCTTCAAAAATTTCCCAAATCCAACGAGGCCGCCGGCAACGGCGAGGGCCACTCTGCTACGCCGCGTTCGCGCCGCTACGGCGGACAGTGCAACCGATGTTTCACGATTTCAGCATACTGCTCGGTCTTCCTTACCGGCTCGAGAAAAATATCGCTGCGTATTTCGCATAACGGGTCATCGCTCTTGAACGCGAAGTCAAGCCAGTAAAGCGCGGCGTTAATGTCGCCCCATTGGGCGTAAACATCGGCGAAAAATGTGGCGGCTTCTAAATCGCCCGTTTCTGAACGAAATCTGGCGAGTGTCGCGTGGGCTTTGTCGGCATGACCAGCTTTCATTTCGGCGATGGCCAAGATGTACAGCCCGTTGAGATCGCATTTGCCTTCACAATCCTCCACCGCCTCGCCTGCATGTCCCTGGCCCAAATGAGCCCACGCCTTAAGGTATTGTATCCTCGCCGGATGTGTGCTTCCCAGCGCTTGCTCCTGCTTAATCACACCCAGCGCATCGTCATAGTGCCCGCAAAAGAGCAACACGACCGCGAGGCGGTGATACTGGTCGGCGGTTAACGGATCGAGCGCCACGAGGCGCCGTGCCGCCGCCTCGCCCTCCGCGCAATGACCCAGCATGGTTTCCGTCCAGGCGTAGATCCGTCCAACCACGATGTCGTTTTGGTCCATTTCATGGGCCTTCAGCACCTCCTCCTGCGCTTCGATAACGTTGCGGCGCCATTGCAGAATATCGCCTCTGATGGCATGGGCCCGCGCGGAGTTCGGATCTAATTGCACCGCCTTGTCAGCCTCGGCCAGCGCGGCCGCCTGCTCCTCCTGCCAAGGTGTCGGATCGTCGGGCCACTCAAACCCAAGCCAGTGTAAGCCATAGGCCCGGCCGGCATGGGCATCGGCGAAGCCCGGATCAATCCGAATAGCCTCGTCAAAGTCGCGTATCGCGGCTCTTATCGCCGGCCCGTCGAGTACACTCACCAGATTAATGCCGCGAAGATAAGCGTCGAACGCCCGCGGATTGTTTGTTCCCCCCTCGGTGAGATTGACCTTCTCATGCCCCACCAAAGTCACTTTCAGCGACTGCGCAACACTCTCGGCGATTTCCGTTTCCAGCTTCAATATATCGGTCCGGTCCCGATCATAGCTGTGTGACCAGAACTGGTAGCCGGTCACCGCATTGATCAGTTGCGCGGTAACACGAAGCCGCGCCCCATCGGAACGCACGGACCCTTCCAGGATCGCGCCGACGTCCAGCTTGCGGCCAATATCGCCGGCCGTGGCGCCTTCGCCCTTGAAACTGAAAGCCGACACCCGCGCCGCGACCTTCAGGCCACCTATGCGGCCGAGCGTGTTGATCAGCTCCTCCGACAGCCCGTCGGAAAAATACACCTGCCCCGGATCACCGCTCATGTTGGCGAACGCCAGCACGGCGACGGAATGTGGCGGCGGATCGAAGGCAGCCCCGCCGGGCGGCGCCGGGGCGCGCCGCCACGCCAGCACGGCCCCGCCCAGGATGACGAGAACTCCGATGACGCAAGCGGCCGGTGCCCACCTCGTGTATCGAGCCGTTGCAACCGGCGCGCGCGCAACCGGCTCCGTTCCGGCTGCCGACGCCGCCTCCGCCAGGCCGCCGGCCGACGGCGAACCCTGCGGGAAAGGAACGATATTTGCTACGAAACGATAGCCGCGGCCGGGCGCGGTGATGATGTAAGGCTCGGCTTCGTCGGCCTGCAGCGCCCGGCGCAGCATGAAAATGGTCTGCGTGAGGCTGCTTTCCTCGACAATGCGGCCGGGCCATACGGCTGTCATCAGTTCATCTTTTTCGATAATTCGGTTCGGGTTCTCTACAAAATAGAGCAGCGCGTCTAACTGTTTCGCTGGCAGTTTTATTACTTCGCCGCCGCGGGTGAGGCGTCGGCGAACCGGGTCCAACAGGAACGGCCCGAAGCCCATTACACCCTTGTCGGTGGCGGAAAAATCCAACTGGTCCGGTGCTCCGCGGTGGCGCGCGATTCATTACATCATGCGCGCGCCAGGTCAAAGGGAGGGCGCGGTGCGGGCGGTCGACTGGGCGCGAATCAGCACGGCCGCGCGCCGCATATTCGCCTGGTCACAAACCAGCACGCCTGTTTTTCAACGGGTTAGCCAATTACTGATAAAACATGAGAAAAAATGAACCGCTTTTTGAGGACGTACCCGCCGCTCCGGCGCTCCATCGCCACGACCAGCACAGGAGCGTTCACCATGCGACGTCCAAGCCATCCATTCGCGATTCCAACCACCGGGCGTGCCCTCCACGCCGCGTCCCTTGCTGCCGCCTTCGGAATCGCCGCCCCGGGCCGCCGCGCCGGGCCGCCGCGCCGCTTCCCCCGTCCTCACCACGCCCTACACCTTCACCCACCAGGCCGGTGGTAACGATCCCACTCTCGAAGGTCTCGGCGGCCGAGACTAGCCGCCAGCCTTTGATGCGCATACTTTGGTATGTTATCGTATTTACTTAACGTAGCGCGAACGTTCCCACCCGTTGTTGATACGGCGTCCGCCGCTGCGCGGCGCCGGGGAGACGCGCATCGGAACGACCGCAAGTTGGGAGACAGACATGCGACACGGTTCACTTTCGAGTCTGGCGGCTCTCGCGGCCATTCTTTTCCACGGGTCCGCGCAAGCCGCCTCAGAACGAGTCTTGCACAGGTTCGTGTATTCGGATGGGGCGGAGCCGATCAACCGCTTCATCAAGATCGGCCGGGAGCTTTACAGCACCACGGTGTACGGTGGGCGCTACGAGGCGGGAACGGTCTTCAAGATCGCGCCGGACGGCACCGAACACGTGGTACACGCTTTCGGCGCCGGCTTCGACGGAATAAACCCCGCGGCGGCTTTGGTCGAACTCAACGGCACGTTGTATGGAACCACGACGGGCGGCGGCACGGCCGGGCAAGGAACCGTCTTTTCGATCACCCCGCAGGGTAGCGAAACCGTTCTCTACTCCTTCCAGGGCGGCATGGATGGCTCATTTCCGGAGTTTGATCTTTTTGCGTTAAACGGTGTTCTGTACGGCATGGCGCGCTATGGCGGCGTGAACGGGAACGGCACCGTATACGCCATCACGCCGTCAGGGACGTTCAAGACCCTGCATGACTTTCAAGGGGGCCGGAACGACGGCGCTAATCCGGCTGCGCCGCTGACCGCGTTGAACGGCCAGCTTTACGGCAACACGCTCTACGGCGGCAGCAATAATGCCGGCACATTCTTTACCATCGGGACCGGCGGCACCGAAAGCGTACTGCACAGCTTCGGATCTGGACAAGACGGGAGGGCCCCTTTTCGGCGGCTGCTCCTGATTGGCGCTCGCTTTTACGGTATAACCGAATACGGCGGCACCGGCGGACAAGGCACAGTATATAGTGTTACGCCCGCCGGCCGGGAACACGTGATCTACGCCTTCCCCGCCAATGGGTCGACCGGTGCGGAGCCCCTCGGCGCACTCACCGCCGTGCACGGCGTTCTCTACGGCACAACCGGATACGGCGGCGGCACGGGCTGCGGCGGCAATGGCTGCGGCACCGTCTATTCGTTGACCAAGGATGGGGCCGAGACCGTGCTCTACGCGTTTCAGGGCGGCAACGACGGCTTTCTTCCAAGCGAGCTTCTCTACGAGAAAGGCGTCTTCTACGGCCCGACCCAGTATGGCGGCAATACCGGTTGCGACGGCCCCGGCTGCGGCACTGTGTTCGCGGTCACGCCCTGATCGGCGTGCGGATCAAACCGACCCGTATCGATATACCGACCCGTATAACAATACATTTCTCGAAGGAGATGAGCATGAAATATATGGCGATCATTGGCGCGGCAAGCCTCGCGGCGTGCGTTCACGCCACCCCGGCGCACGCTGCCTCGGAACAGATTCTGTACCGCTTTTCGGGCGATGACGGCGCCAACCCGTATGCCGGCCTCGTCAAGCGCGGCCAGGCGCTCTACGGAACGACTTACAACGGCGGGAAATACGGTGCCGGAACGGTGTACCGAGTGACTCTGGCTGGCCGGGAGCGCGTGCTGCACGATTTCGGATCCGGTCAGGATGGCGCGTCCACTGCTAACCCGCTCATCTATCTTGACGGTGTTTTTTACGGCACGACCTACCTTGGCGGGAATGCCGGTCTCGGAACCGTATTCTCCCTGACGCCGGACGGCGCGGAAACCGTGCTCTACTCGTTCCAGGGTGGCAGTGACGGCGCATATGGCAACGCGGGTCTTCTCGCTGCCAACGATACGCTCTACGGTGTAACGTCCGCCGGCGGCACGGGTTGCGCCACGCAAGGCGGCTGCGGCACCGTTTTCTCGATCACGCCCGGCGGGACATACGCGCAGATCTACGCTTTCAAAGGCGCGCTGAGCGACGGCGCCAACCCCGGCGTCCCGCTTATCGCGATCGGCAACACGCTCTATAGCACAACACTTTATGGCGGCGCGAATAACGCGGGCACGGTCTTTTCGATCGGCACGGACGGGACTGAAAACGTTCTTTACAGTTTCGGTGGCGCACATGATGGAAGATACCCGAACGCCCCGGTGCGTCAGGTCGGCCATTTGCTCTACACGACGACGGAGTACGGTGGCGCATTCGGCAACGGCGCCGTGGCGCGCTTGACCTCCGCGGGCAAGGAGCACGTCGCTTACGCGTTCGCGGCCAATGGCGCGAACGGATTCGAGGCAAATAGCGGGCTGATCATGGCGAACGGCGTTCTGTACGGTACGACAACCGGCGGCGGGCAGAGCGGTTGCGGCGGTTACGGGTGCGGCGTCGTTTACGCGCTCACCAAGGATGGCACCCAAAGCGTGGTGTATACGTTCCAAGGAGGGAACGACGGCGCGCAACCCTGGGGCGAGCTGATCTATGCCGATGGGGTGCTCTACGGCGTCACCACGAGTGGCGGCGGCACCGGCTGCGGTGGCAGCGGGTGCGGAACGGTGTTCGCGATTACGCCGTAGCAGCCTATCAAACAGACAAAAGTTTTTTGGTTCTTTTTTTCAAAAAAGAACTGCTTTCTTACGTCTCGGACGGATTATCTCCGGCCGGGACTAGAGGACCTCGAAGACGTTGTAGACCGGGCCTTCCGGAAAACGATGGCCTGTCCCTATGGCAAGAATGTTGTTGAGCCAGGCAAGTGTCGCGTCCGCGGTTTCGAAGGTCGGCGCGATACGGAAATAGTAAGCCGCGGGATCGACACTCTCGCCGCGGTCGAGGCGGTCGATCACCTCGGCGGGCCCGTGCCGCAGGCCGCGATAAGCCATCGCCACGAGCGCGCCCTGGTCCGTTTCGATAACCAGCCGCACGTCGAGCGTGATGCTGCCATCCGGCCGCTTGATCTGCCAGTCATTGGCCTCGTTCAGTACCCTGCCCCGGATCCGCGCGCCGACGATGTCACCGCCGGTGACGAAACCAATCCGGCGAAAGCCGACTTGTGTCGGCCCGACCTGAACGATGGGGCGGACATCGAGCCGCATGGCAAAAAGATGCCGCGTCCGAATTGTCGCCAGCGCCCCCTCGGCGACAAGCGCGGCAAAGTCGCGATTCATCGAAGTAGCCGATCAAACAGACAAAGTTTTTTGGTTCTTTTTTTCAAAAAAGAACTGCTTCCTTCTACTTTCCTTACGCCGGCGAAGCCGCCAACAACCTCTCAATCGGATCCCAGCAATACGCCATTTGCGGCACCGTGACCCCCGCCACACGCGTATCGCCCTGCGCCGCCGGCTGCCCCCCCAGATGCTGATAAAAAAACCGGCTTGGGTTATCCCGCAGCACCCACAGGAACGCCGAGCGGCAGCCGCGCTCGGCCAGGTCCTTCGCCGCGGCATGCAGCAGGCGGCGGCCGATGCCCTGCTCGCGCCAGTCGTCCAGCACATAGAGCGTTTCGATTTCGCCATCGCCGAGCCCGCCGGTGCGGGCGCGGCCGGCCGTGGTAAAGCCGATCAGGCGCGGCGATCCGGCATCCGGCGCGGCGACGATAACGCAGCCGCCGGCGGCAATATTGGCTTCGTAGTGCCGCGCCTGCCGAATGGGTGACAGGCGCGACAGATACGCGTCCGGCAGAATACCGGGGTATGTATTGCGCCACGCCGCCACGTGGACGGCGCCGATGGCGGCGGCATCGGCAATGCGGGCGCGGCGCACGGTGATCATGGGATTGGTTTCACGGCGCGGGCGCCACCGGCACCGCCGCCGGCTTGGCGCGCACCAGCACGGCGCCGAAAAACCCGTCCGTGTCGTGGCGCAGCGGCGTCAGCGACAGGAACGGGCCGCCGCCCGCGGGCGCGTTCGCGGGGGACCACGCATCTGCGAGCGGCAGGACGGCAAAGTCGGGGTGGCGTTGGATGAAGGCGTGCACCTGGTCCTCGTTCTCCGCCGGCAGCAGGCTGCAGGTGGCATAAATCAGTCGGCCGCCCGGCTTGGTCAGGCGCGCGGCCGCATCCAGGATGGCGGCCTGCTTGACCACCAGTTGCTGGAGGTCGGTTTCGGTCAGGCGGGCGCGTGCGTCCGGGTTGCGCCGCCATGTTCCACATCCTGTGCAGGGTGCGTCAACCAGGACCCGATCAAATTTCTTCTCCTGACGCTTCGCCCATTTGTCGCCAACCGCGATGACGTGCTGTTCCACGTTGTGCACGCCGGCGCGGCGCAGGCGTTTCACCGCCGCCTCCAGGCGCCTTTCGTGCACGTCGCACGCCACGATGTGGCCGCGATTCTTCATCGTCATGGCGACGGCCAGGGTCTTGCCGCCCGCGCCGGCGCACCAGTCGGCCACCCGCATCCCCGGCGCAGCCCCCACCAGGGCCGCCACGAGCTGCGATCCTTCGTCCTGGATTTCCACCAGGCCCGACTGGAAGGCGGGGCCCGTCGTCAGCGCGCGCCGGGTGGGAATGCGCAGGCCCCACGGTGAATAGGGCGTGGGCGTGGTCTCGATCCCTTCCGCAAGAAGTGCTGCCTGTGCTTCGTCCCGGCTGGCTTTCAAGAGGTTCACACGGAGGTCGAGCGGGGCCGGGGTGGTGAGCGCCGTCAGCTCGGCTTCGGTATCGCGCCCGAACCGCGCGTGCAGCGGCGCAAAAACCCAGTCGGGGATTTCCACCCGCACTGCGGGCGGCATGGCGGGGTGTTCCGGCGTGCGCCCTTCCAGCCCCCGCAGGGCCGCGCGCTCCGGCGGCAGCAACCGCGCCGCGGCGAACTGGCCGCCGGAAAATGATTGCTCCACCCCCTCCAGTGTCCAGCCCTCCAGCAGCAGGCTGGCGGCGATCAGCAATCTTGGCGTGGGCAGCGCCTGCGCCCTCTCCAGCCACCAGGTGATCCGGCGGCGGTGCCGCAACACGTTCCAGGCGCGGTCGGAGACGGCGCGCCGGTCGCC